>NZ_QHJY01000241.1 GCF_003185805.1 Caulobacter sp. D5
GGAGCAATCACATCCCCCTCCGTCGGCTTCGCCGACACCTCCCCCTTCAGGGGGAGGGTCCAGGAACCTAAGGCCGCTTGCGCACCTGCGCATCCACGCTCCATTCCCCCGGCCCGGCGAACACCAGGTAGAGGAAGATGAAGCTGAACAGGATCGCGGCCTCGCCGCCGTTCAGCGCCGGCCAGAAGCCCTGGCTGAAGTGGGCCAGGAAATAGGCCACGGCCATCTGGCCCGACAGCAGGAACGCCACCGGCCGGGTGAACAGGCCCAGCACCAGCAGGCCGCCGCCCACGACCTCCAGCACGGCCGCGGCCAGCAGCAGCGGCGGCAGGGGATCGGGCGCGCCGGGCTGGGCGGCCGGGAAGTGGAAGAGCTTCATCAGGCCGTGCTCCATGAAGAGCAGGGCGGCGATGATGCGCAGCAGGCTCAGCACCCGCGGGGCCCAGACGTACAGTCGTTCCAAGGATCTCTCCCGTTTCCGTCGTTTCGGTTCACGCAGTCGACCGCCGCCAGAAGGCGACGGCCGCAAGCTCTACTGAAACGCCCGGGGAGGGGCGAAAGTTCGTCGGTCCGTAGGCGGGCCGTCAGGCGGCCTGGCTGTCGGTCTCGGCCATGCGCTGGATGGCGACATAGTCGGTCTTGCCGCTGCCCAGCACGGGCACCTGGGTGACCTTCAGGATCTTGCGCGGCACGGCCAGTTCCGGCGCGCCGATGGCTTGGGCGTGAGCCACCAGCGGCGCGGCCGTTGCGGTCTGGCAGTCTGTGACCAGAACCAGCTTCTCGCCCTTCTTCTTGTCGGGCATCGAGATCACGGCGTGACGGCCGTTGGGCCACACGGCCACGGCCAGGTCCTCGGCCGCGGTCAGCGACACCATCTCGCCGCCGATCTTGGCGAAGCGCTTCACCCGGCCCTTGATGGTGATCCAGTCGTCGTCGGTCATGGTGACCACGTCGCCGGTGTCGTGCCAGCCGCCCTCGGGGGCGTCCAGGCCGCCGTCCTCGCGCAGATAGCCCGACATGATGTTGGGACCGCGCACGTAGAAGCGGCCGCCCTCGGCGATGCCCTCGACCGGTTCCAGACGGGTCTCGATGCCGGGCAGCAGGCCGCCCACCGTACCGGCGCGGTTGTCGGTCGGCTTGTTGACCGCGATGACCGGCGAGGCCTCGGTCGCGCCGTAGCCTTCCAGCACCGGCACGTCGCCGAAGCGCTCCTTGATCAGGGCGTGGGTCTCGTCGCGCACCTTCTCGGCGCCGCAGACGATGAACTGCAGACCGCCCAGTTCGTCGGTCTCGGAGGCCCGGGCGTACTGGTTGACGAAGGTGTCGGTGGCCAGCAGCAGCGAGGCCTTGCTGTCCTTGATCAGCGGCGGGATCTGCTTGGTGTGCAGCGGCGAGGGATACTCGAACGCCTTCATGCCCTGCAGCAGCGGCAGGATCACGCCGGCGGTCAGGCCAAAGCAGTGGAACACCGGCAGCGGGTTGAACATCACCCAGGCCGGATCCAGCGGAATATGGGCGGCGATCTGGGCGGCGTTGGAGACCAGGTTGGCCTGGCTAAGCACCACGCCGCGCGGCGCGCCGAAGCTGCCTGAGGTGAACAGCACCACGCCCTTGTCCGACGGCTTGGCCGGGCTGCGGAACTGGCGCGGGAAGGCGCCGGCCGCGGCCGCGAACAGCTTGTCGCCCAGGCCGATCGTCTTGCGGACGTCTTCCAGGTAGACGACCTTGGCCAGGTCGTCGATCGCATCGACCACGTCGTGCAGCTTGCCCAGTTCGATGAACTTGTGGGCGGTCAGCACGTGCTGGACGTTGGCCAGCTTCACCGCGGCCTTGATGTTCCGCAGGCCCGCCGTGAAGTTCAGCATGGTCGGCACGCGGCCGAAGGCGTGCAGGGCGAAGAACACCACGACCGCGCCCACGCCCGAGGGCAGCAGCACGCCGACATGCTCGCCGGGCTTGGTCATGGCCGCGATCTTGCGGCCCAGGGCGAAGCTCGCCCGGATCAGGTCGGTGTAGCTCAGAGGGTTGCGGTCCTGGTCCTCCAGGATCGGCTTCTTGGCTCCGAACTTGTCCTTGGCGTCGATCAGGGCGTCGAAGAGCGCCTTTTGGCCGTCTTCGGCTTTAAAAACTACCGGCATGCCGGCGAAACCTCCCACAAAGGCGCGAGTTCCGCCCTCGTTCGATTGAGCAGGGAGCGTAGCGATCCCGGCGGGGTTTGCAAAGATCGGTCACGTTTCGTGATCGAACCCCGTTCTTCAGGTGGGGTGAAAACCCTTGCCGCTCAAGGTCTGGCGGTCGAACGGCGGCCGGCGCCGCGCACGGTCTGGATCACGGCCTCCAGCCAGGGCCCCCGCACCGAATCCCGCTCCAGGTGCAGCGCATGGCGCCCGCCCGGCAAGCGGGTTTCGCGGCAGTCGGCCAGGGCCTTGCAGACACTGGCCTGGGCCGAAGAGGGCGTCACCTTATCGGCGTCGCCGGCCAGCAGCAGGGTGGGAATCTTCACCCCGCCAAGGTCGTGGGCGGCAGCGTCGAGCACGTCGTAATAGGCCGCGTAGAAGCCAAGGCTCGGCGCGCCCATCCGCAGATCCGGATTGGCCGTCTGCCAGGCGTGGTTGACCGCGCCGCGCACCGGATCGCCGGTCAGGCCCTGGGCCTTGTCGTCGGGACCGTCGCGCCGCCAGTCCTGCGCCGTCGGCCAGGCCAGGAACGACAGCCGGGCCTGGCGCGCCAGCCGGGCGGTCTTGATCAGCTGGGCCTTGGGGGCGGGCAGGGCGTTCAGGTCGAAGGTCGGCGCCGACAGGACAAGGGCGTCGGCCATCAGACCTTCCTCGGCCGCGCGCAGGGCCACCAGCCCGCCCTGGCCCTGGCCCAGCACCGTCAACGGCAGACGGCCATCGGGGCGGATCACCGCCTTGACCATCGCCTTGGTCGCCGTGACGTCCGGGGCGTAGCTGAGCACGTGGCCGCGCTCGCGCTTGCCCGCCAGGCGCTCGGAGCCGCCCTGTCCCTGGCGCTCCAGGATCCACACCACCACGCCCTTGGCGTTGAGGTCATTGGCGGTCTCGAACCAGGTCTCGGCGCTCTCGCCATAGTCGGTCAGGATCAGGATCTGGCTGGTCGGCGCGCCGTGCGGGGCCGAGACGCCGTAGCGCTGCACCGCGTCGTCGCCGACCTGGACATAACCCCACGCCCAGCCGTTCGGCGGCAGGAAACGGCGCTCCAGGCCCGGCGGGGTCCGGCTGTCGGCGAAAGGCGCGCGGGATCCTTGCTCGCCGCAGGCGAAAAGGGGCAGGGCGAGCAGCAGGACGAGCACATGGCGAAGCATATAGGCCACTCATTTCGCGCCTTTGCGCCGCATGCAAGATCGAGAGCTTGATCCGGAGGCCAAGAAGGCCGATCTAGGCCCACATGGTCACGTTGATCGATACGCTGAAGGCTCGCGGTCCCGAGGAACGCGCCGTCCGCCACCCCGAAAAGCAGAATCGCCCGGATACGCCGGTCCTGCGCAAACCCGATTGGCTGCGCGTCCGCGCGCCCGGTTCGGGCCAGTACAACGAGACCAAGGGCATCGTGCGCGAGCACAAGCTGACCACGGTCTGCGAAGAGGCGGCCTGCCCGAACATCGGCGAGTGCTGGAGCCAGAAGCACGCGACCATGATGATCATGGGCGAGATCTGCACCCGCGCCTGCGCCTTCTGCAACGTCACCACCGGCCTGCCGACCCAGCTGGATCCCGACGAGCCGCGCCGCGTGGCCGAAGCCGTCGCCAAGATGGGCCTCAAGCACGTCGTGATCACCTCGGTCGACCGCGACGACCTGATCGACGGCGGCGCCCGCCACTTCGCCGAGGTCGTCACCTCGATCCGGGCCGCCGCGCCGGGCACGACCATCGAGATCCTGACCCCCGACTTCCTGCGCAAGGAGCGGGCCGAGAACGTGGTCATCGACGCCCGTCCGGACGTCTTCAACCACAACCTCGAAACCGTGCCGCGGCTCTATCTGAAGATCCGACCGGGCGCGCGCTACTATCACTCCCTGCGCCTGCTCGACCGGGTCAAGGAGCGCGATCCCTCCCAGTTCACCAAGTCCGGCCTGATGGTCGGCCTGGGCGAGACCAAGGAAGAGGTCATGCAGGTGATGGACGACATGCGTTCGGCCGGCGTCGACTTCATCACCATCGGCCAGTACCTGCAGCCGACCCGCAAGCACGCGGCCATCGACCGCTTCGTGACGCCCGAAGAGTTCAAGGCCTATGAGGCGATCGCCCGGGCCAAGGGCTTCCTGATGGTGTCGTCGAGCCCGCTGACCCGCTCGTCGCACCATGCGGGCGAGGACTTCGCCAAGCTGCAGGCGGCCCGCCGGGCCCTAGACGCCAAGGCTCGCTAAGCCTTGCACCGCCACGTCGTCACTCGGGTGCTGCCCTACGCGCCCGAACAGCTCTTCACGCTCGTCGGCGACGTCGAGGCCTATCCGTCGTTCGTGCCGTGGATCACGGCCATGCGCACCTGGAACGCTCACGAGTCGGGCGACGTCTCCAGCCTGGACGCCGAGGCCCAGGTCGGCTTCTCGTTCCTGCGCGAGAAGTTCGCCACCCGCGTCCGCCGCGACAAGGCGGATCTGAGCGTCTCGGTCAGCCTGCTCTACGGGCCGTTCAAGCGGCTGTCGAACCAGTGGCGGTTCTCGCCGCATCCGGACGGGACCACGGTCGACTTCGCCATCGACTTCGCCTTCAAGTCCAAGGTGCTCGACGCCCTGCTGGCGGCCAACATGGACCGGGCGGTCGACAAGCTGATCGCCTGCTTCGAAGCGCGCGCGGCGCAGCTCTATGGGGCGAAGGTCTGAGGCCTGCTCATTTCGGAACGGCGGGCGTCCAGGGCTTGGTGTCCTTCGGGCCGGCCCAGCTGATGAACATCAGGCATTGGTCAGAAAGACAGTCGTCGGCATGGCCCTGTCCGCCCGGCTGGAACCAGTAGCTGCCCGGCCCCAGCGATGTGGCGCTCTCGCGACCGCTCTGCGGCGTCCAGTGCTTCATGACGCCGCTGATCACCGTGAGGCGATAGTCGCTGGTATGGAAGTGAAGCTGGCCTTCGCTGCGCGGCGTCTTCATCAGCATGTCGGACGGACCCGTGGCCGGGTCGCCGCGCAGGACGGCGATCTGCGCCCCGCCGGGGTTCGTCGGCGATACGGGCGCGAACTTGGCGTCCTCGAAGGGAATGATGACCAGCTGTTCGGCGGCGCTGGCGGCGCTCGCGAGCGTGGCGAGCAGGACGGCCAGGCAGCCGGCGCGCAGGGGCATGTTGGACGAAGGCGAGCGCAACATCAGGCGTTTCCTCGATGTGTGACGACCCATCGAAGATAACCGGCGTTATTTCGAATGATGTGCGCTTTGGCGCCGAATCTAGTCTCGCTTCCCCGCCGTCTCCTCGACGCGATCGGCGAAGTCCCCCAGATTCGCGAACAGGTTCTCCACCGCGAACACCAGGCCGAACGTCCGCGCCGCGTCGTCGAAGCCCAGTTCACGCGTCGCCCCGACGTCGCGCATGCCCTCGACCGCATCCTGGAAGGTCTGGTGGCCGGCGGCGAAAGCGATGCGGTCGGGTCGGGCGCTCCCTGACAGGCTCTGGGCCACGCCGCGCAGATAGGCCGACGAGGCCGACAGCATGGCCGCCGTCGGCGGGGCCAGACTGGCCGCGGGCAGGGGCTCGCGCAGGGCCCGGCCGATCATCACGCAGTCGTTGCGCAGTCTCCACAGGGTGCGGGGCAGGGCGTCCGACACCGAGCGGTCGGAAAGCTTGCTGGCCGTCTCGCGGTCGGCCTCGGTCATGGCCGTCTGCAGCTTCGACAGGGCCTTCAGGGTCTCGTCGTAGTGCTCGCGCGCGTCCAGCTCGCTCGGCGCGTCTTCCAGCTTGGCGGCGTAGTGCGACAGCAGGTCGGCCAGCAGGCCGGCCGCCTTCTGGCTGCTCGACACCACCGACTGGTGCGCCCGGGCCGGGAAGATCAGCAGGGTGGCGGCCACGCCCACCAGGCTGCCGACGGTGATCTCGGCCACCCGCAGGAAGGCCGCCGTCAGCGGGTCCATGTGGGTCGTCGTGCCGATCAGCATGATCACGGCGGTGATCGGCGCGACCTTGAAGGCCGGGCGCACGGCGGCGAGGAAGGCCAGAGCCGCGGCCGTGACCGCCAGGATCGGGCCGCCCCATTCGGGGTGGCGGCTGTGCAGCCAGGCCGCCACGGCGCCGCCCGCCGCCCCGACCACCGTGCCCATGAACCGTTCGATCGAGGCGGTGATGGTTGCGCCCAGGCTCGACTGCACGACGATGACGGCCGTGAACACCGCCCAATAGCCCTGCGGCAGGTGCAGCAGCGTGGCCAGGGCGTAGGCGGCGACGACCGCCGCCGACACCCGCACCGCATGCCGCAGCTCGCTCTTGCGCTTGGCCGCCGCGCCCAGGGCCGACCGCGAGAAGCCCGCCCCGACGAACCGCCGCCAGTCGGAGGGCGCGCTGTCGGGCATCAGGCCACGGCCTCGCGCAGCATCTCCAGCGCCGTACGGATCGCCGCCATCTGCACGGCCTCGCGGGTCTCGCCGGCGAAATGCTCATGGCGATGGACGACCGAGCGGTTGGCGCGGGCCACGGCGAAGTGAACGGTGCCGACCGGCTTCATCGGCGTGCCGCCGCCGGGACCGGCGATGCCGGTGATGGCTACGGCCACATGGGCGTTGCTGTTGGCCAGGCCCCCTTCGGCCATCATCCGCGCCACCGGCTCGGACACCGCGCCGTGGTCGGCGATGAGGTCGCCCGGCACGCCCACCATCTCGCTCTTGGCGCGGTTGGTGTAGGTGACGAAGCCGCGCTCGAAGACGTCGGACGCGCCGGAAATGGCGCAGATCGACCCAGCCACCAGCCCGCCGGTGCAGCTTTCGACGGCCGTCAGGCGCAGCTTCTTCTCGCGCGCCTCGTCGATCAGCAGTCGGGCCAGGGTTTCGATCTCGATGGGAAACATGCCGCGACTCCTTTGAGCGTCACTCTAGAGGGGTGTCTCGACCGTAGCCACGGCTTGCGCGGCGAGACCTTCGCCGCGGCCGGTGAAGCCCATCTTCTCGGTGGTGGTCGCCTTCACGCTGACGCGGTCGAGCGGCAGGTCGAGGATCTGCGCCAGGCGGGCCCGCATGGCCTCGCGGTGCGGCTTGATCTTGGGCCGCTCGCAGATCAGCGTCACGTCCACATTGATCAGGCGGCCGCCGCGCCGGCGGACCAGGTCGACGGCGTGGATCAGGAACTTGTCCGAGGCCGCGCCCTTCCACTGCCGGTCGGTCGGCGGGAAGTGGTCGCCGATGTCGCCGTCGCCGATGGCGCCCAGAATCGCGTCGGTCAGGGCGTGCAGCCCGGCGTCGGCGTCGGAGTGGCCGATCAGGGTCTCGTCGTGGGCGATCTCGACGCCGCACAGCCACACCGATTCTCCCGGACCCCAGCGGTGGGCGTCGAAACCCTGGCCGATGCGGGTGATGCGGGCCGCGCCCGCCAGCCGTTCGGCCATGGCGAAGTCCTCCGGATAGGTCAGTTTGGTCAGCAGCGGATCGCCGGCCGAGATGGCGACCTTGCCGCCGTCGGCCTCGACCACCTGGGCGTCGTCGGTAGGCTCGGTCTGTCCGTTCCAGGCGGCGTAGGCGGTCAGCAGGCGGTCGCGGCGAAAGGCCTGCGGGGTCTGGGCGCGCCAAAGGCCGTCGCGCGACGTCGTGGTCGCTCCCGACTCGCCGCCGCGCTTGCCAACGTACTTGAGCGTGTCGGCCACGGGCAGGGCGGGAACCACGCCGTCGGCGGTCTCCAGACCCGCCAGCACGCCGTCCACGACGGCCTTGGTCAGGAAAGGGCGGGCGGCGTCGTGCACCAGCACGGGCTCGTCGACCGGGCGATGGGCGAGGGCGGCCAGGCCCGACTGCACCGACAGCGCCCGCGTGGCGCCGCCCGGCGCGAACCGCCAGCCGTGGAGGCCGGCCAAGGTTTCGCCCAGGATGTCCTGCATGGTGGGATCGGTAACGATTACGAGATCGGCGGCCCCGGCCGCCAGCAAGGCCTCGACCGACCAGCGCAGGACCGGCTTTCCCGCCAGATCCCGCCACTGCTTGGCCTGGCCGGGTCCGGCACGGGTTCCGCTGCCTGCGGCGACGACGACGGCTGAGAAGGTCATGGCCCGTGTCTAACGTTGTCGTCGCGCATGTCCAGCGAACGGAGGGCTTTACTGCGCTGCACAATGTGCCTAAAAACACAGCGGTGGGGATGATCATAAAATGAGCAAGCAGCTCGCAGTCGGCGCCGTCACGGTGCCCGGACGGGTGTGGATTGCGCCTATGACAGGCGTTTCCGACCTTCCGTTCAGAGAAACGGCCACGCGCCTCGGCGCATCATATGTGGCCACCGAAATGGTCGCCTGCGCGGAATTCGCGAAGGGCCGGCCCGACGTCGTCCGCCGCGCGGCCGTCGGCGAAGGCCTGCCGCTGATGGTCGTACAGCTTGTCGGCCGCGATCCGGAGCACATGGCGCACGGCGCCCGCCTGGCGGCTGAAGCCGGGGCCGAGATCATCGACTTGAATTTCGGCTGTCCCGCCAAGGAAGTCACCGCCGGCGCCGCTTCCGGCTCGGCCCTGATGCGCGAGCCGGACCTGGCCGAGGCCCTGGTCGCCGCCGCCGTCGAGGCCGTCGACGTGCCCGTCACCGTCAAGATGCGCCTGGGCTGGGACGACGCCAGCCGCAACGCCCCCGAGATCGCCGCCCGCGCCGAGGCCGTCGGGGCCCGCGCCATCACCGTGCACGGCCGCACCCGCTGCCAGTTCTACAAGGGCGAGGCCGACTGGGCCGCCGTCGCGCCGGTCAAGAACGCCGTCTCCGTGCCCGTCCTGGTCAATGGCGACATCACCGACGCTGACAGCGCTCGCCGCGCTCTGGAGCAATCCGGCGCCGACGGCGTGATGATCGGCCGGGGCGTCTATGGCCGCCCCTGGATCGCTCAGGCCATCGAGGCGGCCCTGGACGGCCGCGACTTCGTCGAGCCCGAGGCCGACGAGCGCCTGGCGATCGTCCTGACCCATTTCCGTCGCAGCCTCGCCTTCTACGGCGACCGCCTGGGCCTGAAGATGTTCCGCAAGCACCTGGCGTCCTACATCGAGGCCGCGCCATGGCCGGAGAGCGCCGAAGCGCGCCGCCAGGCGCGCGCCAGCCTTTGTCGCATCGAGGATCCGGTTGTTCTGGAGGCGGCCCTGGCCGACCTCTGGCTCGCCGGCGGAAGGATCGCCGCATGACCGACCGCGCCCGCGCCATTACCGGTCCCGCGCTGGACGCCCTGAAGGCCGCCGCCTTCGAGCTCAGCCCCGAGCCCGCTCTGGTCGTCGACCGCGACGGCGCCCTGGTGGCCGTCAACGAAGCCGCCGAGGCCCTGTTCGGCCACGGCCTGTCGCTGCTGGCCCGCGGCCGCTTCCGCGCCGCCCTGCCGCCTGGTTCGGTTCTCGTCTCGCTGATGGACCGGGCCGTGTTCGAAGGCGCGCTGGTCCGCGAGCACGGGGTCGAGGTCAATTTGTTCGGCCAGCCGCCATTCGAGGCCGACGGCGCCGCTGCGCCGCTGGGCGACGGTTCGGTGCTGCTGACCCTGCACGTCAAGGGCGCGCTGGGCGGCGAGCGCAGCGCCGACGCCGCCGGCCTGCGCTCGGTCGTGGGCCTGGGCCGCATGCTCGCCCACGAGATCAAGAACCCGCTGGCCGGGATCCGCGGCGCGGCCCAGCTGCTGAAGACCGGCGCCAGCGCCGCCGACCAGCCGCTGGCCCAGCTGATCGTCGACGAGACCGACCGCATCCGCCGCCTGGTGGATCGCATGGAGGCCTTCTCCGACCAGGCCCCGACCCCGCGCGAGGCGGTCAACATCCACCAGGTGCTCGACCGCGTGCGGGCGCTGGTGGTCAACGGCGTCGCCGACGGCCTGCGTTTCCGCGAGCAATACGATCCCTCGCTGCCGCCGGTCTGGGGCGACGAGGACCAGCTGATCCAGATCTTCCTGAACCTGGTGAAGAACGCCTCCGAGGCCGCCCACATGCGCGGCGACGGCCGTGGCGAGCTGATCATCCACACCGCCTGGCGTCCGGGCGTGCGGGTGCGCGGCGCCGACGGCAAGGCCGCTTCCAGCGCGCCGATCGAGATCCGCGTGCAGGACAACGGGCCGGGCGTGCCCCAGAGCCTGCGCGAGCACCTGTTCCAGCCCTTCGTGACCACCAAGGCCAACGGCACCGGCCTCGGCCTGGCCCTGGTCACCAAGCTCGTGACGGCCCACGGCGGCCTGATCGATTTCGAATCCGAGCCCGGCCGCACCGTGTTCCGCGTGCTGCTGCCTGTGGCGCCCGAACCTTCCTTTGGAGACGCGTGAGTAGATGAACGCCGCCAACAAGAAGATTCTGATCGCTGACGACGACTCTTCGGTCCGTCTCGTTCTCAGCCAGGCCTTCACTCGTCTGGGTTACCAAGTCCGGGCCACCGGCAACGCCACCACGCTCTTGAAGTGGGTCAGCGACGGGGAGGGCGATCTCGTCGTCACCGACGTGATGATGCCCGACGAGAACGTCTTCGACGTGCTGCCGCGCATCCGCAAGGAGCGCCCGAAGCTGCCGATCATCGTGATGAGCGCGCAGAACACCCTGCTGACCGCGGTCAACGCCGCCGACGCCGGGGCCTTCGAATACGTCTCCAAGCCCTTCGACCTCGACGACGTCACGGCCGCCGCCCGCCGGGCCCTGTCGCGTCCGGCCGACGCCGAGGCCTCCAAGGCCCAGGCCCGCGCCATGCGCGACGAGCGCCTGCCGCTGATCGGCCGCTCGGCGCCGATGCAGGAGGTCTATCGCACCATCGCCCGCCTGGTCGGGGCCGACCTCACCGTCCTGATCCTCGGCGAAAGCGGCACCGGCAAGGAGCTGGTCGCCCGCGCCCTGCACGACCTGGGTCGCCGCCGCGACGGCAAGTTCGTGGTCCTGAACCTGGCCGCCGTGCCGCGCGAGCGGGTCGAGACCGAGCTGTTCGGCCGCGGGGAGGGCGACCTCGGCCGCCTCGTGGAAGCCGACGGCGGCACCCTGTTCCTCGACGAGATCGGCGACATGCCGCTCGACGCCCAGACCCGCCTGCTGCGCGTGATCGACGGCACCGAGCCGGTCGTGAACCCCAAGACCGGCCGTCGCCCCAACGTCCGCATCATCGCGGCCACCAATCGCGACCTGCGCGGCCTGATCCAGCAGGGCCTGTTCCGCGAAGACCTGTTCTTCCGTCTCAACGTCGCCCCGGTGCGCCTGCCGCCGCTGCGCGACCGTTCGGAGGACATCCCGGATCTGGCCCGCACCTTCCTGCTGCGCGCCAACCGCGAAGGCCTGCCGGCCAAGACCATCGACCAGAGCGCGCTCGACCGCATGAAGAGCCACTCGTGGCCCGGTAATGTGCGCGAGCTGGAGAACCTGATCCGGCGGATGTGCGCCCTCTACGCCGAGGAGCTGATCACCGCCCGCATCGTCGATCGCGAGCTGCAGGACCATTCACCCGCGCCCCGCGCCGACGAAGGCCCGGTCACGCTTGCGGCCCTGGTCGAGCGCCACCTGGCCTCGCACTTCGCCGAGCAGCCCGACGGGGTTCCCGCAGCCGGTCTCTACGACCGGGTGCTGCAGGAGGTCGAGCGTCCGCTGATCCAGCTGACCCTGTCGGCCACGCGCGGTAACCAGGTGCGGGCGGCCGAAATCCTCGGCCTGAACCGCAACACGCTGCGCAAGAAGATCCAGGATCTGGGCGTCGAGATGAGCCGCGGCCGCCGTTAGGCGACCAGCGGAATTTGCGCTGACGCTTTTTCAGCACATGGGTGTTGAGTTTGGGGCACACCCCGCCCTAAACTCAACCCGATGTCGTCGATCCCGTCAGTTTCGGAATCGGAAGACCGCCCGCGCCGCTTCAGCCGGCTCTGGTGGCGTGAGCTTCTGAGGTCACGCTACGTCCTCGGCGGCGGCTACGCCCTGGCGGCCGTACTCACGGCCACCGGCGTGGGCCTGGCCTCGTCGCCGCCGACCACCGGACCGATCGGACCGGCCAGCACCGTGATCCTGGTGGTGCTGGGCTTCAACCTCGCCCTCATCCTCTGCATCGCCGCCATTGTCGGCTGGCGGCTGCTCGACCTGATCGACGCCCGTTCCAGCGACGCCGGCGCGCGCCTGCACCTGCGCTTCGTCGGCCTGTTCTCGGTGGCGGCCGTGGCCCCCGCCGTGATCGTGGCCCTGTTCTTCGGGGTTCTGGTCAACCGGGGCGTCGACGGCTGGTTCAGCAAGCGGGTGACGACCGTGGTCGAGAACTCGGCCACCGTGGCGCGCTCCTATGTCTCCGAGCAGACGGCCTATATCAGCCAGCACATGGGCCCGATGGCCGGCATGCTGAACACCGCCGCCCCGGCCATGGCCGAGTCGCCGGTCGCCTTCGGCCACTTCCTGAAGAACCTCGCCGACGACAACGGCTTCTCGGCCGCCTACGTGCTCGACCGCGACGGCCGCATCCTGGCCCGAGCCGAGGCCGAGAACGCCCCGCCGTTCCTGGCCCCGCCGCCCTCCAGCTTCCGCTGGACCGACACAGGCGAGATAACCTCGCAGCGCTTCGTGTCCGAAGACCTGTTCCGCGCGCTCTACAAGCTCAAGGGCTTCGAGGACGGCTACCTCTATATCGCCCGGCCGATCGACAAGGGCATCCTGGCCCACCTGATCGAGTCCGAGGAGTCGCTGATCTCCTATCGCGACGCCGCCGAGAACCGGGCCCGCATCCAGGCGATCTTCGGCCTGAGCTACGCCGAGACGGCCCTCTTGGTGCTGGTCGCCGCCGTCTGGGTGGGCATCGCCGCCGCCAACTCGATCGCCGCGCCCGTCTCCGGCCTCGTCCAGGCGGCCGGCCGCGTCTCGGCCGGCGATCTGGACGCGCGGGTCGATGTCGAGCTCGGTCCCGAGGAGATCCGGGCCCTGTCCAACGCCTTCAACATGATGACGGCCGATCTTCAGGCCCAGCAGGCCGCCCTGAAGGCCGCCAGCCTCGACGCCGAGTCCCGCCGCCAGTTCATCGAGACCGTGCTGTCGGGCGTCAGCGCCGGGGTCATCAGCCTGGACGGCGCAGGCAGGATCTCGGCCCTGAACCGCCGCGCCGGCGCCCTGCTGGCGCTCGACGACGAGGCCGTGGGCCAGGACCTCGTCGAGGCCGCCCCCGAGTTCGCCGAGGTGCTGGAAGAGATCAGCCAGGGCCGCCCCAACGCCGAGGTCGAGATCGACGTCGTGCGCGGCGGCGAGACCCTGCGCCTGCGCGTCCGCGCCGCCGGCCACGCCGCCGAGGGCCAGGTCCTGACCTTCGACGACGTCACCCGCCTGATGGCCGCCCAGCGCAACGCCGCCTGGAAGGACGTCGCCCGCCGCATCGCCCACGAGATCAAGAACCCGCTGACCCCGATCCAGCTGTCGGCCGAGCGCATCCGCCGCAAGTACCGCAAGGACATCACCGGCGATCTCGAGACCTTCGACCGCTGCACCGACACCATCATCCGCCAGGTCGGCGACATCGGCCGGATGGTCGACGAGTTCTCGGCCTTCGCCCGCATGCCCGCGCCGCGCTTCGCGCCGGCCGACGTGGCCGAGCTGCTGCGGGCCGGCGTCTTCGCCCAGCGGGTGGTCGACGTCGAGACCGACGTGGTCATCGACGAGCCGGGCGGGGCGGTCTGGGTCAATTGCGACGCGCGCATGATCGGCCAGGCCCTGACCAACATCCTGAAGAACGCCGGCGAGGCCGTGGGCGCGCGTCGCCACGCGACGCCCGAGCCGCGCGGCCACATCGACGCGACCCTGGTCTCCGACGACGAGAACCTGTGCATCGTCGTCGAGGACAACGGCGTCGGCCTGCCCGCCAAGGACCGCGACCGGCTGGCCGAGCCCTATGTGACCACCCGCGAGAAGGGCACGGGCCTTGGCCTGGCCATCGTCAAGCGGATCATGGAGGACCACGGCGGCGAGCTGGTCCTCACCGACGCGCACGGCCACGCCGGCGCGCGCGTCGTCCTGAAGTTCCCGGCGTCGGCGCGGCTCGCCGCCGCGCCTTCCGTCCACGGCGTAGAGGAGATGACATGAGCGCCGACGTGCTGGTGGTCGACGATGAAGTCGACATCCGCGATCTGGTGGCCGGGATCCTGGAGGACGAAGGCTACGCCGTTCGCACGGCCGCCGATTCCGACCAGGCCCTGGCGGCCATCCGCGCCCGCAAGCCGGCCCTGCTGATCCTCGATATCTGGATGCAGGGCGGCGGCATGGACGGTCTAGAGCTGCTCGACATGATCAAGACGCTCGACGCCGACCTGCCGGTGATCATGATCTCGGGCCACGGCAACATCGAGACCGCCGTCAGCGCCATCAAGCGCGGCGCCTACGAGTTCCTGGAGAAGCCGTTCAAGTCCGACCGGCTGCTGCTGGTCGTCGAGCGCGCCCTGGAGGCGACCAACCTCAAGCGCGAGAACCGCCGCCTGCGGGCCCAGAGCTTCGCCTCCGACGGCCTGATGGGCAAGTCGCAGGCCGCCCAGGCGCTGCGCCAGATGATCGCCAAGGTCGCGCCGGCCAACAGCCGCGTGCTGGTCGCGGGCCCCCCCGGCTCTGGCAAGGAGCTGGTCGCCCGCCTGATCCACAGCGCCAGCGCCCGCACCAAGGCCGAGTTCGTCGCCGTCAGCTCGGCCGGCATGGCCCCCGAGCGCCTCGACGTCGAACTGTTCGGCGAGGAGGGCGAGAACGGTCGTCCGCGCAAGATCGGCGTGTTCGAGCGCGCCCACGGCGGCACCCTCTATCTCGACGAAGTGGCCGACATGCCGCGCGAGACCCAGAGCCGCATCCTGCGGGTGCTGGTCGAGCAGCGCTTCCGCCGCGTCGGCGGCGACAACGACGTGCAGGTCGACGTTCGCGTGATCTCGTCCACCTCGCGCGACCTGCGCGAGGAGATCGCCGCCGGTCGCTTCCGCGAGGACCTGTTCCACCGCCTCAACGTTGTGCCCGTGCGCGTGCCCGGCCTGGCCGAGCGGCGCGAGGACATCCCCGAACTGATCAGCTATTTCGTCGAGCGGATCTCCGAGGCCACCGGCATGCAGCGCCGCCGCCTCGGCGAGGACGCCCTGGCCACCCTTCAGGTCCAGGCGTGGCCGGGCAACGTCCGCCAGCTGCGCAACAACGTCGAGCGGATGCTGATCCTGGCGGCCGGCGAGCCCGGCGACCTGATCACCGCCGACATGCTGAACGCCGCCGACCAGCCCTCCAGCGGCGGTTCGGGCGCGATCGGCGCCGAGCGGATCATCGCCCTGCCGCTGCGCGAGGCCCGCGAACTGTTCGAGCGCGAATATCTCAACGCCCAGATCCTGCGGTTCGGCGGCAACATCTCGCGCACGGCCAACTTCATCGGCATGGAGCGCTCGGCCCTGCACCGCAAGCTGAAGTCCCTGGGCGTGGCCGGCGGCCGCGGCGAGGAAGAAGAGTAAGGACCACCATGTCGCGTTTCGCTTACGTCAACGGCCGCTTCGTGCGTCACGGCCAGGCCGCCGTGCACATCGAGGACCGCGGCTACCAGCTGGCCGACGGGGTCTATGAGGTCTGGGCGGTGTTCGACGGCAAGCTGGCCGACGCCGCCGGCCACTTCGCCCGCCTGTGGCGCAGCCTCGACGAACTGCGCATCGCCCATCCGATGAGCGAGGCGGCCCTGACCATCGTGCTGCGCGAAGCCATCCGCCGCAATCAGGTGCGCGAGGGCCTCGTCTACCTGCAGGTCACCCGCGGCGTGGCCAAGCGCGACCACGCCTTCCCCAATCCCGAGGTGCCTCCGGCCGTGGTGATCACCGCCCGTTCGGTCGATCGCGCCGCCGCCGAGGCCAAGGCCGCCAAGGGCTCCGGCGTCGTCACCGTGCCCGAGAACCGCTGGGGCCGCTGCGACATCAAGACCATCGGCCTCCTGCCCAACGCCCTGGCCAAGCAGGCCGCCCGCGAGCGCGGCGCCATCGAGGCCTGGTTCGTCGACGACCTGGGCCTGGTCACCGAAGGCGCCTCGTCCAACGCCTGGATCGTCGATGCGGAGGGCCGCCTGCGCACCCGCGACACTCAGGCCAACATCCTGCGCGGCGTCACCCGCCTGACCCTGCTGGACGTCATCGCCGAGACTGGCCTGCCGGTCGAGGAGCGGCCGTTCACCGTGGAAGAGGCCAAGACCGCCCGGGAAGCCTTCATCACCGGCGCCGGCAGCCTGGTCACGCCGATCGTCAGCATCGACGGCGACAAGATCGGGGATGGAACGGTCGGGCCGGTGGCGAGCCGGCTGCGGCGCGCCTATATCGAGCGGGCGAAGGCGGGAGCGATCTAAGCTTCCTCGCCGCCACGCGCGCATTTTTCGCCTAAGGCCATGTCCAACGGCGAAAAATGCTCTAGCATGAACTTGTTTGTGTGGAGGGCGTGTTGCCCTCCGAAATCAACGAGAGGGGAATCCCCAATGTCCGCCGACAAGAAACAAAACCTTCAGGACACCTTCCTGAACAGCGTGCGCAAGTCCAAGACGCCGCTCACCATCTTCCTGGTCAACGGCGTCAAGCTGCAGGGCGTGGTCAGCTGGTTCGACAACTTCTGCGTCCTGCTGCGCCGCGACGGCCAGTCGCAACTGGTCTACAAGCACGCCATCTCGACGATCATGCCGGCTCAGCCCGTTCAGCTGTACGAGCCGAGCGCCGATCAAGACGACTAAGTCCAAGGCTCTTTTGTCAAAATCCACATCTAAGTCCCCCGATGGACTTATCGATCACGCCGACCCGATCCTTAAGGCGTTCGTGATCCACCCGGTGCGGCCTGCTCGTGGGCAGGCCGCTCTCGAGGCGCGCGATCCCAAGGCGCGTCTCGAAGAGGCCGTCGGCCTCGCCGTAGCCCTCGATCTCGACGTCGTCGAAACGGCCATCGCGCCGTTGCGCACCGTCACGCCCGCCACCCTGTTCGGCAGCGGCAAGATCCAGGAATTCAAGGCGATCTGCGAGGTCGAGCACATCGACGTCGCGGTGTTCGACGACCAGCTCACCCCGGTCCAGCAGCGCAATCTCGAGCGCGGCCTGGGGGTCAAGGTCGTCGACCGTACGGGCCTGATCCTGGAGATCTTCGCCCGTCGCGCCCGCACGCGTGAAGGCAAGCTGCAGGTCGAACTGGCGCGGCTCGACTACGAGCGCTCGCGCCTCGTGCGCACTTGGACCCACCTGGAACGCCAGCGTGGCGGCACCGGCAACACCGGCGGCCCCGGCGAAACCCAGATCGAACTCGATCGGCGCCTGATCGCCGGCACGATCGGCAAGCTCAAGCGCGAGCTGGAAGAGGTGCGGCGCACCCGCACCCTGCACCGCAGCGCCCGCAAGAAGGTCCCGTACCCGACCGTGGCGCTGGTGGGCTACACCAACGCCGGCAAGTCGACGCTGTTCAACCGCCTGACCAACGCCGAGGTCGTGGCCCAGGACATGCTGTTCGCCACGCTCGACCCGACCCTGCGGACGGTCAAGCTGCCCGACGGCCGACCGGCCATCCTGTCCGACACGGTGGGCTTCATCTCCGACCTGCCGCACGAGCTGGTCGAGGCCTTCCGCGCCACCCTCGAGGAGGTGCAGGAGGCGGACGTGGTGCTGCACGTCCGCGACGTCGCCAATCCCGACACCGACTCCCAGGCCCGTGACGTCCAGGCGGTGCTGACCGAGCTGAAGGTCACGGCCGACGAGGGCAAGACCGTCGTCGAGGTCTGGAACAAGATCGATCTGGTCGACGGCGAGGAACGCGAGATCCTCGAAGGCCGCGCCAAGCGTTCCGACGCCTCGGCGGTCTCGGCCGTCACCGGCGAGGGCTGCGCCGAGCTGCTCAAGCGGGTCGGCGGTCTGATCGACGACACCCCGCCCATCGCCCTGCGCCTGTCGCCGGCCGACGGCGAGGCCCTGGCCTGGATTTACCGCAATGGCCGCGTGGTCGAGCGCGACGATCGCGAGGACGGCGAAGTGCACCTGGTGGCCCGCATGGACCCTCAGGCGCTGGGCCGCTTCGAGCGCCAGTTCCCCACCGTGTGGGTGATGCCGATCGGGGAGTGATCTCACTCACCCCGACCCTCTAGACCCTCTAAAAGCTCGTCATCCCGGAAAGCCCGCAGGGCTTATCCGGGACCCAGGGGTCGGCGCAGTGCGGCTGCTCCTGGGTCCCGGCTCTCCGCTTCGCTACGGCCGGGATGACGATCTTTAAGGCGCTACTTTCCGGCCTTCTCCGCCGCCTTCGCCGCGTCCCACAGCGCGTCCATCTCCGCCAGGTCCGACTGATCCGGCGTGCGCCCGTCCTTGGCCAGTTCCGCCTCGATGAACGCGAAGCGGCGGGCGAACTTGGCGTTGGTGGCGCGCAGGGCGTCCTCGGGCTCGACGTCGAGCTTGCGGGCCAGGTTGGCGCAGACGAACAGGATGTCGCCCAGCTCCTCGCGGGCCTTGGCCTGGTCGCCGGCGTCGATCTCGACCTGTAGTTCGGCCACTTCCTCAGCCAGCTTGGCCAGCACCTCGTCGGTGGAGGGCCAGTCGAAGCCGACGCGGGCGGCGCGCTTGGTCAGTTTCACCGCGCGGGTCAGGGCGGGCAGGCCGGCCGGCACGTCGTCGAGCACGCCGCCCTTCTTCTTGGCCTTGCGCTCCTGCGCCTTGAGTTCCTCCCAGCCGGCCTTCTGGTCGGCCAGATCGTCATAGGCGTGGTCGCCGAACACGTGCGGGTGCCGGCGGATCATCTTGTCGGAGATCGACTGGGCCACGTCAGCCAGGTCGAACGCGCCCTGTTCCTGCGCCATCCGTGAGTGGAACACCACCTGCAGCAGCAGATCGCCGAGCTCCTCCTTCAGGTCCGACAGGTCGTTCCGCTCGATGGCGTCGGCGACCTCGTAGGCCTCCTCGACCGTGTAGGGGGCGATGGTCGCGAAGGTCTGCTCCACGTCCCACGGGCAGCCGTGGTCGGGATCGCGCAGGCGGGCCATGATCTCCACGAGGGTAAAGAGCGGATGCTCCTCACTCGGCTGCAGAGGACGCGGGGCTGGGGTCGGGGCGGCGGTCATGCGGGCTCGTGTCTGCGGCGGTGGCGGCCTCGGCGGCGTCCCGCGCGTCCAGTTGGGCGCGGATCTCGGCGTGGCGTCTGGCGTCCAGCGGATAGCGCACGATGATCAGGCAGACCAGCACCCCGAGCGCGGCCGGCACGACGGTGTACAGCGCCACCAGGGCCGCATCGCCCTGGGCGCTGGGGACCTTGGGATCGAAGCCGAGCTTTTCCAGCACCAGGAAGACGCCGATGGCCAAAGCGAATCCCAGCTTCACCGTGCCGTTGACGACGGCGTAGAGCAGGCCAGTGCGGTCGACGCCGGTGTTGAGCCGCTCTTCGTCGCCGATGTCGGCCATCATCGAGCGCACCAGCAGCGGCGCGGCCGAATAGGGCAGGCCCGCCAGCACCAGCACCGCCACGCCGAACAGGTTCATGCCCGGGGGCGTCAGGATCGCGGCCATCTGGAAGACGGCGTACATGATCCCGGCGATGGCCAGGGCGGTGTGCTTGCCCAGGGTCTTGGCCAGCCAGGGCCACAGCGGCGCGCCGGCCAGGGCGGCGACGAAATAGATCAGCAGCAGGATCCCGGCCTGGTCTTTTGGGATGCCCTTGATCCGTTCGAAGAAGAAGAAGAACAGCGCCCCGCCGATGCCCGGCGCCAAGCCCATCAGCAGGTCGGCCGCCAGCAGCTTTTGCACGCTCGGGCGCTTGAGCAGGCCCAGGTACTGCTTGAGCCCCGCCTCGTGACGCTGGGGCGGCGCGGCGGGTTCGCCGACGACGGCGCTGGCCAGCAGCGCCGTCAGCGGCGTCAGCACGATGATGAACCAGCCCATGGCCGCGATGCCGGCGGCGTGGTCGCCCTTGAAGGCGAAGGCCACCAGCGGCGGCAGCAGCAGCACCAGGATCATGCCGATCACGTTGCCGGCGCTCCAGAAGCCGTAGATCCGCGAGCGTTGCTGGTAATCCGGCGACAGCACCGCCCCCCAGGCCGTCTGCGCCAGCACCGCCATCGAGTAGCCGACATAGACGACGATCAGCCATGACCACAGGAAGATCGGCCCGATCCCGGGCTTGGCCATGAACAGGGCGTAGGACGCCGCCATCAGCAGCGGGGCGCTGGCGATCAGCCAGGGCCGGAAGCGGCCCCAGCGGGTCCGCGTGCGATCCATCAGGCCGCCCAGGATCGGATCCAGGATGATGTCGGCCAGCCGCACCAGCAGGAAGGCTGTCCCGACGACCGACAGCGAAAGGCCAAGCTCGCTGACGTAATACTCGGGCAGGTAGACCACCAACGGCAGGCCCAGGCCGGCCAGGGGCAGGGTGGGCGAGGCATAGGCCGCCAGGACGGCGTTTGATCGTCGCGGCGCAGCGCTCATGCTTCCTCCCGGCGCATTACGCAGCGCCTCACTGAACGGCGATCAGACGCTGCGTCGAGGCGTCTGGCAAGCGAGGGGACCGGATCCGCTAGTTCTGCGCCAGCTTTCCCTCGCCGATGCGGCGCGCCAGACGGGCGAAGGCGGTTTCGGCGTCGCTCCAGGTGAGGTTGAAGGCCGCCTGGCGGATGTCGTTCTCGTACCAGCTGTAACGGACCGGCGAGCGAACGCCGTCGGCGGCCACGTACTCGCCCGATATCTTCGCGCCGCCCAGACTGAAGCTTTCCAGCGACAGGCCAGGCTTGTCGCCCAATTGCTTGGGCGTCGGGCGGTTGGGCTGGGCGTCGTCGATGATCAGCTTCAGCTGGCCGCCGGCGGGCGAAAGGGCGCCTCGGGCGCTGAGCCGGCGCTCGACCGTCCTTTTCAGGTCCGCCGTGAGGTAATCGAACTCGCGCGCGCCCAGCTTGTCGGCCTTGGCGGCGAGGTCCGGACCGATTGTCACCTCGACGGCGGCGACGATCGGCGCTTGGGCCCACGCGGTCGCGGGCAGGACGGCGGTCGGCGCGGCCAGCAGGGCGGAGGCGAGGAAGGCGCGCAGCATGGCGATGCTCTCGGCTGGACGTCGGCTCATTGTGGACCCGCCGGCGCCCCCGCGCCAGCCTTGCGGGCGCATAGGGCGAAGATCAGCCAGGCCAGCAGGGCCGACGCCACCGAGCCGGCCAGGACCCCGATCTTGGTCTCCTCGCGCAGCAGCTCGGCGTCGAAGGCCAGGTTGTTGATGAACAGGCTCATGGTGAAGCCCACCCCGCACAGCGCCGCTACGCCGTAGAGCTGGCCCCAGTTCACGCCCGACGGCTTGCGCGCCAGTCCCAGCCCGATGGCGGCGGCGCTGAAGGCGAAGACGCCTGCCTGCTTGCCCAGAAAGAGGCCCAGCGCCGCGCCCAGCGTCGCCGGCGCGGCCAGGGCCGAGGCGGAAAGGCCGCCCAGTGCGACGCCGGCGTTGGCGAAGCCGAAGACCGGCACGATCAGATAGGCCACCCACGGATTGAGCCCGTGCTCCAGCTTGTGCAGCGGCGAGCGGGCGTGGTCGGGCGACAGCGGAATGGTCATGGCCAGCAGTACGCCCGCCAGCGTCGCGTGGACCCCCGACTTCAGGAACAGCACCCACAGCACCGCGCCCAGCAGCAGATAGGCCCACAGCGCCGTCACCTTCATCCGGTTCAGCGCGACGAGAGCGGCCAGCACCACGGCCGCCCCGGCCAGCGCCCACAGGGTCAGGTGGTCGGTGTAGAAAAGGGCGATGATCAGGATGGCGCCCAGGTCGTCGATGATCGCCAGGGCCGCCAGGAAGATCTTCAGCGCGCCGGGCACGCGCGGTCCCAGCAGCGACAGCACCCCCAATGCGAAAGCGATGTCGGTCGCCGCCGGGATCGCCCAGCCGGCCCGCACCTCCGGCGCGTCGCGGGCGACCAGCAGATAGATCAGGGCCGGAACGACCATCCCGCCCAGGGCCGCGAAGCCAGGCAGGGCGCGGCGGGGCCAGGTCGAGAGTTCGCCGGCCACGACCTCGCGCTTGATCTCCAGGCCCACCAGGAGGAAGAACACCGCCATCAGCCCGTCATTGACCCAATGCTCGACCGACAGCGGGCCGAGATAGGCGTGCAGGGCGTGGAAATAGCCGTCCGCCAGCGGCGAGTTGGCGACGACCAGCGCCGCCGCGGCCGCGATCATCAGCAGCACCCCGCCGGCGGCTTCGCTGCGCAGGAAGGCGCGCAGGGCGGATACGGCGCGGCGGGGCATGGCGGCTCCTGGTCGGGATTCGTCAGGCGGAGTTTGGCCGCCGCCAGGAGCCAGGGCCAGGGAAACCGGTCAGGCCCCAGGAATATGAGGAAGCCCGGCGATGCGGGCGATGGCGGCGATGTCGAGCGACCGCTCCAGGATTTGCGCGATCTCGTCGAGCGCCGCATCGACCCGCGCCGACTGGTCCTGGCCGTCGATCGCGACGCCGAGCGGGGCGAGCAGGGCGGTTCGCGCCGAGGCCTTGTCGAACAGGCCATGCACGTAGCCCCCGGCGATCCTGCCGTCGGCCGAGACGGCGCCGTCCGGGCCGTGGCCGTTGATGGTCAGCAGCGGTCGCGCGGTCCCAGGACCGGTCGTGCGGCCGACGTGGATCTCGTAGCCCTCGAAGGCAGCGCCGTCGGCCAGACGCCCGGTGACCGGCCGCACCGTCTTGTCGCCGGCCAGCACGGTCTCGACGTCCAGCAGGCCAAGCCCCGCCGCCGATCCCGGCGCGCCCTCAACGCCGTCCGGATCGCTGACCGTCCGTCCCAGCATCTGGTAGCCGCCGCAGACGCCCAGCACCCGGCCGCCGCGCCGGGCATGCGCGAGGATGTCGACGTCCCAGCCGTTGGCGCGCAGGAAGGCCAGATCCGCCAGCGTGGCCTTGGTCCCCGGCAGGATCACCAGGTCCGCGTCGGCCGGCAGCACGCCGCCGGGCGGCAGGAAGACCAGATCGATCGCCGGAGCGTTCCGCAGCGGGTCGAAGTCGTCGAAATTGGCGATCCGCGACAGCATCGGCACGACCACCTTGGCGCGGCGGCCTTCGACAGAGCCGGCGGCGCGTTCCAGCACCACGGCGTCCTCGGCCGGCAGGAACCGCACCGGCGGCAGCCACGGGACCATGCCCAGGTCCGGCCATCCCGTCCGCTTGACGACCTCGGTCCGCCCGTCGTCGAACAGCGCCGGATCGCCCCGGAACTTGTTGATGATGAAGCCCTTGATCCGCGCGCGGTCGGCCTCGTCGAGCACCAGGTGCGCCCCGGCCAGGGCCGCGATCACGTGCCCCCGGTCGATGTCGCCGACCAACGCCACCGGCACGTCGGCGGCGTGGGCGAAGCCCATGTTGGCGATGTCGCCGGCTCTGAGGTTGGTCTCGGCCGGACTGCCCGCGCCTTCGACCAGCACGAGATCGGCCTCGGCGGCCAGGCGGCGATAGCTGTCCAGCGTCGTGGCCAGCAGGTCCGGTTTCAGCCCCTGGAACGCCCGGGCCTTGTAGTTGCCGACCACGCGGCCCTGCACCACCACCTGCGCCCCGACGTCGCTCTGCGGTTTGAGCAGCACCGGGTTCATGTGCACGCTGGCCGGCGTGCGGCAGGCGATCGCCTGAAGGGCCTGGGCCCGCCCGATCTCGCCGCCGTCGGCGGTGACGGCCGCGTTGTTGGACATGTTCTGCGGCTTGAACGGCCGGACGACCAGGCCGCGA
Organism: Caulobacter sp. D5; assembly: GCF_003185805.1. Lineage (GTDB taxonomy): Bacteria > Pseudomonadota > Alphaproteobacteria > Caulobacterales > Caulobacteraceae > Caulobacter. The sequence goes on from NZ_QHJY01000241.1 coordinate 23,765, forward strand.
TTGGCGAAAAGTCGGCACAGCCCCGCGACCAGGGTCGATTTGCCGACGTCGGAGCCGCAGCCCTGGATCATCAAGGAAGCCATGCCCTCGCGCCTAAAGCCGTCAGCAGTCGCGGTCAATCGACGCCGCAAAGCTGGCGCCCGGCGGCGGCGCGCTCTATATCGGCGGCCGCATGACCATCGATCACGACGCCCGCCTTCGGCGGCTGAAGTTCCGGGCCTGGCATCGCGGCTTCCGTGAAGCGGACCTCATTCTGGGGCCGTTCGCGGATACGCTTGGCCCGACCCTGACCCCCGACCAGCTCGACGTGCTGGAAACCCTGCTCGAACAGTCCGATCGCGAGATCTACGCCTGGATCGTCGGCCAGGAGGCCACGCCCGAGGCCTTCGAGACCGAGATCATGGCCATGATCCGCAAGTTCCGCTTCGAGGCCCACACCTCGCGGCCTGTCGGCGACGGCGCCTGAACCCTTTGCATCTCGGCGGGTTGTTCCTCGCCCATACTTGAAGAGCAGCATGGCCTACGACGCCAAACAGATCGCCAAGGCCGCCGGCGGCCTGACCCTGGCCGGCGCGCCCGAGGGCTTCGACGCCCTGGCGATGGCCGACATCGCCCGCGCCCGCGGCGGCCTGACCGTGTTCGTGGCCCGCGACACCGCCCGGGCCAGCGCCTTCATCGACGCCCTGAAGTTCTTCGCCCCCGAGATCGAGGCGGTTCTGCTGCCCTCGTGGGACTGCCTGCCCTATGACCGCATCGGCCCCTCGGCCGGCGTCGCCGCCACCCGCATGTGCACCCTGCACCGCCTGGCCAACGGCCTTGGCGAGGGCAAGGCGGCCATGCTGGTCGTCGCCGCGCCCGCGCTCCTGCAGCGCGTGCCGACCAAGGAAGTGCTGCTGCGCGCCAGCTACGGCGCCAAGGTCGGCCAGTCGGTCGATATCAAGGACCTGGAGCGCTACTTCGCCGTCAACGGCTATGTCCGCGCCTCCACCGTCTCCGAGCGTGGCGAATTCGCCATCCGCGGCGGCGTCATCGACGTCTATCCGCCGGCCGCCGAAGAGCCCGTGCGCCTCGACCTGTTCGGCGACACCCTGGAGAGCATCCGCGCCTTCGATCCGGAGACCCAGCGCTCGACCAAGCAGCTGAAGTCGATCGAGCTCTTGCCGGTCAGCGAGGCCCTGCTCGACGCCGACGCCATCTCGCGCTTCCGCGGCTCCTACGTGCGCCTGTTCGGCGCGCCGGGCGACGATGCGCTCTACGCCGCGGTCAGCGACGGCGGCCGTCGCGCGGGCATGGAGCACTGGCTGCCGCTGTTCTACGAGCGGATGGCGACCATCTTCGACTACCTCCCGGCCGGGACCCTGGTCGGCGTCGACCACCAGACGGCCGAGGCCCGCGACGAGCGCCTGGCGATGATCGCCGACGCCTACGACGCCCGCGCCGCCGCCGACCGCAAGTCGGCCTACCGCCCGCTGGAGCCGCACGCCCTCTACCTGACCGCCAAGGAGTGGGACGAGGCGGTCGCCGACCGTCCGCACCGCCAGTTCACGCCGTTCCAGCCCCAGGGCCTCGACGTCGTCGACATGGGCGCCAAGCATGGCCGGACCTTCGCCGCCGAGCGCGCCCAGGACAGCGTCAACCTGTTCGAGGCCACCGCCGACCACGCCAAGAAACTGGCCGGGGAGGGGAAACGCGTTCTCTTCGCCTCGTGGTCGGAAGGCTCGTCCGAGCGCCTCGGGACCATGCTGGCCGACCACGGCCTCAAGAAGATCCCCTATGCCGGCTACTGGCAGGCGGCCAAGGCCAACGATCCGAAGGTTCCCCAGCGCGTCGTCCTGCCGCTCGACGCCGGCTTCGAGACCGACAGCCTGGCCGTCATCTCCGAGACCGACATCCTCGGCGACCGCCTGGCCCGTCCGCGCAAGAAGCGCCGCGCCGCCAACTTCCTCGCCGAAGCCAGCGCCCTGACGCCCGGCGACCTCGTCGTCCACATCGATCACGGCATCGGCCGCTACGAGGGGCTCAAGACCCTCGACGTCCAGGGCGCGCCTCACGACTGCCTCGACCTGATGTACGGCGGCGAGGCCAAGCTCTACCTGCCGGTGGAGAACATCGACCTGCTCACCCGCTACGGCGCCGACGGCGAGAACGTGCAGCTCGACAAGCTGGGCGGCGCGGCCTGGCAGGGCCGCAAGGCCAAGGCCAAGGAGCGTCTGCGGATCATGGCCGAGGGCCTGATCCAGATCGCCGCCGCCCGCTCGCTGAAGTCGGTGGAAGAGACCGATCCGCCGTCGGGCGTGTTCGACGAGTTCTGCGCCCGCTTCCCCTACGAGGAGACGGACGACCAGCTCAACGCCATCCACGACGTGCTGGAGGACCTGGCCTCGGGCAAGCCGATGGACCGCCTGATCTGCGGCGACGTCGGCTTCGGCAAGACCGAGGTCGCCCTGCGCGCGGCCTTCGTGGTGGCCATGAGCGGTAAGCAGGTGGCCATCGTCTGTCCGACGACCCTGCTGGCCCGCCAGCACTACAAGACCTTCAAGGAGCGCTTCCAAGGCTGGCCGATCAAGGTCACCCGCCTGTCGCGCCTGGTCACCGGCAAGGAAGCCGCCGACACCCGCGAGGGCCTGGCCAACGGCCAGCTGGAGATCGTGGTCGGCACCCACGCGGTGCTCAGCAAACAGGTCGCCTTCAAGGACCTGGGCCTCGTCATCGTCGACGAGGAGCAGCACTTCGGGGTCAAGCACAAGGAGAAGCTCAAGGAGCTTCGCGCCGCCGTGCACATGCTGACCCTGACCGCCACGCCCATTCCGCGCACGCTCCAGATGGCGCTGTCGGGCATCCGGGAGATGTCGATCATCGCCACCCCGCCGGTCGATCGCCTGGCGGTGCGCACCTACATCACGCCCTTCGACGCCGTCACCGTGCGCGAGGCCCTGCTGCGCGAGAAGTATCGCGGCGGCCAGGCCTATTACGTCGTGCCGCGCCTGAAGGACCTGGAGGACATCGAGAAGTTCCTCCGCACCCAGGTGCCGGAGATCAAGTACGTCGTCGGCCACGGCCAGATGAGCGCCACCCAACTCGAGGAGGTGATGACCGCCTTCTACGAGGGCCAGTACGACGTGCTGCTCGCCACGACGATCGTCGAAAGTGGGCTCGACATTCCGTCGGCCAACACCCTGGTGGTGCACCGCGCCGACATGTTCGGCCTGGCCCAGCTCTACCAGATCCGCGGCCGGGTCGGCCGCTCCAAGGCTCGCGCCTACGCCTACCTGACCACGCCCGCCGAGAAGCAGATCACCCTGTCGGCCGAGAAGCGCCTGAAGGTGCTGCAATCGCTCGACAGCCTGGGCGCCGGCTTCCAGCTGGCCAGCCACGACCTCGACATCCGCGGCGGTGGCAACCTGCTCGGCGACGAGCAGAGCGGCCACATCAAGGAGATCGGCGTCGAGCTCTACCAGCAGATGCTGGAGGACGCCGTGGCCGCCCTGCGCGAGCGCCAGGGGGCGGAAGCCCTGCTGGAGGACCGCGCCTGGTCGCCGCAGATCAACACCGGCGCGGCCGTGATGATCCCCGACGACTACGTGCCCGACCTCAACGTGCGCCTGTCGCTCTATCGCCGCCTGTCGGAAGCCGAAAAGGCCGCCGACCGCGAGGCCCTGGCCGCCGAGATGATCGACCGCTTCGGCCCGCTGCCGCCAGAGACCGACTCCTTGCTGAAGGTCGTCGGCATCAAGGGCATGTGCCGCGAAGCCAACGTGGCCAAGATCGACGTAGGCCCCAAGGGCGCGGTGCTCAGCTTCCGCAACGACGAGTTCGCCAACCCGCTGCCGCTGATGCAGTTCATCGGTAAGAACAACCTGATCTGGAAGGCGCGTCCCGACCAGAAGGTCGTCGTGAAGGGCGAATGGGACACGCCGGCTCAGCGGCTGGATGCGGCCGAGAAGATCCTGGTCCAGCTGGTCAAGCTGGCGAAGGGGTAAAGATGCCCCCCCTGAAGGGGGAGCTGTCGCGAAGCGACTGAGGGGGAAGTGATCGCGGCGGTTCAGCAGCCGCTTCCCCCTCCGGCCCTTCGGGCCACCTCCCCCTTCAGGGGGAGGGTCGTGAGGCGCCAGATTGTCGCAGGTTAATCTCGGTTAAAGCGCCGTTAGGAATCGACCGCCACAACCAAGCCAAGGGCTCGGGCTGTGGAGATTCTTTTATGAAGGCGTTCGGTCGGCTGACCATCGCGTGGAAGCTGGTGACGGTGGCGGGTCTGGCCATCGGGCTTCTGCTGATCGCCGCCGCCGTGGCGGTGTCGATGCACACCTCCGGCATCGTCGCGGGCCTGACGCACCGCTACGCCGACGCCGTGGCCGACGACGCCATCGAGCAGATCCGCACCGAAATCGGCCGGGTCGAAGCCACCTCGCGCTCGACCGCCGGCTCGATCGCCGCCGCCCACCAGGCCGGCCTGCGCGACCGCAAGACCTATATCGAGATGCTGCGGCCCCAGGCCGACGCCACGCCCATCGTCATGGGCAGCTGGTTCATGGCCGCCCCCAACGCCCTGGACGGCCGCGACGCCGAGTTCGCCGGCCAGAGCGACATGGGCGCCAATCCCGACGGCAGCTTCACCCCGTACTGGGTGCACGCCGACGGCAAGGTGGTCTTCCAGCCGCTCAACGAAGGCAACGAATACACCCAGCCCTATTACACGATCCCGCGCGACACCCATAAGGCCGCGCTGCTGGAGCCCTATCCCTACGTGGTGGCCGGCAAGACCGAGCTGATGACCTCGGTGGTCTATCCGTCGATGGTCGGCGGTCAGTTCCTCGGCGCGACTGGCGTCGACCTGTCGCTGGACGGCGTCTCCAAGCGCCTGGAGCAGCTGAAGCCCCTGGGCGGCGGCCGCGTCATGCTGCTGTCGGCGGCCGGCAAGTGGGTGGCTCACCCCGACGCCGACAAGCGCACCACGGCCTATGCCGACGCCGGCGCCGACAAGGTCAAGGCCGCCCTGAGCGGCGGCGAGGCGGCGCTGTTCAGCGGCGTCAAGGTCGGCGACGAGGACATGGAGCGGATGGTCCGTCCCATCGCCATCCCCGAACTGAACACCACCTGGGCGCTGGTCATGGACGTGCCGCGCTCGGCCATCACCGGTCCGGCCGACCGCCTGGCCATGATCCTGCTGGTCGGCGGCGTGGTGATCACCGGCGCCGTGCTGCTGGCCCTGTTCCTGGCCAGCGCCAGCTTGGTGCGCAAGCCGCTGTCGGGCCTGACCCAGTCGGTCGACGCCCTGAGCGCCGGCCGCTACGATCAGCCGGTGCCCGGCGTCACCGGCGGCGACGAGATCGGCGCCATCGCCCGCGCCCTCGACGGCTTCCGCCACGATCTGGCCGACGGCCAGCGCCGCCGCGCCGAGCAGGAGGCCGAACGCGCCGCCGCCGAGATCGAGCGCCAGCGCCACGCCGAAGAGGCCGAGGCCTTCGCCAAGGCCCAGGCCGCCGCTGTCGCCACCCTCGGCGAAGGCATGGAGAAGCTGGCCGACGGCGACCTGATCTGGCGCATGCGCGAGGACGGCTTCGCCGGCGACGCCCGCAAGATGCCGCGCGACTTCAACGCGGCCGTCGAGAGCCTGCAGCAGACCATGGCCGGCATCCTGTCGGCCGCCCAGAGCATCCGCACCGGCTGCGCCGAGATCAGCCACGCCTCCGACGATCTGGCCCAGCGCACCGAACGCCAGGCCGCGGGCCTGGAGCAGACCGCCGCCGCCCTCGACCAGATCACCGCCACGGTGAAGAAGAGCTCTGACGGCGCCGAGCGCGCCCGCCAGCTGACCGAGAGCGCCAAGGCCAACGCCGAGAAGAGCGGCAAGGTCGTCACCGAGGCCGTCCAGGCCATGGGCGGCATCGAGAAGTCGTCGCAGTCGATCACCCAGATCATCGGCGTCATCGACGAGATCGCCTTCCAGACCAACCTTCTGGCCCTCAACGCCGGCGTCGA
>NZ_QHJY01000242.1 GCF_003185805.1 Caulobacter sp. D5
CGGGGTGGGGGCCTCGGTGGGGCTGGAGGCGGCCTATGCCCAGGCGGGCGCGGCGGCGGCCTCGTTCGCCGGCCAGCGGCTGAACCTGCGCCGGGCCGACATGCGCACCCTGGTGGGGGCCGGGGCGGGCGCGGCGATCGCCGCGGCGTTCGGGGCGCCGCTGACCGGGGCCTTCTACGCCTTCGAGATCGTCATCGGGGCCTACACCGTCGCCAACCTGGCCCCCGTGGCCGCCGCCGCCCTGGCCGCCGTGCTGGTGGCCGGCAAGATGGGCGCGATCCCCTATCTGTTGAAGACCGACACCCAGGCCGTGCAGTCGTGGACCGACTATGGCCTCTACGCCCTGCTGGGCCTGATCAGCGCGGTGCTGGGCATCGCCCTGATGCGGCTTGTCGCCAACGCCGAGCGGCTGGTGACGCGCTCGCCGATCCCGCGCTGGCTGCGGCCGGCGATCGGCGGCGTCGGGCTCGCCGCCCTTGCCCTGGTCACGCCCCAGACCCTGTCGGCGGGGCACGGGGCGCTGCATCTCAACCTGATGACGGAACTGCCGCTGAAGATGCTGGTGCTGCTGCTGGCGATGAAGGCGCTGGCCTCGGTGATCTCGCTGAGCTTCGGGTTTCGGGGCGGCCTGTTCTTCGCCTCGCTGTTCCTGGGGGCGCTGATCGGCCAGGTGTTCTCGGCGCTGTCGCTGCTGATCCCCTGGGCGCCGAGCCTGGATCCCACCGTCGCGGCCCTGGTCGGCATGGCGGCGCTGGGCGTGGCCGTGGTCGGCGGGCCCTTCACCATGTCGTTCCTGGTGCTGGAGGCGACCGGCGACTTCACCGTGGCGGCCGCGGCCCTGGTGGCCTCGATGATCGCCAGCGCCATGGTGCGCGAGACCTTCGGCTATTCGTTCTCGACCTGGCGCCTGCACCTGCGCGGCGAGACCATCCGCAGCGCCCACGACGTCTCGTGGATGCGGCCGCTGAGCGCCGGGCGGATGATGCGCAAGGACGTCCAGACGGTGCCGGCCTCGACAACCCTGGCCGAGTTCCGCCGCCGCTTTCCGCTGGGCTCGACCAAGCGGGTGATCATGGTCGACGAGACGGGGCTCTATGCCGGGGTGATCCCGACCGCCAAGGCCTATGTCGACGGCGGCGACGGCGAGAAGCCCGTGGCCAGCCTGGCGATCAACGCCGACACGGTCCTGAAGCCCGACCAGACCATCAAGGACGTCATGCGCGCCTTCGACCACGGCGAGACCGACGAACTGGCGGTGATCGACGACAAGAAGAACGTGCTGGGCGTGCTGTCGGAGGCCTATGCGACGCGGCGCTACGCCGAGGAGTTGGAGAAGGCGCGGCGGGAGCTGACGGGGGAAGCGGGGTGACAAGATCCTCCCCCAGAAGGGGGAGGTGGCCCGAAGGGCCGGAGGGGGAAGTTTCTGAGGAGGCCGAGGTGGTCGCTGGTTCAGCAGCCACGTCCCCCTCCGTCGGCTTCGCCGACACCTCCCCCTTTTGGGGGAGGGTCTTGATCTACATATCCAACCTGAAATCGATCACCCGCTGGCCGCTGGCCACGGCGTCCAGCGTCTTGGTCTCCGCGCCGAGCAGGCGGCGGTAGGTCCAGTACGAGGCCATGACCTTCTCGACGTAGTTGCGGGTCTCCTGGGCCGGCAGGCTTTCGATCAGCAGCAGGCTGTCGCAGTCCTGGCCCAGCTGCTGCTGCACCTTCAGCAGGGTGCCCGGACCGCCGTTGTAGGCGGCCACGGCGCGCAGGATGTCGGGGCTCTGCAGGCCGCGGTCCATCAGCCAGGTGAAGTAGTCCTGGCCGACCCGCAGGTTGAAGGCCGGGTCGAACAGCGGGGTGTTGTCGGCCAGCAGCTTGTCGTCGCCGGCGGCGCGGGCGGCGGCCACCGGCATCAGCTGCATCAGGCCCACGGCGCCGGCGCCGGAGACGGCCATCGGGTCGAAGCGGCTTTCCTGGCGCACCAGGGCGTAGACCAGGGCCTTGCTGATCGTGAAGCCGCCCTTGGGGGCCAGCTCGGGCAGGGGATAGTCCTCGCCGCCGATCTTCTTGACCGGACGGCCGGCGTTGAACGGCGCGCGGGCGTTGAGGGCTAGCGTCAGGGCGCTCCAGTCGGCGCGGGCCTTGTCGTCGCTCGCCAGCGACAGGCCGGCCCGCAGCTCGGCGCCGGCCTCGGTCCAGCGGCCCAGCTGGGCCAGCGAGGCGGCGCGGCGGGCGCGCAGGTCGGAGGCCAGCAGCTTGTTCAGCGAGGCCGGATCGGGGCCGCTGTAGGAGACGCGGGTGATCAGGGCGGCGATCGGGTCGTCCGGATCGTTGGCCACGGCCACGCCGGCCATGGACAGCTGGCGGGCGGCGATCATGCCGTAGAAGGTCTGCGGCGCCTGGGCGGCCTGGTTCAGCAGGTCGCGGACGGCCGTCCTGTCGCCGGCCATGCTGGCCGACCGGGCGGCCCAGAAGGCGCCGGCGGCGCGCAGCCAGTCGTCCTGGCCCTCGTCGTGGGCCACCTGCTCGAAATAGCCGCGCGCCTCGGCGTAGGATTCCAGGCGGAAGGCGGCCAGGCCCGCGATCCAGCGCTCGTTGGCCAGTTTGGCCAGCTTCAGGGCGGCCTTCACGTCGCCGGAATAATAGGCTTCGCGGGCTGCGCGGCCCTTGTCGGCCGGGCCGGCGCTGCGCACGCCTTGGGCCACTTCGACGAACAGTTCGGGGGCCTTGGGCTCGGGCGAGCGGGCGGGCTTGCGCTTCAGCGCCAGGGCGTAGACGCGATCGGCGCCGGCCTCGTCGCCATAGAGCTTCAGCCAGCCGGTCAGGTCGTCATAGCTGGCCGTGTAGGCCGTCGGGTGCATCAGCCGGGTCAGCGACAGCTTGCCGATCAGGCTGCGGTCGCGGGTGTTGGCGAAGGCGGCTTCGGCGGCGTCGAAATCACCGCGGTCGGCCGCCGTGAAGGCGGCCTGGTAGAAGCGCTGGTCGCTGTCGGACAGAGGTTCGAGCCCCGCGGCCCGCACCGCGGGCGCGGCGAGGTTCAGGCAAAGCGCGAGGGCCGAGACAACGGCCAGAGGGCGAGCGAAAAGCTGCAAATCGTATCCGCGCAAGGCCTTTGCAAGGCGGCGCGCGTCCCCGTTCCGACTGGTCAGCGGCTTGTTTAATGGGGCCTTTCCGGCCGATCAAGTCTTTCGGCCAGCATCAGCAGGTCCTGCCAGGCCTTCTTCTTGGCCGCCGGCTGGCGCAGCAGGAAGGCCGGATGCAGGCTGGGCAAGGCCGGAACCTCGATCGAACCGTCCTCGGAGCGCCACTCGAACCAGCGGCCGCGAAGCGACAAAATGCCTTCCTCACGACGCAAAATGCTCTTTGCGGAGGCGCCGCCGACCAGGAGAACAAGCTTGGGTTTGACCAGGGCGATCGCTCGCTCGACGAACGGGGCGCAGACGGCCTGCTCCTGAGGCGTGGGCGTGCGGTTGCCCGGCGGGCGCCAGAAGACGGTGTTGGTGATGAAGGCGCGGTCCTGCAGGCCGGCGGCCTTGAGCATGCGATCGAGCAGTTGGCCGGCCCGGCCGACGAAGGGCTGGCCGCGGGCGTCCTCTTCGGCCCCGGGGCCTTCGCCGATGACCATGACCGGCGCGTCGCCGGGGCCGCGTGAGAACACCGCCTGCTTGGCGCCTTGAGTCTTCA
>NZ_QHJY01000243.1 GCF_003185805.1 Caulobacter sp. D5
GACCCAGGCGTTTTATCGTCGAGCGCCCCGCCTTTCAGAAAAAGCCTGGGCCCCCGCTTTCGCGGGGGTTTTACGGGGGAGGGGGCGGAGAGGCACTCGCTCGAGGTCGATCCCTGGCCAACATTCAGCGACTCGCGTCATGCGGGGCCGCGCTCGCGGGGCGCGGGCGCCTTTTCGTGGGCGCCGGGCGCAAGTTGCGCGCGCGGAGGTCGGGTGATTACGCGCGGAGCTTGCGTGCGCCTGGGGTGTTGGGCGCGAATGGTCGCAAAAAAGGCATTAAATTGGTATTATGCCTGACCCTGTCCAATAAGGACAAAATTTCACTAATTGACTGACTTCATTCGTATTTGTTGCCGATCGCCGATATGCGGCGCGGCTTAGCCCGACAAATTGGGCGCCTAACCGGCAATCTCTGCCGAAATACAAGCAATAGAACGGGTTGTCGGCTTTGACGGGTATCGCGTCGGCCCCTAGGTTGCCGGTGAGCAGCGAAAAAAGGTCTTTAAATGGTCTGCTCAAAAACAACGCCGCGGGGGAGCGGCGTTCACAGGGCGCGCGCGCCGCGCCAGCTTGAGGGGATAACAGGATGATCGGTCACAAGCTTACGAGTTTCAGGCCCGCCGCCCAGCGCAAGGCCTTCGCCCTGGCCCTGCTGGCGGGCGTCAGCTTCGCCGGCGTCGCCGCCGCGCAAGAGGCCGCGCCCAGCGAGGCCGTCGACGAGGTGGTGGTCACCGCCTTCCGCAAGAGCCTGGCCACCGCGCTCGACACCAAGCGCAACGACGTGCGCGTCTCGGACGGCATCTCGGCCGAGGACATCGGCAAGTTCCCGTCGGAAAACATCGCTGCAGCCATCCAGCGCATTCCGGGCGTGCAGATCTCCAACATCAACGGCCGCGGCTCGACGATCAGCATCCGGGGCCTGGGTCCGCAGTACGCCCTGACCACGGTCAACGGCCAGGCCTTCAAGAGCTCGAACTTCACCGACGGCTTCCGCTACGACGTCATCCAGACCGAGCTGGCCTCGGGCATCCAGGTCTACAAGTCGCCGACCGCCGACATGGACGCCGGCGGCCTGGCCGGCACCGTCAACATCGACACCGTGCACCCCTTCAACGTGAAGGGCCGCCAGCTGATCTTCGCCGGCAAGCTGCAGCAGCAGGAGCTGATCGGCGGCGACCCGACCGCCAAGTTCGGCGCGACCTATGTCGACCACTTCCTCGACGGCAAGCTGGGCGTCTTCCTCGGCGCCGGCTACCAGGAGCTGAAGGACCGCGGCGACTATCTGTGGATGGACCGCTGGACCGTGAGCAACGGCGTCTACACGCCGGCCCGCCTGCGCTACCGCCGCATCGACCGCGAGACCAAGCGCAGCATGGTCAACGGCGCGATCCAGTTCAAGCCGACCGACGACCTGCAGATCGACGCCATCGCCACCTACGCCAAGGACGAGACGACGCAGGAGCTGCACCAGCAGGTCTTCCTGTTCACCACGCCCTCGGCCTCGAACGTGGTGAGCCTGGCGACGGCGAACAACACCGCCACCAAGGTGCAGATCAACAACTTCCGCCTCGAGAACAACCACCAGCACGAGGACCGGCCGCAGTCGACCGGCGCCTTCACCACCAAGGTGCGCTGGACCGGCATCGAGAACTGGGACTTCAGCGGCGTCGGCCACTATTCGCGCGGCCACGCCCTGTTCAACGAAGAGGCGGCGATCCTCGGGGTCAACATCTCGAGCGCCACGCTCGACATCAGCAACCCGAAGAACATCGTGTTCTCGACGGCGACGGCGCTGGACGACACCGCCCAGTACAACACCTCGACCCTGATCCGGAACACCTACCCGAACGGCGCCTACCGGACGATCGACTCCTACGAGAACGCCGGCCAGTTCGACGCCAAGCGCTACGTGAACTTCAGCATCCTCGACTCCGTGCAGTTCGGCGCGAAGATCCGCCAGGAAGTGCTCAAGCGCTACGTCGTGCGCCGCGACGGCCAGAACACCATCCCGGCCTCGTACTCGCCGACCATGGCCGGCTCGGGCATCCTGGTGACCAACTTCCTGGACGGCGACATGACGCTGCCGGGGACCTGGGTGTCGCCGAACCTCGACGCCTATCGCGCGGCCCTCAAGGCCCAGGGCGTGACCGTCTACGAGGCCTTCGACCCGGCCGGCTCGTTCCGCGTCGAGCGTGACCTCGGCTCGCTCTACGCCATGGCCAACCTGAAGGGCGAAGTGCTGTCGCGCACCTTCCGCGGCAACATCGGCGTGCGTCGCGAAAGCACCGACCAGACCGTCAACGGCTATGTCGGCGGCGCGGCCAACCCGCTGAACACCGAAGTCAAGCTGGTGGCCGGCACCTACACGACCAAGAAGTCGTACGACAACGTCCTGCCGTCGGCGAACTTCAGCTTCGACATCACCGACAACCTGCTGCTGCGCGTCGCCGCGGCCAAGGTGCTGGTGCGTCCGATCATCGACTCCAACAACCAGCTGGCCACCACCATGACCAGCACCACCGACACCACCGGCCACAAGGTCTATACGATCTCGATCGGCCAGGGTTCGCTGGATCCGATGACCGCCAACCAGCTGGATGTCAGCCTGGAGTGGTACTACGGCTCGGGCAACGGCCTGTCGGCGGGCTTTTTCTCGAAGAAGGTCAAGAACGGCGTCTACACCTCGACCATGTGCCCGGCCGCATACGAAGGCACCTCGCTGTCGACCGACAGCAGCGGCGTCTGCGTCTCGGCCGCCGGCGACACCTACACCATCACCCAGAGCTTCAACGACGCGCGCACCGTCGACATCCACGGCTACGAGCTGAACTGGCAACAGTCGCTCGACGCCTGGCTGCCGATCGCGGGCTTCGGCCTGATCGCCAACTACACCCACGTCAATCCGGCGACCTCGGTGACCGGCTTCAAGCTGGCCAACCTGTCGGAGCACACCGCCAACGGCACGATCTACTGGGAAAACCAGACGTTCAGCGCGCGCCTGTCGGCCAACTACCGCAGCGCCTACGACCAGACCTCGGTCGAGAGCTTCTTCTCGGGTCCCCTGGGCCACACCGTTGACGCCCGCACCCAGTTCGACCTGAACCTGGGCTACAACATCAACGAGAAGCTCAGCCTGTCGTTCGCGGCGATGAACATCAACAACGCCCAGGAGAAGGCCTATCTCGGCAACGAGAGCCGCTGGCAGATGACCTCGGTCACCGGCCCCAGCTACTACCTGTCGTTCCAGTACAAGATGTAACCGAATCTCCTCCCCGGAGACGCCGTTCCGTGCGGCGCAACTGCTGGTCGCCGCCTGACTCCTGGGCGGCGACCAGATTTTCGTTTCGGAGCAAGAGCCAACGATGCCGTCCACCCCCTCGCGTCGCCAGACCCTAAAGCAGGCCCTGGCCCTGATGGCCGTCTCCGGCGCGCCGTCGCTGGCCCAGGCGGCGGGTAAGGCGGCTGGAGAGCCGGGCGGCGTGGCGGCGGCGCGGGCGGTGCTGGCGCGGCGGTTCGGACCCAAGGCCGCCGGGATCCAGCTGGCCCTGACAGCGTCCAAGGGCGGCAAGCCCGGCTACGTGGTGAAGGCGGCCGGCGGCAAGGCGGCGATCAGCGGCGACACGCCGGTGGCCCTGGCCCGCGGCGCCTACGCCTATCTCAAAGACAACGGCGCGGCCTCGGTCAGCTGGGAAGGCGACCGCATCGCCCTGCCGCCCCGCCTGCCCGACGCCGACACCGGCCGGGTCGAAAGCCCCTTCGCCCACCGCGCCTATCTCAACACCTGCACCTATGGCTACACCACGCCGTGGTGGGGCTGGGACCGCTGGTCTCGCGAGATCGACTGGATGGCGGTCCACGGTGTCGACATGCCGCTGGCCATGGAAGGCCAGGAATATGTCTGGCGGGCCCTGTGGCGCGAGTTCGGGCTGAGCGAGGCCGAGCTGGCCGAGTACTTCTCCGGCGCGGCGTTCACGCCCTGGCATCGGATGGGCAACATCGAGGGCTACGCCGCCCCGCTGCCGACCGCCTGGATCGACAAGAAGAAGGACCTGCAGGTCAAGATCCTGTCGCGGATGCGCGGCCTTGGCATGACGCCGATCCTGCCGGCCTTCGGCGGCTACGTGCCCAAGGCCTTCGCCAAGAAGAACCCCAAGGCCAAGATCTACCGCATGCGGCCGTGGGAAGGCTTCCACGAGACCTACTGGCTGGATCCGGCCGACCCGCTGTTCGCCAGGATCGCCGGCCGGTTCCTGGCGCTCTACACCCAGACCTATGGCGCGGGGACCTACTACCTCGCCGACTCCTTCAACGAGATGCTGCCGCCGATCAACGCCGACGGCGCCGATGCGCGCGACGCGGCCTATGGCGACGGCACGGCCAACACCTCGGCGACCAAGACCAAGGTCGAGGTCGATCCGGCCCTGAAGGCCGAGCGCCTGGCCGCCTACGGCAAGGCGATCTACGACTCCATCCGCCAGGCCCGGCCGGACGCGGTGTGGGTGATGCAGGGCTGGCTGTTCGGCGCCGACAGCCACTTCTGGGATCCGGCCGCGATCAGCGCCTATCTCAGCCGCGTGCCGGACGAGAAGCTGATGATCCTCGACATCGGCAACGACCGCTATCCCGACGTCTGGAAGAACGCCAAGGCCTTCGGCGGCAAGCCGTGGATCTACGGCTACGTCCATAACTACGGCGGCAGCAATCCGGTCTATGGCGACCTCGACTACTATCGCCGCGACATCGCCGCGGTGGCGGCCAGTTCCGAGACCGGCAAGCTGTCGGGCTTCGGCATGTTCCCCGAGGGGCTGCACAACAACTCGATCGTCTACGAGGCGGTCTACGACCTGGCCTGGAACGGCGGCGGGGCCTCCACGGGCGCCTGGCTGTCGAGCCGTTCGAAGGCCCGCTACGGCAAGACCTCGCCGCAGCTCGACGCGGCCATGGGCCTGCTGGTCCAGGGCGCCTATTCGACCCGCTACTGGAGCTCGCGCTGGTGGAAGAGCAAGGCGGGCGCCTATCTCTTCTTCAAGCGGCCGACGGCGACCATCGGCGAGTTCCCCGGCCATCCGGGCGACCGCGCCAAGCTGGATCAGGCCGTGCGGGCGCTGAGCGCCCTGGCGCCGGGCTACGCCAAGGAAAAGCTGTTCGTGCTCGACCTGGTCGACGCCGCCCGGCAACTGGCCAGCCTGGAGATCGACGTCCAACTGCAGGCCGCCGTGGCCGCCTATCGCAAGGGCGACGCGGCCGCCGGCGACGCCGCCCGCCGCAAGGTTCAGGACCTGGCCCTGGCGATCGACGCCCTGCTGGGCGTGCAGCCCGAGACCCTGGCCACCTGGATCGACGACGCCCGCGCCTATGGCGACACGCCCGCCGATAAGGCCGCCTATGTGAGCAACGCCAAGGCCCAGGTGACGGTGTGGGGCGGGGAGGGCAACCTCAACGACTACGCCTCGAAGGCCTGGCAGGGGCTCTATGCCGACTTCTACCTGCCGCGCTGGGGCCGCTTCCTCGACGCCCTGAAGGCGGCCGGGACCGGGCCCTTCGACGAGGCCGCCGTGGTCAAGGACGGGATCGTCTGGGAAAAGGCCTGGGTCGCCGCCGACGTCGCCTATCGTCGCCAGCCGCCGGCCGACCCCGTCGCCGGGGTCAAGGCGCTGATCGCACGCATCGACCGGGCCTAAAGGGGGAGAGACAGAGCCATGAGCACCAAGCCCGCCCCCCGCTTCCTGTCGCTGGACGTGTTCCGCGGCCTGACGGTCTGCCTGATGATCGTGGTCAACACCGCGGGGCCCGGCGCCAAGGCGTTCACCCAGCTGGTGCACGCCAAGTGGTTCGGCTTCACGGCGGCCGACGCGGTGTTTCCCTCGTTCCTGTTCGCCGTCGGCTGCTCGATGGCGTTCGCGTTCTCGCGGCCGATCCCTCTGCCGGCCTTCAGCGCCAAGGTGCTCAAGCGCACGGCGCTGATCTTCCTGCTCGGCTTCCTGATGTACTGGTTCCCGTTCGTGCATCACGTGGACGGGCACTGGGCGCTCAGCCCCTTCTCCCAGACCCGGGTGATGGGCGTGATGCAGCGGATCGCGCTGTGCTACCTGATCGCCGCCTTCGCCGCGCGGTTCCTGTCGCCGCGCTGGATCCTGGCGCTGTGCGCGGGCCTGCTGCTGGGCTACTGGGCGATCCTGCTGGGCTTCGGCGACGGCGATCCCTATTCCAAGCTCGGCAACGCCGGGACCAAGCTCGACCTGCTGGTGGTGGGCCGCGACCACCTCTATCGCAAGGACGGCGGTTTCGATCCGGAGGGGCTGCTGGGCACGCTGCCGTCGGCGGTCAACGTGCTGGCCGGCTATCTGGCCGCTCGCGCCCTGCGCCAGGCCACCGACACCCGCAAGACCCTGGTCCGCATGGCCGGTATCGGCGGCGTGCTGATCCTGGCGGCCCTGGCCTGGAACCCCTGGTTCCCCATCGCCAAGAAGCTGTGGACCGGCCCCTTCGTGCTCCTGACGGTCGGCATCGACCTGCTGCTGCTGGCCGCCCTGACGGCGGTGCTGGAAGGCCGCGAGCCCAACGCCGCCACCCGCTTCTTCCAGGTGTTCGGTCTCAATCCGCTGGTGATCTACCTGTTCTCGGAGCTGTTCGTGGTCACCCTGAACCAGTTCGCGATCGGGGGCGTGGGTCCCTACGAGTGGGTGGGCGTGCATGTGTTCCAGGCGGTCGCGCCGGGGCCGGTGGGCTCGCTGCTGTGCGCGGTGGCCTACATGCTGGTGTGCTGGCTGCTGGGCTGGGTGATGTATCGGAAGAACTGGGTGGTGAAGCTTTAGGGGCTAAGCTCCCTCTCCCATGGGGAGAGGGCTGGGGTGAGGGGGTACGCCGCCAGCCGGCGTGCCGGCGCGTCGTCAAACCTCGTAACCACTCACCCTCCCATGGCTTCGCCATGGGCTCCTCCCTCTCTCTAAGAGAGAGGGGAGATTAAACCGCCCCCGCCGCCGCGCCCTCGGCGTAGCCCTTCAGCCGCGCCGCGATGATCTCGCCCACGGCCTCGGCCGCGGGGCGCTGGGGGAAGTGGGTGCGCCAGACGATGCGGACGGTGCGGCTGGTCAGCGCCGACAGCGGCCGCAGCACGATGCCGGCGTCCTGCGCCGCGCCCGAGGCCAGGCCCGGGATCAGGGTGGTGCCGTAGCCGGCGGCGACCATGTTCAGCAGGGTCGAGAGGCTGGAGGCGCGCAGGGCCGTGCTCAGCGCCGTGCTGGACTTGCCGCAGGCCTCCAGCGCCTGGTCGCGCAGGCAGTGGCCGTCGGCCAGGACGAGGATGTCGCGCGCCAGGTCGGTCTCGGCGATGACCTCCTGGCCGGCCAGCGGATGGTCCGGCGGCAGGGCGGCCAGGAACGGCTCGGCGAACAGGGCGCGGCCGTCGAGGTCGGGCGCGGCCTCGTCGGTGGCCAGCAGGACGGCGTCCAGCTCGTGGGTGCGCAGACGCTCCAGCAGGGCGGCGGTCTGGTCCTCCCAGGGCTCGATCTCGAGATGGGGCAGGGCCTCGCGCAGCGGCGCGAAGATCAGCGGCAGCAGATAGGGGGCCAGGGTCGGGATGATGCCTAAGCGGAAGCGGCCGGCCAGCGGGTCGCGCAGGTTCCGGGCCGTGGCCAGCACCGCCTCGCCCGCCGTCACCGCCGCCCGGGCGTGGTCGAGCAGTTCGCGGCAGGCGGCGGTCGGGGCGGCGGTCTTGCTGGTGCGCTCGAACAGCGTGACCCCCAGCAGTTCCTCCAGCTTGCGGATCTGCACCGACAGGGTGGGCTGACTGACGCCGCAGGCGCGGGCGGCGCGGCCGAAGTGCTCGTGCTCGGCCACGGCCAGCAGGTAGCGCAGGTCTCGCAGGTTCATGGTTCCTCCCGATAGGGGAAGCCTATCGCAACCATTGGATCTTGGCGCTTCTATTCAATCTGAGTTTGCGTGAAGGTCCTTTGCGGCGGCGCCTTCGGGCGGCGTCGGAATTCGGGCGCGGGACAGGTCGCGACGCCGTCAAAGAGCGCGACCGTCCCTCCGCCCCGGGAGGACGCCTTCGATGCCTCACGCCGTGGACGCCGTCCTGCAGGACGCGCTGCGCCGGGCGGGACTGCCGAGCCGCGGCCCGGCGCCCCGACTCCTGGCGCTGCTGCGCGCCTCCGAGGAGACCCACCTGACCCTGCCCGAGGTCGCCGACCTGGCCGCCGAGGCCGGCCTGTCGATCCCGCTCGGCGAACTGGCCCGCCAGATGGAGGCCTTCGCCGACCACGGCCTGGTCTCGCGCCTGCCGACCACCGGTCCCGAGCCGGTGTTCGACACCCAGCCCGAGCCGCACTTCCACATGGTCTACGAGGAGACGGCGCGGATCGTCGACCTGCACGTCTCGGAAGAGACCCTGCTGGCCATGCTGCGCGACGCCCTGGCCCGGCGGCCGGGCGGGGTGGAGGTGATGGTGGTGCTGCGCAAGCCGCCGGATGGGAAAGGCGAAGGCGGGAGCTAGTTTCCCTCGGCGGGCGCCAGGGCGATGTCGACCATGATCTCGCCCGAGATGTCCTCCAGCGCCGCCTGCACGGTCGCCACCGACAGGCCGGCGGGCAGCCGCAGGCGGGCCTCCATGTGGAACAGCGGCGCGCCCGAATGCGGCTCGACGCTGAGGCGCGTGCCGAAGGTCTCGATATTGGCCGAAAGGCCGCTGAGCACGCCCGTCACCTGGTGGACGATGCCCGGCCGGTCCTGGCCGACCAGGGCCAGCTGGATCGCCTCGCCAGCGGTTTCGGCGACCTCTATGGCGGGAGCGATCCGCACCTCCAGGCCTTGAGCGTCCACCGCGCCGACGGCGGCGCGCAGGGCGTCGACCCTGGCCTCGTCCAGCTCGACCAGCACCGAGCCGACATAGAGCCCGCCCAGCCGGCTGAGATGGCTCTCCAGCCAGTTGCCGCCGGCCGACAGCACCGCCTGGGCCAGGGCCTGGGTGAGGCCCGGCCGGTCGCTGCCGACGACGCTCAAGATCAGCCTGGCCATGGGAGTCCCTTACGGAAGCGGACGGGCGGCGCCCGAACGGAGGCGGCGAGCCAGCCACGACCCGCCGCCGCCGTCAATGAGCCCCAGGCCATGGTCGATTTCGCCGAAGTCTCTACTTTTAAGGCTGAGGCGCCTCGCCGAGGGGAGGCGGCGGGGTCATTGGCGTTGTCGGCGTTGCTGGCGGCGCTGGAAGTGCTGAAGTCTCCTTCGGCGCCGTAGGCGACGTGTCGGGCGCCTTCAGGAGCAGGTTGAAATCGATGTTCAGCAGTGTTCCCTCGGCTGCCTTGTCGATGAGCTTGTCGATCAGGTCGTAACGACGTCGGCTGTCGTACCACTTGACGAAGCTGTCCGTGAGTTTGGCGATGTTGGGCGTCAGCACCTTGGCGAACACATAGAGCGTCAGCGCGAAGGATCCGTTGTTGGCCGCAGTGGAGAGGTCGGCGGCCGTGATGCCTACCTCCATCGGGGCGGCCCTCCGGGCGAGGGGACCTCTTCGGGCCGATCGCCCCCCAAAGTGCGTGAGCGTCGCTGGTCCTCGACGCGTCGTGCGCCCTGAATGTTCAGTTCGAGATCGACCGCGGCCATAACACCCTCCTTGGGGCGTCGTCTGGTTCGGTCGGCGACATGGCGACGCCTTTGACCGACGCAGCGAACCGCCACATCGCACAAACGCCGTCGCCCCCAAGGCGTCAGGGAGAACGGAGACTTCGAACAGGCACGCGTGCGCTTTCGCGCCGACGTGCCTTAGTCACGTTGGTTACGCCTTGATCAAATGTCGTTATCGCCCCGCCGGCTGCTGAATCATGCCTAACCGGATGGTCGAGTTCAAGCCGGATTTCGCCACGTTCCTGACTCTCAACCCCTCAGCATACGATCCACTCGCCCGGCCAGGTCGGCGACGGCGAAGGGCTTGGTCAGCACCTCCATGCCGGGCTGGATATGGCCGTGGTTGAGGACCGCGTTCTCGGCGTAGCCGGTAATGAACATCACCTTCAGGTCGGGCCGCAGGGCGCGGGCGGCGTCGGCCACCTGGCGGCCATTCAGCCCGCCGGGCAGGCCGACGTCGGTGATCAGAAGGTCGATGCGGGCGTCGGTCTGCAGCAGGCGCAGGCCGGCCGGGCCGTCGGCGGCCTCGATGCAGGCGTAGCCCAGCTCCTGCAGCGCATCGACGATCAGCATCCGCACGGTCGGCTCGTCGTCGACCACCAGCACGGTCTCGCCGGCGGCGGCCGGAGCGGGGAGGGCCGCGGCGACGTCGCTTTCGTCGCTCTCTTCCTTGCCGAAGTGGCGCGGCAGGTAGATGCAGACCATCGTGCCCTGGCCGAGCTCGGAATAGATCCGCACGTGGCCGTGCGACTGGCGGGCGAAGCCGTAGACCATCGAAAGGCCAAGGCCGGTGCCTTCGCCGATGGGCTTGGTGGTGAAGAAGGGGTCGAACACCCGCTCCTGGACCGCCTTGTCCATGCCCACGCCCGTGTCGCTGACGCAGACGCAGACATATTGCCCCGGTTCCATGCCGCGCTCGTCGGCCGAGCGGTGGTCGAGCCACTTGTTGCCGGTCTCAATGGTGATGCGGCCGCCGTCGGGCATGGCGTCGCGGGCGTTGATGCAGAGGTTGAGGAGGGCGTTCTCCAGCTGGTTGGCGTCGACCAGCGTGGGCCACAGGCCGCCGGCCGCGACGGTCTCGACCTTGATCGCCGGTCCCACGGTGCGGCGCACCAGCTCGACGAACTCGGCCATCAGCCGGTTGATGACGATCGGCTTGGGCGACAGGGTCTGGCGGCGCGAGAAGGCCAGCAGGCGGTGGGTGAGGGCGGCGGCCCGCCGCGCCGCTCCCTGGCCGGCGGCCACGTAGCGGTCGACCTCGATCATGCGGCCCTGCGACAGCCGCGTGCCGATCATCTCGAACGAGCCGGAGATGCCCGACAGCAGGTTGTTGAAGTCGTGCGCCAGACCGCCCGTCAGCTGGCCGACGGCCTCCATCTTCTGGGCCTGGCGCAGGGCGTCCTCGGCTTCGCGCAGGCGGTCCTGCTCGGCCAGGCGCTCGGTGACGTCGTAGACGAACTGATAGGCGCCGGCCTGGACGCCGGCCTCGTCGCGCAGCACGCCGAACCGCATCTCGTAGTAGCGGCGGTAGCCGGCGGGATCGCCATAGGCCTCGACCGCGACGAACTCCTCCCCGGCCAGGGCGCGGGCCCAGACCGCGCGCACCTGCTCGCGGTTCTCCGGCTGGTCGTCCAGCAGGTCGAGCATGCTGTCGCCGACATGGGGCGCCACGCCGAACACCCGCTCGAACTCGCCGGCGGCGGCGCTGTTGATCGCCAGCCAGCGGAAGTCCTGGTCGGCGACCTGGATGAAGGCGTTGGCGCCCTCCATCGCGTCGGCCAGCACCCGGCGCTCGGCCAGGGCCGAGGCCACCCGCTGCTCCAGGGTCTCGTTCAGCTGGCGCAGGGCCAGCTCGGCCCGGCGGCGCTCGGTGACGTCCTGGAACAGCACCGCCACCTGCCTGCGCTCGGCCGGCTCGATGCGGAAGGCCGACAGCGACAGATAGCGGCCGGTGGCCACCAGCTCCTGCTCGAAGCGGATCGGCCGGCCGGTGCGCAGCACCTCGCCATAGCGCGCCACCCAGGCGTCGGCCTCGTCGCCGACCATCTCGCGCAGCTTCTGGCCGACCACGTCGGGGATGCCGGCGTGGCGGGCGTAGGCGGCGTTGGCGTCGACGTGGACATAGTCGCTGAGCGGCCCGTGAGGGCCGTCGAAGAACTCGATGATGCAGAAGCCCTCGTCCATCGAGTCGAAGAGGGTGCGGTAGAGCTGCTCGCTTTGCGCCCGATGCTGCAGCGAAAGCCGCAGGTCGAGCTGGCTCATCACCTGCCGGGCCAGCACCTGCAGGGTGCGCTGCTGCAAGGGCGACAGCGCCTTGGGCGCGGTGTCGAGCACGCACAGCGTGCCGATCGGCAGGCCCTCGGCGGTCTTCAGCAGGGCGCCGGCGTAGAACCGCAGGTGCGGCTCGCCGGTGACCAGCGGATTGCCGTCGAAGCGGTGGTCGCGGGTGGCGTCGGGCACCAGCAGGAAGTCGTCTTCCAGGATCGCCTTGGCGCAGAACGACGTCTCCAGCGGCGTCTCGCGCACGCCCAGGCCCACCTCGGCCTTGAAGAACTGCCGGTGCTCGTCGATCAGGTTGACGACGGCGATGGGCGCGCCGCAGATCTCGGCCGCCAGAGAAACGATCTCGTCGAAGGCCGCCTCGCGCGGGGTGTCCAGAATGTCGTAACGGCGGAGCGTTGCGAGGCGATCGGCCTCACGCTCCGCCGGATCGGCGGCGTCCATGCGAAACTTGAGGCCCCCCTCAAACACCGGCAGCGTCGGGCAGCCGACGCGCAGGCGTCGACTAGAGGCTTAAGACGCTTGGCGTGGTCAACGGTTCCACGCGATCAGGGTAAAGTTTTTCAGCCCCAGCCTTCCGACACGCCGGCGCGGCGGGCCATCGGGGTGACGGCCGAGGGCTTCTGCGAGGGCTGCGGCTGGTCGGCCGGCTTGCCGTAGAGCCAGCCCTGGGCGAAGTCGACGCCGGCCTTGCGGACCACGTCCTCGACCTCGGCGGTCTCGACCATCTCGGCGACGGTGCGGACGTCGAGGTCGCGGCACAGCTCGACCAGGCGGCGCACCATGGCCCCGTCGCGGCTGTTGCCGGCCAGCTCGCGCACGTAGCGGCCGTCGATCTTGACGATGTCGAGGGTCAGTTCCTGGAGGTAGGCGAACGAGGCCGCGCCGGCCCCGAAGTCGTCCAGGCAGACCAGCGAGCCCAGGCCGCGCAGGGCCTGGATGTGGCGGTTGGCGCGCGGCAAATCGTCGATGGCGCTGGTCTCGGTGACCTCGAAGATCAGCTTGCCCCTGGCGGCCGGCGTCTGGGTCAGCAGGCGGTTGATGTGATCGACGAAGGTCTCGCTGACGATGGTGCGGCCCGAGACGTTGACGGCCAGCTTCACCGCGCCGCTGCGGTCCGAGGCGATCCGGCGCACCGCCTGTTCGGCGATGGCGTGATCCAGCTCCTCGATGATGTCGAACTCCTCGGCCATGCGGATCAGGGCGAAGGGGCTGGCGCCGTCCTCGAAGCGGACCAGCGCCTCGTGGTGATGGGCCTGGCCGGAGGCGAGGTCGACGACCGGCTGGTAGGCCAGGGTGAAGCGGCGCTGGCTGACGGCCGCGCCCAGGGCCCCGGCGCGGGCCAGGGTGCGCTTCACAGACCTGTTCATCGCCTCGGAAAGGGTCAGCGGCGGGGTGTCCTTGAGGCCTTCGCGCAGGAAGTCGTCGAGGGCGTAGCGCAGGGCCCGCAGGCCGCGCGACGAGGTCCCGCCGTCCAGCGGCACCACGTGGGCGCTGGCGTCGAGGGCGGCGATCTTGGTCAGGCGGGCGGCCAGGGCCTCGGGGCGGTCGTCCTTGGCGCGCAGCAGGGCGTAGCGCTCGGGCGAGACCTGGGTGGCCATGGCCCCGGCGTGGGACTCGGCCCGCACGGCGCCGGCGATCTTCATGTCCAGCGCCAGGGCGTCGGGCGCGTTCAGGCCCTCGCGCAGGGCCGAGAGGCCGGCGAACTCGACCATGGCCAGTTCCAGCTCGAGCCCGGTGACCCGCGCGGCTTCAAACAGGCCCTTGGCGATCTCCTCGAAGTTCTCGCGCGGGCGCAGGCCGGCGCCGTCCAGGCCCCCGGCCGGCGCGCGGGCGGCGGTGACCGCGATGGAGGTGCGACCGAAATTGTCGGGGAGGGCGCGCAGAGTGACTCCAACGAAGCGCTCCGGCTCCCCGGCGACGCGGACGGTGACCGGACCCCGGCGCTGGCCCTCGTCGAGAGCATAGAGCGCGGCGTCCATCAGCGGGCGGTCCGCGGCGGTGAACAGGTCGCGCCAGACGCGGCCGATCAAGGAGGTTTCAGGCTTGCCCATGATCTTTTGCGCCGCGCCCAGGGCGAGGCTGACGCGGTCGCCCTCGAGTTCCAGCAATAGGTCGGCGCTGGCGAAGGCCAGTCCCAGCAGGCGGCGCGGATCGATCGACAAGGCAGAGCTCCCCAGAGGTGGGGCAGCTTGCGCGCCTTAGCTTAAAGACCCGTGCACGGGGGCAGGTCGCCGATGGGGCTGCGACCGCCCGTCGCAGGCAGGTCCGGCGGGCGCGTCGGAACGAAAAAGAACATCTTGCGAACATAGAACAAAATGTGTACGCATTAATCATTCCACAGGCGGTGGGCGCCGAGGCGCTCGAACTTCCGGCCGGACGGTCGGAATCATGGAATAAGGCGGATCATCCAATGACCAGTCAGGCGGCTTTGAAACTCGTGGGCAAGGAAGAAGGCGACAAGGCGCGGGCGCTAGAAGCGGCCCTGGCGCAGATCGATCGGGCCTTCGGCAAGGGCTCGGTGATGAAGCTGGGCGAAAAGGGCAAGGTCGAGATGGAGTCGGTCTCCACCGGCTCGCTCGGCCTGGACATCGCGCTGGGTATCGGCGGCCTGCCCAAGGGGCGCGTGGTCGAGGTCTACGGTCCGGAAAGCTCGGGCAAGACCACCCTGGCCCTGCACGTCGTCGCCGAGGTTCAGAAGGCCGGCGGCACCGCCGCCTTCGTCGACGCCGAGCACGCGCTGGACCCGTCCTACGCCTTCAAGCTGGGCGTCAATCTCGACAACCTGCTGGTCTCGCAGCCGGACAACGGCGAGCAGGCCCTGGAGATCACCGACACCCTGGTGCGCTCGGGCGCCGTCGACATCGTCGTCGTCGACTCCGTGGCCGCCCTGACCCCCAAGGCCGAAATCGAAGGCGAGATGGGCGACAGCCTGCCCGGCCTTCAGGCCCGCCTGATGAGCCAGGCGCTGCGCAAGCTGACCGGCTCGATCAACAAGGCCAACACCATCGTCATCTTCATCAACCAGATCCGTCACAAGATCGGGGTGATGTACGGCAGCCCGGAAACGACCACGGGCGGCAACGCGCTGAAGTTCTACGCCTCGGTGCGCCTGGACATCCGCCGCACCGGCTCGGTCAAGAACCGCGACGAGATCATCGGCAACAACGTCCGCGTCAAGGTGGTGAAGAACAAGGTGGCCCCGCCGTTCCGCGAGGTCGAGTTCGACATCATGTACGGCGAGGGCATCTCCAAGCTCGGCGAGATCATCGACCTGGGCGTCAAGGGCGGCATCATCGACAAGGCCGGCTCCTGGTTCTCCTACAACAGCCAGCGCATCGGCCAGGGCCGCGATAACGTCCGCGAGTTCCTCAAGAACAACAAGGACCTGGCCAACGAGATCGAGATGGCCGTGCGCAAGGCCTCGCAGAAGATCGAGGAAGAACTGCTGGTCGGCGGTCCCGAGGACGGCGAGGAAGAATAAGAGACAACTCGGGGCGCGCCTGCTCCGAGTTTCGCGGCCGCCGCCCGCCGAGGGCGACCCCGCCATACGCCCGCGGCGGACCTACACCGCCACGACGGCCGCGATCCCCGGACGCCTGGACCCCATGCCAGGCGTCCGATTTCGTTTATCCTCCCCCGCAAAGCGGGGGAGGTGGCGCGGCGCGACTACGCGCCGAGACGGAGGGGGCGACCGCCGCAAGGCGCCGGCTTTCCCCCTCAGTCGCTCCGCGACAGCTC
>NZ_QHJY01000244.1 GCF_003185805.1 Caulobacter sp. D5
CCCGACAGGCCCAGACGATGGACCTTGCCGATCACGGCGTTGCGGGTGACCCCGCCGAGTTGTTTGGCGATCTGGCTGGCGGACAGCCCGTCCAGCCAAAGCTTCTTGAGGGTGGAGACCCGTTCGTCAGTCCAGCTCATGGCCTTCTCCGCCTAAAAAAGGCGCCACGACGAGAACCCCACCTCGCCATGACCCTACATCTGGTGTACAGCACGCCCCGCCGGCGGCTGACCTACCACATAGTGTAAAGAATGCGTTAAGACGCACAATAGGCGCCAGGTACTCTGTCCACAGAAACAATATATTGATTCTCGAAGCGGGACGCTTGCGCCCGACCCTTCCCGGGCGCACATGGCGAAGGAATTTCCAGGATCGAGCCGATGAGAGACATGGCAGACAGCGTCGTTCCGCCGCAGCCGCGCGACTATCACGGCTGGAATTGGAGCGGGTTCCTCACCCTCTACCAGCGCGAGATCCGCCGGTTCTGGAAGGTGGGCATGCAGACCGTGGCCGCCCCGGTAGTGACCACGCTGCTCTACATGCTGGTGTTCGTGGTCGCGGTCGGCGCCAGCCGCCCGGCGGTCGAAGGCGTGACCTTCGGCCATTTCGTGGCGCCCGGCCTGATCATGATGGCGGTGCTCAACAACGCCTTCGCCAACTCGTCGTCATCGCTGATCCAGGCCAAGATGATGGGCCTGACGTCGGACTTCCTGACGCCGCCCCTGACCCCGCTGGAGCAGGTGGCCGCCTTTGGCCTCGGGGCTGCGACGCGCGGCGTGGTGGTCGGCGCGGTGACGGCGGCCGTGATCGGCGTGCTGCCGGGCGCGGGCCTGCAGATCTCGCACCTGTGGGCGATCTTCTATTTCGCCATCGGCGCGGCCCTGATCCTGGGCCTGGCCGGCGTGCTGGCCGGCCTGTGGGCCGAGAAGTTCGACCAGCTGGCGGCGGTGACCAACTTCGCCATCATGCCGATGACCTTCCTGTCGGGCACCTTCTACCTGGTCGACAAGCTGCCCGAGCCGTTCCGCACGGCCAGCCACTTCAACCCGTTCTTCTACTTGATCGACGGCTTCCGCTACGGCTTCATCGGCCATGCGGATGGTTCGATCGCCATTGGCGTGGTGGTCACCGGCGTGCTGACGGTCGGCCTCTTCCTGTGGTGCTGGGCGCTGTTCCGCAGCGGGTATCGCCTGAAGAGCTGAGGGCTACCGCCCCACGCCCTTGACCAGCACCTCGACCCCGCTGGTCGGGCCGTCGTTGATGACGGCGATGTGGGTGTCGTTGATGAAGCGCAGCTGACCGTCCACTTCCACGCGGGCCGACACCGAGTAGCGGTGGTTCGCAACGATCGACGCCGGGTCGTAGGCCAGCTTGAACGCCGCCGGCGGGGCGCGGACGCCTTCGATCACGTCCTCGGCCAGCACCTTGGCGGGGGCGTCGGCCAGGCTGACGTCCTGCAGGCGCACGATCACCTTCGTGGTCGGCGGCAGCATGAGCCGCTCGCGCCAGACCACGGTTCCGGTGACGGCGGCCGGAGCGGGCGGGGCGGTCGTCGAGGCGCAGCCGGGAAGGGCGGCCAAGGCGATCAGGGCAAGGGGCAGGGCGGCCTTCATCGCGGATCCTCCGAGCATCTCCCCCTGTCCAAGGCTTAGGACGGATCGCTCGGCGGTGGCAAGGTAGCGGTCCCGCGTCGCCAGGGTGTGTCCCCGGCGCCCTGACGTCCAAAATTCACGGTCATTTCATTGACAGACCGGGACTTCCCGCCGACAACGTCGGGCCTTCCAGTCCCCGCGCGAAAGCCCGGGGGCTTCTTGCCTTTTGGGAGGCCGCTTTGAGCACTGCGACGTCGTCGAACCCCTCGCAACACCACATCATGGGCGTCTACAGCCGCGCCCCGCTGGCGTTCGAGCGAGGCCGAGGCGCGCGACTGTTCTCGACCACCGGCGAAGAGTACCTGGACTGCGTGGCGGGCATCGCCACCTGCGGCCTGGGCCACGCTCACCCGACCCTGGTCGAGGCGCTGAAGACCCAGGGCGAGAAGCTCTGGCACGTCTCCAACATCTACACGATCCCCGAGCAGGAAGTGCTGGCCGACAAGCTGTGCGCGGCCACCTTCGCCGACGTGGTGTTCTTCACCAACTCGGGCACCGAGGCGATCGAGTGCGCCCTGAAGGCCGCCCGCCGCTATCACGCGGTGGCCGGCAATCCGGAGCGGATCGACATCATCGGCTTCGACGGCTCGTTCCACGGCCGCTCGTACGCGGCGGTCAACGCCTCGGGCAACGCCGGCTATCTGGACGGCTTCGGCCCGCGCCTGCCGGGCTTCATCCAGCTGCCGTTCGGCGACCTGGAGGCCCTGAAGGCCGCCATCGGCCCGACCACGGCCGGCGTCATCATCGAGCCCGTGCAGGGCGAGGGCGGGGCGCGGTCGCTGACCGAGGCCCAGCTGGTCGAACTGCGCGAGATCACCCGCGAAGCCGGCGTCCTGCTGATCTTCGACGAGGTGCAGAGCGGCATGGGCCGGACCGGCAAGCTCTTCGCCCACGAGTGGGCGGAAGGCGCTGAGCCCGACATCATGTGCGTGGCCAAGGCCCTGGGCGGCGGCTTCCCGGTCGGCGCGTGCCTGGCCTCGACCGAGGGCGCGCGCGGCATGACCCCCGGTACTCACGGCTCGACCTACGGCGGCAACCCGCTGGCCATGGCGGTGGGTGCGGCGGCCTTCGATGCGATCAACACGCCCGAGATCCTCGACAACGTGAAGACCATCGCCGGCTACTTCACCCAGCAACTGAACGGCCTGAAGGACCGCTTCCCGGACGTCGTGCTCGACGTGCGCGGCAAGGGCCTGCTGATCGGCATCAAGCTGGCCTCGAACAACCGCGAGTTCATGGCCCTGGCCCGCGACCAGAAGCTGCTGGTGGCCGGCGGCGGCGACAACTGCGTGCGCCTGCTGCCGCCGCTGAACCTGACGCTGGCCGAGGCCCAGGAGGCCGTGGCCAAGCTCGAAAAGACCTGCGAGGTCGTCCGCGCCCAAGCGGCGGCCTGATCGCATCCCTGACCCGACGCCTCCGTCCCAGCGGCGGAGGCGTCCACTTCAGCTCATTCCGGAAAGGTGGCCTGAGATGACCGCCCCCCGCCACTTCATCGACCTCTGGAAGCTCGACGGCGCCACGCTGCGCCTGATCCTGGAGGACGCCAAGACCCGCAAGACCGCACGCAAGGGCTGGCCCAAGGGCCGCGTCGACGCCGACGCCCCGGCCAAGGACCATGTGCTGTCGATGATCTTCCAGAAGAACTCGACCCGCACCCGCTTCTCTTTCGACGCGGCCATGCGCCAGCTCGGCGGTTCGGCGATCATCTCGACCTCGTCGGACATGCAGCTGGGCCGCGGCGAGACCATCGAGGACACCGCCAAGGTGCTCTCGCGCATGGTCGACGCGGTGATGATCCGCGCCAACAGCCACGCCGACGTCGAGCGCTTCGCCCAGGTCTCGACCGTGCCGGTGATCAACGGCCTGACCGACAAGAGCCACCCCTGCCAGATCATGGCCGACATCCTCACCATCGAGGAGCATCGCGGCGACATCGGCGGCAAGACCATCGCCTGGGTGGGCGATGGCAACAACGTCTGCTCCAGCTTCATCCATGCGGCCCCGCTGCTGGGCTTCGAGCTGAAGATCGCCTGCCCGAGCGTCTACCACGCCGACCTGCACGACCTGGCCCGCGCCGCCGGCCTGAACGGCAAGGTGACGATGATGGAAGACCCCAAGGAGGCCGTGCGCGGTTCCGACGTGGTCGTGGCCGACACCTGGGTCTCGATGGGCGACACCGACCATGACGAGCGCCTCAAGGCCCTGGAGCCCTATCAGGTCGACGACGCCCTGATGGACCTGTCCAACGACGGCGTCTTCCTGCACTGCCTGCCGGCCCACCGCGGCGAGGAAGTCACCGACGCCGTCCTCGACGGCCCGCGCTCGCTGGCCTGGGACGAGGCCGAGAACCGCATCCACGCCCAGAAGTCCGTCCTGGCCTGGTGCTTCGGCGCGATCGGCTGATCATGGCCAAGATCGAGCTCGACAAGGACGTCCGCGAGGCCGTCCTGCGCAAGCTGACGCTCTACATGCGCGACGAGCTCGATCGGCCGGTCAGCGGCCTGGAGGCGGGTTTCCTGCTGGAGTTCCTGTCCGAAACGCTCGGGCCGGCCTTCTTCAACCAGGGCGTCCGCGACGCGCAGACCCTGATGCTGCAGAAGCTCGACGACGTGGTCTACGAGATCGAGAAGCCGATCGAGTAGAGACCCTCCCCCTGAAGGGGGAGGTGGCCCGAAGGGCCGGAGGGGGAAGAGGCTTTAGCCTCCCACCCCGCTCCAAACTCAGCAGACAGATCCCCCTCCGTCGGCTTCGCCGACACCTCCCCCTTCGGGGGGAGGGTCCTAGCGCCGCTTGCCGCGTCGCACGCCCTTGGGCAGTCCGCCGCGCGGCTTCACTGCCGCCTGCCGCCTTGCCCCAAGCCGCGGCCGCGGCAGGTTCGGATCCGCGGGCACCGGGTCGCTGAGCATCTCGAACAGCAGGCCGCCGGTCACGGGCGTGGCCTCGCGCAGGCGGATCTCGACCGACAGGCCCAGCGGCCAGCGCTTGCCGGTGCGCTCGCCGACCAGCGAGTGCAGGCGCTCGTCGTGGACGAAGTATTCCTCGCCCAGGTTCGAGATCGGCACTAGGCCGTCGGCGCCGGTCTCGTCCAGCTTCACGAAGAGGCCGAAACGGGTGACGCCGGTGATGCGGCCGCTGAAGGTCGCGCCCACGCGGTCGGCCAGGAACGAGGCGATGTAGCGGTCGGTGGCGTCGCGCTCGGCGGCCATGGCCCGCCGCTCGGCGTGGGTGATGACCTCGGCCGTGTCCTTGATGCGGGCGATGTCCTGGTCGGTCAGGCCGTCGTCGCCCAGTCCCAGGGCCCGGATCAGGCCGCGGTGGACGATCAGGTCGGCATAGCGCCGGATCGGGCTGGTGAAGTGGGCGTACCTGGCCAGGTTCAGGCCGAAGTGGCCGATGTTGTCGCTGGAATAGTGGGCCTGCATCTGGGTCCGCAGGACCACCTCGTTGATGATCGCCGCGTGCGCGCTCTCGCGGGTGTCTTCCAGCAGCTTGTTGAAGCGCGAGGTCTGCGGGGCCTCGCCCTTGTTCCAGCGGATCTCCAGGGTCTGCAGGAAGTCGGCGAGGTTCTGCAGTTTCTCCAGGCTGGGCGTGTCGTGCACGCGGTAGATCAGCGGCGAGCGCTTGGCTTCCAGGCTCTCGGCGGCCGAGACGTTGGCCTGGATCATCATCTCCTCGATCAGCTTGTGGGCTTCGAGGCTGGCGCGGCGGGTGATCGAGGCGATCTCGCCTTCCTTGGTGATGACGATGCGACGCTCGTCGCTCTCGATAGCCAGGGGCGAGCGCTGCTCGCGGCCCCGGCCCATCAGGCGGAAGGCCTCCCACAGCGGCGTCAGGATCGCGTCCAGCAGGGGCGGGGCCTTGTCGGGATCCTGGCCGGCCGGCGGCGGGGTTCCGTCGATGGCGGCCTGGGCCTGCTCGTAAGAGAGCTTGGCGGCGCTGCGCATCAGGCCGCGCACGAAGCGGTGGCTGGTCTTGCGGCCGGTCTTGTCGAACACCATCCGCACGGCCAGGGTCGCGCGGTTCTCGCCTTCACGCAGCGAGCACAGGCCGTTCGACAGGGTCTCGGGCAGCATCGGCTCCACCCGGTCGGGGAAGTAGACGCTGTTGCCCTTGTCGCGGGCGTCGCGGTCCAGGGCCGAGCCCGGGCGCACATAGGCGGCGACGTCGGCGATGGCGACCCAGACGATCCAGCCGCCCTTGTTGTTCTCGGCGTCGTCGGGATGGGCGTAGACGGCGTCGTCGTGGTCGCGGGCGTCGACCGGATCGATGGTCACGAACGGCAGGTCGCGCAGGTCTTCGCGGCCCGCCAGCGTGGGTTCCCTGGCGGCCTTGGCTTCCTGCTCGGCTTCCTCGGAGAAGCCGGTGGGGATGCCGTGGCTGTGGATGGCGATCAGCGAGGCGGCGCGGGGGTCTTCCTCGTTGCCGACCTTCTCCAGAATGCGGCACGGCTTGGGGCCATATCGCCCGGCGTGGCCGGCCTGCTGCACGACCACCAGGTCGCCGTCCTTCAGGTCCGTCACGCCCGGCTGGCCGGGATCGAGGACGTAGCTGTCCTTCGACTTGCGATCGACCGGCTGGACGCGGATCTCGCGGCGCTCCTTGCGGATCACGCCCAGCACCTTGTGGGCGCTCTGGCCCAGGCGCTTGATCAGGCGAGCCTCGTACTCGCCGCTTTCCAGCTTCTCGAAGCGCACCAGCAGGCGGTCGCCCAGGCCGGGCGCGCCGGCGGCGGCTTCATTGCGGTCGGGGGCCAGGCGCACCAGGGGAACGTCCTCGTCGCCCTTGGTCAGCTTGACGAACAGGTCGCCGTCGGCGTCGCGCTCGATGACGTCGGCCACGCCGACCGGGGGCAGGGCGCCGGCTTCGGCGAAGCCGCGGCGGCCGCGCTTGCCCAGCTGGCCTTGCGCTTCCATCTCGCGGATCATTTCGCGCAGGGCGCGGCGATCGGCGCCCTTCAGGCCGAAGTGACGGGCGATGTCGGCCTTGGCGGCCTCGCCGGCGTCGCGCAGGAACGCCAGCAGCGTCTCCTTGTCGGGCAGGCCCGCGGGCGGACGATCCTTGGCCGCGACCTTGTGGGAAGCGGTCTTGGGGCGCGCGGTCTTCGGAGAAGCGGTCTTGGGAAGGCGAGGTTTGGCCATTCCCCTCGTCTAAGCCGTTTCCCGGGCGAAGGAAACGAGGAGAACCTAGTACAGGTCCTCGATCCGCTGCGGCGCCTGCTGGGCCGGCGGAACCTCGGGCTTTTTCTCGGCCGGGGCGGGCGTCGTCGGGGCCGGCGGGGCCTCGACCACCGGCGGGGTCTCGGCCGCCACCGGCTCGGGGGTCTCCTCGACCGGCTTGGTCACAGGCGGGGGAGGCGGGGCCTCCACCTCGACCGCGGCCGGCAAGGCGTCCTTGACCGGCACGCCCGAGACCTCGGCCAGCGGCGCGGTCGAGACCGCGTCGGCCGGCTTGCCGGTGTCCAGCGCGCCGCGCAGCCCCAGAACGAAGCCCACGACGCTGACCGCCGACAGCAGGACCACCACCAGCGGCAGCGGCAGAGGACGTTCGAGCGTGGTCATGGCCAAAGTCTACTCCCCCCGACTGCCCTTCGTCACGCCTCGGTCTTGGCCGCGGCCTTCTTCGCCGGAGCCTTCTTGGCGGCCGGCTTCTTAGCGGCGGCCGCCTTCTTCGGCTTGGCCTCAGCGTCGTCTTCAGACCCCTTGGCGGCTTTCGCAGCCTTGGCCGGAGCCTTCTTCGGCGCAGCGGCCTTCTTGGCCGGCTTCTTGCCGCCGCCCTTGGCGACGCGCTCGGCCAGCAGGGTCACGGCCTCGGCCAGGGTCAGGGCCGCCGGATCGGCGCCCTTGGGCACGTTGGCGTTGGTGTCGCCGTGCTTGATGTACGGACCAAAGCGGCCCGACAGCACGCGCACCGGCTTGCCGTCTTCCGGGTGGGCGCCCAGTTCGGCCAGGGCCGCGGCGGCCGCGCGCTGCGGACGTCCGCCGCCCGCCCGCTTGTCGGCCAGGATGGCGACCGCGCGGTTCAGGCCGACGTCGAACACCTCTTCGGCGTTCTCCAGGTTGGCGTAGGTGCCGTCGTGCAGCACGAACGGCCCGAAGCGCCCCAGGCCCGCCGTGATGGTCTTGCCGTCGTCCGGGTGCTGGCCAACCTCGCGCGGCAGGGACAGCAGGCGCAGGGCCTTCTCCAGATCCAGGGCCGCCGGCGTCCAGCCCTTGGGCAGGGAAGAGCGCTTGGGCTTCTCGCCCTCGGCGGCGACCTCTTCGACATAGGGGCCGAAGCGGCCGTTCTTCAGCCACACGGCGCGGCCGGTGGCGGGGTTGATCCCCAGTTCCTTGTCGGCGCTCTCGGCCTCGCCGTCGCCTTCGGCCACGCCCAGCTGGCGGGTGTAGCGGCACTCCGGATAGTTCGAGCAGCCGATGAAGGCGCCGAACTTGCCGGTCTTCAGCGACAGCATCCCCGAGCCGCAGGTCGGGCACAGGCGCGGGTTCGAGCCGTCGCCCTTGTCGGGGAAGATGTGCGGGCCCAGGGCGTCGTTCAGCGCGTCGAGCACGTTGGTGGTGCGCAGTTCGGCGATCTCGCCGACGGCGGCGTGGAAGTCCTTCCAGAACTCGCGCAGGAATTCCTTCCAGTCGAGCTTGCCGTCGGAGACGAGGTCGAGCCGCTCTTCCAGCGAGGCGGTGAAGTCGTATTCCACGTAGCGGCGGAAGAACTGCTCGAGGAAGGCGGTGACCAGGCGGCCCTTGTCCTCGGGGATGAAGCGCTGCTTCTCCATCCGCACGTATTCGCGGTCGCGCAGCACGGTCAGGACCGAGGCGTAGGTCGACGGACGGCCGATGCCCAGCTCTTCCATCTTCTTGACGAGGCTGGCTTCGGAATAGCGCGGGGGCGGTTCGGTGAAGTGCTGGTCGGCGCGGGCTTCGATGACCTTGGCCGCCGAGCCTTCGACGATGGCGGGCAGGCGGGCGCTGTCTTCGCCCTCCTCGTCGTCGCGGCCTTCCTCGTAGACGGCCAGATAGCCGGGGAACAGCACGACCTGGCCGGTGGCGCGCAGGCCGGTGCGGCCGTCATGGCTTTCCAGGTCGACCGTCGTGCGCTCGATGCGGGCGCTTTCCATCTGCGAGGCGATGGTGCGCTTCCAGATCAGCTCGTACAGGCGCCCCAGGTCCGGATCCAGGCGCAGCGAGCCGGGGTTGCGGCGCATGCTGGTCGGGCGGATGGCTTCGTGGGCCTCCTGGGCGTTCTTGGCCTTCGACTTGTAGAGGCGCGGGACGTCCGGCACGTAGTCCTTGCCGTAGACGCTGCCGATCACGTCGCGGGCGTCGGCGATGCCTTCCGGCGCGATCGAGACGCCGTCGGTACGCATGTAGGTGATCAGACCGACGGTCTCGCCGCCGATGTCGATGCCTTCGTACAGCTTCTGGGCGGCCTGCATGGTGCGCTGGGCCGAGAAGCCCAGTTTGCGCGAGGCTTCCTGCTGCAGGGTCGAGGTGGTGAAGGGCGGGGCGGGCGAGCGCTTGCCGGGCTTCTTCTCGACCGCCTCGACCTTGAAGGTCGCGGCCTGCACGGCGGCCTTGGCGGCCAGGGCCGAGGTCTCGTTGCCGAGGTCGAACTTGGTGAGCTTCTTGCCGTCGTGCTTGACCAGGCGCGCCAGGAACGGATCGGAGCCGGCCGAGACGTCGGCGTCGACGGTCCAGTATTCCTGGGTCCGGAAGCGCTCGATCTCGAGCTCGCGGTCGACGACCAGGCGCAGGGCCACCGACTGCACGCGGCCGGCCGAGCGGCTGCCAGGCAGCTTGCGCCACAGCACCGGCGAGAGGGTGAAGCCGACGAGGTAGTCGAGGGCGCGGCGGGCCAGGTAGGCCTCGACCAGCTCCATGTCGAGGTCGCGCGGGGCGCGCATGGCCTCGGTCACCGCCGACTTGGTGATGGCGTTGAAGGTGACGCGCTGGATCTGCTTGTCCTTCAGCGCCTTCTTCTTGTTCAGCACCTCGAGCACGTGCCAGCTGATCGCCTCGCCTTCGCGATCCGGGTCGGTGGCGAGGATCAGGCGGTCGGCCTTCTTCAGCGCATCGACGATGTCGGAGATGCGCTTGGACGACTTGGCGTCGACCTCCCAGCTCATGGCGAAGTCGTTGTCGGGCTCGACCGAGCCGTCCTTGCTGGGCAGATCGCGGATGTGCCCGTAGGAGGCCAGAACCGTGTAGTCGGACCCGAGGTACTTGTTGATGGTCTTGGCCTTGGCCGGGCTCTCGACGACGACGACGTTCATTACGACTCTGGGCTAGGGGAGGTGGACCGCCCACCGAAGCGAACCAGGGGGCGAGCGCCGGAAAGTGGGGGCGAGCCTATGACAATGTCAACGGCGGCTGTGCGAACCTTCGCAATTGCCCAAGTGTCGCCTGTCGATCTCTCTCTTTAGAGAGAGGCCGTCATGCGGCTTGACCGTTGATCAGTCGGCGCACGGTTTCGGGATCGGCCGCGATGGCCTTCAGCAGCGCTCGGGCAGGAGCGTCGGGCGTCGTGCGCTCCTGTTCCCAGTCGCGGACGGTGGCTAGCGGGAGTTGAAAGGCCTCGGCGAACTCGACCTGGGTCATGCAGAGTTTCGTCCGGATACCTTTGATCAGGTTCACCCGCTTGAAGCGCGCCAACTCCTCCTTGGTGAGCGGCTGGGCGTCGGGATCGGACAGGGCCGCGGCCATCCGCTCTTCCTCGGTCATCGACCGCAGGCGCGCCCAGTCCGTGTCACCCTTGGGCGGGTTCGGGTTTTCCGCTGAAATAACGATCCGCTTCGTCCCGGGAGGCGGTGCGGGCCGAGATGAGCCGGTAGTGGGTTTCGTCATGGGCGATGGTCACCACGAACAACAGGTTTAGCGAACTCAGGCCGATGATCCGCAGCCGTTCCTCCTCGTAGTCGAAACGGTCGTCGATCTCCTCGATGCGGTGCTCGTCCAGGATCGCGAAACAGGCGTCCTCGAAGCTTACGCCATGCTTGGCGAGATTGATGCGAGCCTTTTCGATGTCCCACTCGAAGGTGACTTCCATAGTACGGGTATCCAGTACTTAGGGCAATCGGACGTCTTTCAGACCCCCGCCACCATCCCGCCCGGCAGCAGCTCGGCCCGGTCGGCCAGGGCCAGTTCCACCAGCGCCGCCATCACCGCCGAGGTCGGGGCCTTGGTCGCCCGCACCAGTTCGTCGCGCGAGACGGGGGTGGGCGAGAGCAGGGCGTCCAGACGCTCGCGCAGGGCGTCGTGGTCGAGGTCGTTGGCAGCTTCGTCCGGATCCCAGGTCCGGTCTCGCTCGCGCATCGAGGGCGAGGCCGACAGCGAGCGCAGCACGTCCTCGACGCCCTCGCACAGGATCGCGCCCTGGCGGATCAGGTCGTTGGGGCCCTTGGCGCGCGGGTCGAGCGGCGAGCCTGGCACGGCGAAGACGTCGCGGCCCTGCTCGGCGGCCAGGCGGGCGGTGATCAGCGAGCCGGACTTCAGCTCGGCCTCGACCACGACGACGCCCAGCGACAGGCCCGAGATGATGCGGTTGCGGCGGGGGAAGTCCTTGGCCTGGGCGCGGCGCAGCGGGGCGCTCTCGCTGACGATGCAGCCGTCCTGCGCGATGCGGGCGTGCAGGGAGGCGTGCTCGGGCGGATAGATGTCGGCGATGCCGCCGCCGAGCACGGCGATCGTGCCGGTCGACAGCGAACCCTCGTGGGCCGCCCCGTCGACGCCGCGCGCCAGGCCCGAGACCACGACGAGGCCGTGCTGGCCCAGCTCCGCGGCCAGTTGCCTGGCGAAGCGCTGGCCGGCGGCCGAGGCGATGCGGGCGCCGACGATGGCGATGCCGGGCTGGGGCAGAAGTTCGTAGTGGCCGAGCGCCCAGACCACCGGCGGCGGTGGATCAAGGCTCGCCAGGCGGTGCGGGAAGTCGGGTTCGCAGGCGCAGATGAGACGGGCGCCGAGGCGCGCGCCGTCTTCGAGTTCGCGCAGGATCTCGTCTTCCGGCGGCGGCCGCAGCGGGGCCGCGCGGCCCGCCCGACGGGCCAGATCGGGCAGGGCGATCAGCGCCCGCTCGGGCGAGCCGAAGCGCTGAAGAAGGTGGTCGAAGGCGACAGGGCCGACCGTCTCGGTGCGCGCCAGGCGAAGCCAGGCCAGGCGTTCCTTGTCCGAGAGGCCCCGCGTCATCAGGCTTCGGGCGGCGGCGTCTCGGCCGTCTTCTTCTTGCCGATCCGGGGCTCCTCGCCCTTGAGCAGCCGGCGGATGTTGTCCTTGTGGCGGATGTAGATCAGCACGGCCATGAACAGGCACAGGCCCAGGATCGGATAGGGCCGGTCGGTGGCCAGGGCGAAGGGCGCGGCCAGGGCGGCGGCGGTCAGGGCGGCCAGCGAGCTGATGCGGAACAGGATCGCCACGGCCAGCCAGGTCGCCGCGGCCAGCAGGCCCACCGGCCAAGCGGCGGCCAGCAGCACGCCGTAGAAGGTGGCCACGCCCTTGCCGCCGTTGAACTTCAGCCAGACGGGGAAGATGTGGCCGGCGAAGGCCGCGCCCCCGGCCAGGGCGACGATCGCCGGATTGCCGTGGCTCAGCCAGTGGGCCAGGCCCACCGCCACCGCGCCCTTGCCGCCGTCGCCCAGCAGGGTGATGGCCGCCAGGTCCTTGCGGCCCGAGCGCAGTACGTTGGTCGCGCCGATGTTGCCCGAGCCGATCTTGCGGATGTCGCCGGCGCCGCCCAGGCGCGTGGCGATCAGGCCGAACGGGATCGAGCCCAGCAGGTAGCCCCCGATCACGGCGATCGCGAGGGTCAGATAGACGACGGGGGCGAGGCTTTCCAAGAAATGCTACCTTTGCGCGAGCGAACCATGGCCAAGCTTCACCGATGAGGCAAGCCTGTTTGCGCCTCTTATAGCGCTTCTGCGCCGTGGCGAACCGCTGCGTTTGGGAAGCCTCGCCGGATCCGTCAGGGTTCCAGGTACATGCCGACGAAGTCGAAGCGCGCCGTGACGGTCGTGCACGACAGGCCGTCGGCGGTGAACCGCATGATGACGTCTCGCTTCTGAGCCTGGGCCGTCATCGCCATCGACAGGATGGCGTCGCGATTGGGATCGCTGGGCGTGAGCACGCCGGCGGGGCCTTCTCCCGCGCTGGTCTTCAGGAAGATGTAGATATGCCCGCCGTCGCCGGCGAAGATGCGCAGGACCTGTCCCTGGCATTGGGTGACGGCCAGCGCGGACGACGGCGCCGCCATGGCCGTGGCGGCGAGCAGAAGAGCGGCCGCGATCGGCGCGCCGGAAAAGATTCGCATTGAGTAAGCCCCCTGGTTGATGGGGCGCAACCTAGGCGGCTGCGCTTGCGACTTCCAGGGGTCTTGCGCCAGTTCCGGCCTCAGCCCTCGGCGCGATGCACCACGCGACCGTCGACCACGGTCATCAGCACCTGGCCCTGCAGCCTGCGGCCGTCGAAGGGCGAGTTCTTCGACTTCGACAGCAGCTTGGCCGCATCGACGATGATCGGGGCGTCGAGGTCGCACAGCACCAGGTCGGCCGGAGCCCCCGGTGCTATGCGGCCGGTCTGCAGGCCAAGCAAGCTGGCCGGCGACAGGGTCACCGCCTTGATCAGGTCGATCAGCGGCAGGCGCTCGTCGTGATAGAGACCCAGCAGCGCCGGCAGCAGGGTTTCCAGACCCACGGCGCCCGGAGCCGCCTGGTCGAACGGGAGGCGCTTGTCCTCGGCCGGAGCCGGGGCGTGAGCCGAGACGACGATGTCGATCAGGCCGTCGGCCAGGGCCTCGATCAGGGCCTGGCGGTCGTCCTCGCCGCGCAGGGGCGGGGTCAGCTTGGCGAAGGTGCGGTAGTCGCCGATGTCCAGCTCGTTGAAACACAGGTGGTTGATCGACACGCTGGCGTGGATGCGCAGGCCCCGGGCCTTGGCGCGGCCCAGGGTCTCCAGCGCCTGGGCGCTCGTCACCTGGTCGACCAGCAGGCGGCCGCCGGTGGCTTCGAGCAGGGCGACGTCGCGCTCCAGCATGATCCGCTCGGCCATCGGCGAGATCGACGGCAGGCCCATGCGGGCGGCGAACTCGCCGCCGGTCGCAGCCCCGCCCTTGGCCAGCCACGGGTCGAGCGGGCGGTGGGCCAGGATGGTGTCGAAGCCCTTCGCATAGGTCAGCAGGCGCTGCATGACCTTGCTGTCGGCGATCGGACGGTCGGCGTCGGTGACGTAGACGCAGCCGGCCTCGCGCATGAGGCCGATCTCGGCCATCTCCTCGCCCCTGAGACCCTTGGTGGCCGCGCCGGCGCAGAGGATGCGGGCGCTGTCGATATCGCGCGCCCGGCGCAGCAGGAAGTCGACCGTGCTGGGATCGTCGACGGCCGGATCGGTGTCGGGCTGGACGACGAAGCTGGTGACGCCGCCGGCCGCGGCCGCGCGGGCGGCGCTGGCCAGGGTTTCCTTGGTCTCGGCGCCCGGTTCGCCGGTCTTGACCCGCAGGTCGATCAGGCCCGGGGCCAGCATCGCGCCGCCGCAGTCGATGACGCGCACGCCCTTGGTCAGCTTGCCGAACTCGCGGCCCTTGGCCACGTCGGCGATGACGCCTTCGGAGACGATGACCCCGCCGGGGCCGTCATAGCCGCTTTCGGGGTCCACCACGCGGGCGTTGACGAAGGCGAGCGGCTGGGGCGCGGTCATCGGCCTTCCTCCTCTAGACGGTGGGCGAGGGCGGCGAGCACGGCCATGCGGGCGGCGACGCCCATCTCGACCTGGTCCTGGATCAGGCTGACGGCGGGATCGTCGGCGACGTCGCTGTCGATCTCCACGCCCCGGTTCATCGGCCCCGGGTGCATGACCTTGGCCCCCGGCGCGGCGCGGGCCAGCTTCTCGCGGTCCAGGCCGTAGAAGCGGAAGTATTCGCGGGTCGAGGGCACGAAGCCGCCCTGCATCCGCTCCAGCTGCAGGCGCAGCATCATCACCACGTCGACCCCGGCCAGGCCCGACTTCATGTCGTGGTGCACGGTCACGCCCCAGCGCTCGGCCTGGGCCGGCATCAGGGTGGGCGGGCCCACAAGGCGCACGCTGGCGCCGAGAATCTGGAGGAGGGCGACGTTGGAGCGCGCCACGCGGCTGTGCAGCACGTCGCCGCAGATGGCCACGGTCAGGCCCGAGACGCGGCCGAAGGCGCGACGGATCGACAGGGCGTCGAGCAGGGCCTGGGTCGGGTGCTCATGCTGGCCGTCGCCGGCGTTGACGACGCTGCCGCTGACCTTCTGGCTGAGCAGGGACGCCGCGCCCGAAGAGGCGTGGCGCACGATCAGCAGGTCGGGCCGCATGGCGTTCAGCGTCACGGCCGTGTCGATCAGGGTCTCGCCCTTGGCCACCGACGAGGTCTTGGGGTTCATGTTGACGACGTCGGCGCCCAGCCGCTTGCCGGCCAGCTCGAACGAGCTCTGGGTGCGGGTGCTGTTCTCGAAGAACAGGTTCATCAGCGTCCGTCCCTTGAGCAGGTCGAGGGACTTGGACGTCTGCCGGTTCAGCGCCACGAAGGCGTCGGCCAGATCCAGGAGATCGGCCGCCTGGGGGGCGTTGAGATCGCCCGCCGAAAGGAAGTGCCGCTTGGGGAACGAGAAGAGGCGCTTGCGGATCGTTTCGATCGCCGCGCTCGGGTCATGGGCTGAAGCCGTCATGAGCCCGCGTCATAGGCGGCTTTGGCGGGGAAGGGAAGGATGTGCTGGAATTGCATCTCTAGATTGAGCCGCGCTAATCTCAACCTCTCCC
>NZ_QHJY01000245.1 GCF_003185805.1 Caulobacter sp. D5
TGCCGGCCCACTGCCTGGTCACCGCCGACATCGCCCGCCGCACCGGGGCCGACGGCCAGCCCTACGCCATCAAGATCGAGCTGCGCGTGCCCGCCGACTGGAACGGACGCTTCCTCTACCAGGGCGGCGGCGGCATGAACGGCGTGGTGATGACCGCGCTCGGCGAGCCGACGCCCTCCGGCAGCCGCGAGCCGCCGGCCCTGGCGCGTGGCTTCGCGGTCGTCTCCACCGACAGCGGCCACCAGGCCGCCAACCCGGCCGATTCCCGCTTCGCCAAGGACCAGCAGGCCAAGCTCGACTACGGCTATGCCGCGATCGGCAAGGTCACCGCCGGGTCCAAGCTGCTGATCAGCGAGCTGACCGGTCGCGCGCCGGCCAAGAGCTACTTCATGGGCTGCTCGAACGGCGGGCGCGAGGCCCTGATCGCCGCCCAGCGCTATCCCACCGAGTTCGACGGCGTCATCGCCGCCAACCCGGCCTTCGAGCTCAGCCGCGCGGCGATCCTGTCGACCTATTCGGCCAATGTCTTCGCCGCCGCGGCCGCCCGCCGCCAGACCGACGCCTCGCGCCTGCTGACGCCGGCCGACGGCGCCTTGCTGCAAAAGGCGATCCTGGCCCAGTGCGACGACCTCGACGGCGCCAAGGACGGCATGATCTTCGGCGCCTGCCGCTTTGACATCCGCAAGATCACCTGCAAGGGCAAGGAAAGCGAAGGCTGCCTGGCGCCGGACAAGGCCGAAGCGATCGAGAAGGCCTTCCGCGGCCCCCGCGACCGAGACGGCAAGGCCGTGGTCGGCAGCTGGCCCTACGACGCCAGCCAGTTCAGCCAGGGCTGGCGGATCTGGCAGACCGGCGCGCCCACCCCCAACGGCGGCGCCTTCACCCTGCTGCGCGACCTGGTGACCAATTCCCTCA
The DNA here is from genome assembly GCF_003185805.1 of Caulobacter sp. D5. Lineage (GTDB taxonomy): Bacteria > Pseudomonadota > Alphaproteobacteria > Caulobacterales > Caulobacteraceae > Caulobacter. The sequence continues at coordinate 916 of NZ_QHJY01000245.1, forward strand.
GCGACTATTTCGCCTTCCCGACCCTCAAGCGGCCGATCGCCACCGACGACGTCGCCCCGCTGCTGAAGGCCGTTGCGGCCACCGCGGCCTATACCGACGCCGACGCCACCGACTTCCGCACCTTCGAAGCGCGCGGCGGCAAGCTGATCCTGGTCACCGGGGGCTCGGATCCGATCTTTTCGGCCCCGCAACTGGAGGCCTGGTACGGCCGGTTGTCGTCGGACATGCAGGCCGCCACCGGCCGGCCCGCCGCCGACTTCGCGCGCCTGTTCGTCGTGCCGGGCATGGAGCACTGCGGCGGCGGTGCGGGTCTGGACGACTTCGATCCGCTGCCGTCCCTCGTGGCCTGGACCGAGGGCAAGCCGGGTCCCGACCTCTTCGTGGCCAAGGGGCAGGCCTTTCCGGGCGTGACCCGTCCGATCTGCGCCTATCCCGCCGCCGCCCGCTATGACGGCAAGGGTCCCGTGCAGGACGCGGGCAGCTTCCAGTGCAAGGCGCCCAAGGCCGAGTGAGGGGGCGCCGGCGACGGGTCAATTCGGTGTTGACGATACTGTTTGTCAGGCATACGAATTGATCAACCAATGAACGCGCCAGGGAGCGAAGCGTGGAAGAGATCGAGGCGTTCGGCGCCCTGGGCGAACGCCTGGGCCTCCAGCTCCACTATGCCGACGTCCGCGCCATGGCGGCCCTGGCCGAGCGGCTGGCCCCGCTGGGCGTGACGCCGGCCCGGGCGACCGCCGTCGTCTACATCGCCCTGCACGAGGGCTGCGACCAGATCACCCTGGGCCGCGCGCTCGGGGTCAATCGCGCCAGCACCATGAAGGCGGTCGACGAGCTGGAGGCGCTGGGCGTGCTCGAACGCCGGCCGGGCCGCGACCGCCGCACCAACGCCCTGCACCTGACGCCCGCTGGCGCGGCCCTGCGCCACAAGGTCGAGGCCGTGACCCGCGAGCACGACATCGCCGCCTTCGCGCCGCTCGACCCAGCCGAGCGCGCCGAGCTGGGCCGCCTGCTGGCCAAGCTTCGCCTCAATGACGACGCCGCCGATCAGGGCGACGCCGCGATCGCCGCCTCCAAGGAAGGATGACCATGAGCACGACGTTCGAACGCCGCGACCCGGTGACCGGCGCGGTGGCCAGCACCTCCAGGGCGATGACGGTGGCCGATGCGCAAGCCGCCGCCGACGCCGCCCAGGCCGCCTTCGCCGGCTGGAGCGCCCTGGGGCCCAACGCCCGCCGCGCCCTGCTGTCCAAGGCCGCAGACGCGCTGGAGGCAAAGGCCGGCGCCTTTGTCGAGGCGATGATGGGCGAGATCGGCGCCACCGAGGGCTGGGCGCGGTTCAACCTGATGCTGGCGGTCGGCATCGTCCGCGAGGCCGCCGCCCTGACCACCCAGGTCGCCGGCGAGGTGATCCCCTCCGACAAGCCCGGCTGCATCTCCATGGCCGTGCGCGAGCCGGCCGGAGTGGTGCTGGGCGTGGCCCCCTGGAATGCGCCGATCATCCTGGGCGTGCGGGCCATCGCCACGCCCCTGGCCTGTGGCAACACCGTGGTGCTCAAGGCCTCGGAGACCTGCCCGCGCACCCACAGCCTGATCATCGAGGCCTTCGCCGAGGCAGGCCTGCCGCCGGGCGTGGTCAATGTGGTGACCAACGCCCCCGCCGACGCCGGCGAAATCGTCGGCGCCCTGATCGACCACCCAGCCGTGCGCCGCGTGAACTTCACCGGCTCGACCGCCGTCGGCAAGATCATCGCCAGGCGCTGCGCCGAGCATCTGAAGCCGGCTTTGCTGGAGCTGGGCGGCAAGGCCCCGCTGATCGTGCTCGACGACGCCGACCTCGACGAAGCGGTCAAGGCCGCCGCCTTCGGGGCCTTCATGAACCAGGGCCAGATCTGCATGTCGACCGAGCGGATCATTGTGGTTGGGGCCGTCGCCGACGCCTTCGTCGAGAAGTTCCAGGCCAAGGTCGCCACCTTGAAGGCCGGCGATCCGCGCGCCGGCAAGACGCCACTGGGCGCGGTGGTCGATCTGAAGACGGTCGCCCATGTCGAAGGCCTGGTGGCCGACGCGGTCGGCGCCGGCGCGGTTCAGGTCAACGGCGGCGCGGCCGACGGGGTGCTGATGCCGGCCACCGTGGTCGACAAGGTCACGCCCGACATGAAGCTGTTCCGCGAGGAGAGCTTCGGCCCGGTGGTCGGGATCATCCGCGCCCGCGACGAAGCCCACGCCATCGCACTGGCCAACGACACCGAGTACGGCCTGTCGGCGGCGGTCTTCACCCGCGACACCGCCCGCGGCCTGCGCGTGGCCCGTCAGATCAGGTCGGGCATCTGCCACGTCAACGGCCCGACCGTGCACGACGAAGCCCAGATGCCGTTCGGCGGGGTCAAGGCCAGCGGCTATGGCCGGTTCGGCGGCAAGGCCGGGATCGAGGCCTTCACCGACCTGCGCTGGATCACCATCGAGACCCAGCCCGGCCACTTCCCGATCTGAAGCGCCCCGCGTCGCCAACCCCATTCCGATTTTCAAGGACCGCCCGATGACCGAGGTCAACGACACCGCCACCTTCACGGTCGAGAACCGCATCGCCTGGGTGAAGTTCAACCGCCCCGAAAAGCGCAACTGCATGAGCCCGACCCTGAACCGTCGGATGATGGAGGTGCTGGACGAGCTGGAATACCGCGACGACGTCGGGGTGGTGGTGCTGACCGGCGAGGGCTCGGCCTGGTCGGCGGGCATGGACCTGAAGGAGTACTTCCGCGAGACCGAAGCCAAGGGTCTGGGCGCGGTGCGCCAGGCCCAGCGCGAGTCCTACGGCTGGTGGCGGCGCCTGCGCTGGTACAACAAGCCGACCATCGCCATGGTCAACGGCTGGTGCTTCGGCGGCGGCTACGGCCCGCTCTATTCCTGCGACCTGGCGATCGCCGCCGACGAGGCCCAGTTCGCCCTGTCGGAGATCAACTGGGGCATCCTGCCCGGCGGCGGGGCCACCAAGGTCGTCGTCGATCTGATCCCGATGCGCGATGCGATGTACCACGCCCTGACCGGCGAGCTGATCGACGGCCAGAAGGCCGCCCAGTGGCGTCTGGTCAACGAAAGCGTGCCGCTCGCGCAGCTTGAGACGCGGGTTCGCGAGATCGCGCAGGTGCTGCTCAAGAAGAACCCGGTGGCCCTGAAGGCGACCAAGGACGCGGTCCGCAGGGTCAAGGAAATGACCTACGACAACGCCGAGGACTACCTGGTCAGGGCCCAGGAGGCGGCCAATTCCTTCGACAACGACGGTCGCAAGGAGGGCATCAAGCAGTTCATCGACGACAAGAGCTACAAGCCCGGACTGGGCGCCTACGATCTGGCCAAGCAGAGCTGAGACGGGGCAGGGAGGAAACGGCGAAAAGGGGAGGGTTCCATGAGCGGCCCCATCGACCATGTCGGCCTGCAGGCCAGGCTCCAGCCCAAGGCCCTCGCGGCCGTCGACCTGGCCAGCGACAGGCGCTGGACCTACGCCGAGCTCGACGCCGACGTCGCCGCCTGCGCCCGCGTGCTGGTCGAGCGCGGCGTGGCGCTCGGCGAGCGGGTCGTCAGCCTGGCCCGCAACCGGGTCGAGCTGGCGGTCCTGCACCTGGCCTGCGCCCGGATCGGCGCGGTCTATGCGCCGCTGAACTGGCGGCTGAGCCCGGCCGAGATCCTGGCCCTGGTCGAGGACGCCGACCCCAGGCTGGTGATCGGCGACCAGGAGCTGGACCGCGTCGGGCTGGAGGGCCTGTCCCTCGACCACCTTGCCGCCGAGATCGCCGCCGCCGAACCGCTTGCAGCCGCGCCGTTCGATCGCGACCGGCCGTCGCTGATCCTCTACACCTCGGGCACCTCTGGCCGTCCCAAGGGCGTGGTTCTGTCCGAGCGTAATCTCGACCACACGGCGGTCAATTTCGGCCGCCTGGGACGAGTGACGCACCAGAGCGCCTTCCTGATCGACGCGCCGATGTTCCACGTCCTGGGCCTGGTCACCACGGTGCGGCCGCCCTTGCTGCATGGCGGGACGATCCTGGTCTCGGACGGGTTCGAGCCGGCCCGCACCCTGGCGCGGCTGTCCGATCCGGATTTGAGCGTCAGCCACTATTTCTGCGTGCCGCAGATGGCTCAGGCCCTGCGCAACCATCCCGACCTCGCCCCCGAGCGGCTGGCCGGCCTGACCGCGATCTTCACCGGCGGGGCGCCGCACGCGGCCGCCGATATCCGCGCCTGGCTGGCGATCGGCGTGCCGGTGGTCGACGGTTTCGGCATGAGCGAGACCGGCACGGTGTTCGGCATGCCGGTCGATCCGGCCCAGATCGACGCCCGCGCCGGCTCGGTGGGCGTGGCCCTGCCGGGCGTGCGCAGCCGCATCGTCGACGCCGCCGGCCGCGACTGCCCCGACGGCCAGCCCGGCGAGCTGCTGCTCAAGGGCGACAACGTCTTTTCCGGCTACTGGCGGCGCCCGGACGACACGGCGGCGGCCTTCACCGCCGACGGCTGGTTCCGCACCGGCGACATCGCCCGCGCCGACACCGAGGGCTTCCACTGGCTGGTCGATCGCAAGAAGGACATGTTCATCTCGGGCGGCGAGAACGTCTATCCGGCCGAGATCGAGGCGGCCCTGGCCGACCATCCCGGCATCGCCGAGTGCGCGGTGCTGGGCCTGCCCGATCCCCGCTGGGGCGAGGTCGGCCACCTGATCCTCGTGCCGAGGCCGGGCGTGGTTGTCAGCCATGCCGGCGTCGTCGCGCACCTGGAGCTTCGGCTGGCCCGCTACAAGCTGCCCAAGGCCACGACCATCGTCGACAGCCTGCCGCGCACGGGTTCGGGCAAGATCCAGAAGGCGATCCTCAAGGCCCTGATCCTGGAAAGGACCCCCGCATGAACCCTCCGCCCATCAGCCGGCGCGGGCTGGGTCTCGGCGTCGCCGCGGCCGGCCTGGCCGGCGCGACACAGGCCGTCGCGGCGAGCCCGCCGCCGGCTCT
>NZ_QHJY01000246.1 GCF_003185805.1 Caulobacter sp. D5
CGGGGGCTCGGCGGTCTGGGCCGCGGCGGCGACGACGCCGGCCGTGAGCGCGGCGGCGCCGGCGATCGCGAGGGACTTGAGGGCGGGGCGCATGGCGATCTCCTTGGACAGGGCGGATACGAACTGCGGCCTAGGTTGAAGCCCGTTGTGGCGCGAAAATGTCTGAAGATGTGAACAATGTTACACGAATGAAGCACTATCCGGATCGGCGATACGAAGAGCTGACAAATCAAGCACTTGGATGTGTGGCCTCCGCGCCGCGCCTTGACTCATTTCGATAATTTCATGTTCGGCGCGGGCCTGCTGACAGGTCCTGTCACGGGCAAGGCCCATATCCCCGGGCGTTCGAATGCGGCATGAGGCCCCCGATGAAACGCGTCGCCTTCCTCGCCCTGATCCTCGCCGGCCTGCTGTGGGGCCTCGGCTTCCCGCTGGGCAAGCTGATCCTGCGCGAGACCGACGCCGCCCACATGGTGCTGCTGCGCTTCGCCGTCGCCGCCGTGGTCGCCGCGCCCTTCGCCCTGAGGACGAAGGAGGCCCGGGCCCTGTTCCGCTCGCCGGTGATGCTGCTGTTGGGCGCGCTCTACGGCGTGGCCTTCATGGTGCAGTTCGAGGGGCTGGCCCATGTCAGCGTCACCCTGGCGGCCCTGCTGGTCGGGGCCATGCCGGCCCTGATCGCGATCTGCGCCAAGGTCATGGGCGAGAAGGTCAGCCGCGCTTCGTGGATGGGCGTCGGGGCGGCGACCCTCGGCGCGGCGCTGATCGCCGGCAAGCCCGACGGGGCCGGCTCGCCGCTGGGCGTGGCCCTGTCGCTGGGTTCGCTGTTCATCTTCCTGGCCTGGCTGGTGGTGCTCAAGCGCGCGCCCAAGCCCGCTTCGCCGATGGCCGTGCCGGCGGCCACGGTGATCATCGCCGCCTTCACCGTGCTGCCGATCGCGTTCTTCATGCACGGACCGCCGAAGCTGGATCTTTCGCCGACCGCCTGGATCGGCGTGCTGGGCCTGGGCGTGCTGTCGACCCTGCTGGCTACGGCCGCCTGGCAGTTCGGCTCGGCCCGCGTCGGCAGCGCCAGCGCCGGAGTGTTCATCAATATCGAGCCGCTGATGGGCGCCTCGATCGGCGTGCTGCTGTTCGGCGATCACCTGACCCTGGCCCTGGGCGTCGGCGGCCTGATGATCATCGCCGGCAGCTTCGTCACGGTGCTGGGCGAGCGACACGCCGAGCCGGACGGCCTGCAGGCGGTCCCGGCTCCGGCGCCCTAGCCGAACAGCGTCGGGACCCAGACGGCCAGTCCGACCAGCAAGCATAGCCCGGCGACGCCGATCGCTACGCCGCCCAGCCAGGCGTTGCGGCGCTTGCCGTCCAGCAGCAGGCCGGCGGCCGGACCGAAGGTCGCCGCCAGCAGCAGGGCGGCCCCGGCCTTGCCCGCCGAGGCGCCGTGGGCCAGCACGCCGGGATCGGGCGTTTCGGACGACGGACCGCCGCGCAGGTCCTCGATCAGCCGCCGGGCCTCGTCGGCGTCGCTGTCGGGCGCCCACAGGCGAAAGCCGCCCATGGCGATGGTCATCAGATAGTCGCTGGCGCCCCAGTGCTCGTTCTGCAGCAGCACCGGCACGCCTTCGGCCCGCAGCCGCGAGGCGGCGATCTGGGCCTCGGCCAGGTCGGCGAAGCGGGCGATCTCGGTCAGGCTCATGGGCCTGCCCTCCTCAGCGCGGCTCCGAGCCGAGCCGCCAGAGATAGAGGTGACGCGCCGGCGTGCCGACGCGCAAGTCCTTCAGTTCCTTCTGCTCGGCCTCGCTGAGCTTGAACCGGCTGTAGCCCCGTTCGGCCAGGCACTTCTCCAGGGCCGGGGTCGCCTGGTCGCGGACGTTGCGCCAGTTGCGGTTCATCCGCAGGCGGTAGGCCTCGGCGTAGTTCTGGGCGGCCTGTCCGGCGCCGGACGCCGAAGGCTCGCGCGAGCCGACGTCGGGATCGACCGGCACGTCCATGCCGAAGGTCAGGTCCACCAGGGCCAGCTTCACCGGCGCCAGGGCCTCGACATAGTGCAGGCACTCGGCCGCGTCGGTGCGGTACTTCAGGTAGCTGACGCCGGGCTTGCCCCAGCTTTCCTTGCGGGTCGGCGCGGCCTGGGCGGCGCCCACCACGGCAAGAGCGGCCAGCAGCGACAGCGCCTTGCCGGCCGTTCGGATCCTGGTCATTCGGGACGGCCTCCCTGCCGGCCGGTTGATCGTTCGTCGACCCATGTTACCGTGACCATGGAAGAAGAAAAGGGCGCCGCACGCGCGTCCGACGGGAGGCCGCAGGGTGGACGCTCATTTTCTCATCGCCGTCGGCGCGGCCGGCTTGCTGCTGGCGGTTCAGGCTGCCACGCCGCCCCAGCCAGACGCCAAGGCGGCCGCCGACATCGACGGCGTCACCGTCACCGCCCAGGAGAAGGCCAAGACCATGCCGCCCTGGGCCGAGCGGGTGCGGGCCGACGGCTGGCCCTATTTCGCCGCCGCCGAGGAAGGGGCGGTGCTGATGTTCGCCAAGACCACCAAGGGCAACGACGGGCGCAAGCCTCAGGGCCAGGTCTGGGTCCGCCACGAGTTTCGCCTGCCGCGCACCGAGGCCCAGGCGCCGGACGCCCCGGCCTTCCGTTCCGAGAAGGTGCTGGTCGAGGTGGACTGCACGGCCGGCCGCTTCCGCAACGCCGCCGCCTTCCGCTACCCGAAGAACAATCTCGAAGGGACCGAGGACTCCTACCGTTTCGAGCAGGACTGGCAGGCCCCGGCCGCCGGCACGCTGGACGCCACGGTGGTCGAGGCGGCGTGTTTGACGCCCTGACCTCCACACTCTCAAAAACTCGTCATCCCGGCCGCAGCGCGTAGCGCGAAGAGCCGGGACCCAGGGGACTGGGCTCTGCAGGTCGATCAAGCGCCCCGGCGGTGGCGATGCGGTCGCCCCTGGGTCCCGGCTCTACGCTGCGCTTCGGCCGGGATGACGGCGTGGGAGGCGAAAGATCAGTCCAGCGCGTTCCTGCACGCCGCCGCCATGGCCAGAGGGCTGAGCGCCACGGCCGCGGCGCTGTAGGCCAGCAGGAACAGCAGGCCGCCCGTCCACGGCAGACCGCCGGCCAGGCTGTCGAGCGCGCCGGCGCCGAAGATCACCGGCGGGGCGTAGAGGGGCAGGACGATCACCGCCACCAGCAGGCCGCCGCGGCGGCTGCCCAGGGCCAGGCTGGCGCCCAGTCCGCCGAGGAACGAGAAGGCCAGGCCTCCGGCCAGGGCGCAGACGAACAATAGCGGCGCGATCGACGGCGAGGCCCCGAGGATCACCGCGGCGATGGGCGCGGCCAGGGCCAGGGGCGCGCCGGCCGCCAGCCAGTGAGCCAGGCATTTCGCCACGGCGACGGCTTCAAGGGGAGCGGGACCAAGCGCCAGCAGGTCCAGCGCGCCGTCCTCGAAATCGCGCTCGAACAGGCGCTCCAGGGAAAGCAGGGCCGCCAGCGCCAGGGCCAGCCAGGCGATGCCGGGGGCCAGGGCCGCGAGGCGCTCGGGCGCGCGGCCGGCGGCCA
>NZ_QHJY01000247.1 GCF_003185805.1 Caulobacter sp. D5
CGTGGCCTCGGCCGCGGCCTTCGCCGCGGCGGCCTATGCCGGCGTGCGCAGTCAGTGGCCGGCGACCCTGGCGCTGTGCGTGCTGGGCCTGTGGTGCGCCACCTCGGCCCGCCAGCGGCCGGTGATCCGCAAGGTGGCCGAGTCGGGCAAGGCGCAGCTGTCGGCCAGCGAGGCGCGCTCTATCCTGGGCGTCGACGCCCAGGCTGGCGCCGAAGAGATCCAGGCCGCCTACGCCCGGCTGATCCGCCTGGCCCATCCGGACAAGGGCGGCACGGCGGGACTGGCGGCGCAGCTCAACGCGGCGCGGGATCGGTTGCTCAAGGGGCGGTGAGGGTCCGGCGCCCGGACCTCTGCGCACCCATCATCGTTCAATCCCCGCGAAGGCGGGGACCCAAGCTGACTTTCAGGGTGAAGCGCGCTCGGCGACAGACCCGCTGACTCTGCTTGGATCCCCGCCTTCGCGGGGATGCTCGGAGGAGGGGGAGCGACCGGATCAAGCGCAATGAAAAAGCCGGCAACCGTGAGGCTGCCGGCTTTTCAATTGTAGCTCGCAGAGCTCCGGGTCAGCGCGGGGCGATGACCATGCAGGGCTGGCGCTTGGCGGTGATGGCCGAGCAGGCGGCGCGGGCGGCCTCGGCGGTCATGCCCTGGAACTGGGCGCGGAAGGCCCCGCCGGCGGCGCCGACCACGGCCCCCTCGGCGTCGGCCACGGCCTTGGCGAAGCGGTCGCGCACAAGGCCCAGCTGCTTGTTGGCCAGGCTCTTGGACTGGAAGGCGCCGACCTGGACGCTCCACTCGCCCTTGACCTTCTTCGGGGCCGGCTTGGCGGCGTCCTTGGCGGCCTTGAGGGTGGGGGAGACCTTCACCGGGACGGGCTTGGGGTTGTCGGTCAGGACGATCTTCAGGCCGGCCTGGTCGCCGTCGCCCTCTTCGGACGAGGGGCGCATGATCGGGCCGGTCGGCTCGTCCTCATAGAGGTTGGCGGCGATGGTGGTGCGCTCGCCGTGCGAGCGGCGCTTGAGCACGTCGAAGCCCGTGGTCAGCAGGTCTTCCATGTTGTTGTCGCGCCAGGCGGTCGAGGAGCCGCCCAGGACCACGGCGATCAGGCGGCGGCCGTCGCGCACGGCCGAGCCGGCGAGATTGTAACCGGACGCATTGGTGTAGCCGGTCTTCAGGCCGTCGAAGCCGTCCATGCTGTTGAGCAGGCGGTTGTGGCCGCGCACATAGTTGCCGCGGAACTCGAAGCCCTTGAGGCTGAAGTAGGAATAGTACTGCGGGAAGTCGCGCATGGTGGCGCGCGACAGGATGGCCAGGTCGCGGGCGGTGCTGATCTGGCGGCTGTCGGGCAGGCCCGAGGCGTTGACGAAGCGGCTGTTGCGCATGCCCAGTTCCTGACCGCGCAGGGTCATCAGGGCCGCGAAGCGGCTTTCGCTGCCGGCCAGCTTTTCGGCCATGGCGGTGGCGATGTCGTTGGCCGACTTCACGGCCATGGCGCGAATCGCCTCGTCGACGCTGAGGCTGTCGCCGGGACGCAGTCCCATCTTGGTCGGGGCCTGGGCGGCGGCGCGCGGCGAGATCGGCACGCGGTCGGTCAGCTTCAGGCGACCTTCGCTGAGCGCCTCGAAGGTGAGGTACAGCGTCATCACCTTGGTGACCGAGGCCGGATAGCGGGGGCTGTCGGCGCGCTTGTCGTAAAGGACTTCGCCCGAATTGGCGTCGATCACGATGGCCGCGTACTTGGGTTCCGCGGCGTTGAGCTGCAGGTACGGGATCTGGGCCGAAGCGACGGTGGGAGCAGCGACGCCGACCAGCGCAGCCGCGGCGAAGCCGACGGCGACGAGGAGGCTACGGGCGGAGTTAAGCTTGGCGAACATGCGACAAACGTCCGTCATTTGAACTGAGCGGTTCCGCACCGCCACACGCGTGAACCTAGCATGCGCGTTGTCGCCTTACGCCAAAGTAAACAACTGGTGAGCGATTTCGCCGCAGAATGAGATAAAACTTGGGCGTTGCGGCAACGCTTCGCCTCCGTTGGTTCATCGCCACATCGCGTTCGCGCCATGCGGGAACTCAGCGCACGGAGCAGCTTCACCCTAGGTTATGGTGCGCTGCACAAAAACGTTTGACTGCTGCACTGCAACATGAGAAAACCATGTCGTCCCAACGCATGGGGCAGGGCCGCGGAACGTCTCATTCCACCCGTCGCTCGAACCCGTGCCCCGCCACCTGCCCAGGAGCCTTCCCCATGGCCGTCACCGAGACCCTGAAGAGCACCGTCGAGCAATACACCTCCGCCAGCAACCAAGCGTTCAAGGACGGCGTCGACAAGTCGCTCGCCGCCCTGGCCGAGGCCAACACCCATTCGAAGAAGAACCTCGAAGCCGTCGTGGCCTCGGTGACCGCCGCGACCAAGGGCGCCGAAGCCCTGGGCGCCGAAGCCTTCGCCTACTCGAAGAAGGCCGCCGAGGATCAAGTCGCCGCCGCCAAGGCCCTGGCTTCGGCCAAGAGCGTGCAGGAAGCCGTCGAGCTGCAGACCGCCTGGGCCAAGTCGGCCCTGGAAGCCTACATCGCCCAGGTCAGCAAGGCCTCGGAGATCGTCTCGGCCTCGATCAAGGACTCGGTGAAGCCGCTGAACGAGCGCGTCACCGCCACGGTCGAGAAGTTCCAGGCCGCGCGCTAATCCCAAGTTTCGGAACGGCCCCGCTTGCGGGCCGTTTCGCAAGTCTACCCAGCCTTTCGGCCCGGACCTCGCGTCCGGGCCTTTTTTCTTGTGCGAAGGCTTCCCCTTGCTAAGCATGCGCACTCGGTAAGGGAGCGTTTGAATGTCGAAGGTGGAAGAGCGTCTGGCGGGTCTCGGGATCACGCTGCCGGAACCGGTGGCGCCGGTGGCCAACTACGTGCCGTTCGTGCGGTCGGGCGACCTCGTCCACATCTCCGGCCAGATCTCGCTCGACGCTTCCGGCGGCATCAAGGGCACGGTCGGGGTCGATGTCGACCTGGAGACCGCCCAGAAGGCCGCCCGCCTGTGCGGGATCAACTTGCTGGCCCAGATCAAGGCCGCGACCGGCGACCTCGACAAGGTGGCCCGCATCGTCAAGCTGGGCGGCTTCGTGCAGGCCGGCCCGGACTTCCTCGACATCCCCAAGGTGATCAACGGCGCCTCGGACCTGATGGTCGAGGTGTTCGGCGACGCCGGCCCCCACGCCCGCTCGGCCGTCGGCGTCTACAAGCTGCCGCTGGGCTTCGCCGTCGAGGTCGACGCCGTGGTGGAGGTCTTCTGATGCGCGCCCGTCCGCGTCCCGGGACCGAGGTGTTCGGCGAGGCGTGGGAGCGCCTGTTCGATCCGCCCGTGGCCCATCGCGGACTGTGGACGCCGGGCGGCGCGCCGGAGAATTCCCTGGCCGCCTTCCAGGCCGCCTGCGCCAAGGACTACGCCATCGAGCTTGACGTGCAGCTGACGGCCGACGGCCAGGCGGTGGTCTTCCACGACGATCGCCTGGAGCGCCTGACCGGCGCCGAGGGCCGGCTGCGCGACCACACCGCCGCCGAGCTGGGCGCGCTGAAGCTGTCGGGCACGGACGAGACCATCCCGACCCTGGCCGACGCCCTGGCGGTGATCGGCCACCGGGCCATGGTCTATATCGAGCTGAAGACCCCGTTCGGCGAAGTGGGGGAATTGGAAAAGAAGGTCTCCGAGATCCTGATCGACCACAACGGTCCGATCGCGGTGATCGGCTTCAATCCCTATTCCCACGCCTGGTTCGCCGACCATCATCCGCAGATCCTGCGGGGCCTGGATTCCTACGGCTGGAACGACGAGGCCGCCCGCAAGCTGGCGCCGGAGCTGCGCAAGTCGCTGGCGGCGCTGGAGCAGGTGGAGCTGGCGCGGCCGGACTTCCTGGCGCTCGGCCTCGACATGCTGCCGAGCGCGCGCGCCGACGTCTTCCGGGGCAAGGGCATGCCGATCATCGCCTGGACGGTGCGCTCCCAGGACCAGTGGGACGCCGTCTCCGACCATTGCGACAACCTGATCTTCGAGGGCTTCACGGCGTGAGTTCGCTTAAGGCGGAGGTGCGCATCCACCGCCGCATCGCCGACATCGGCAAGGAAGCCTGGGACGCCTGCGCCGGTCCGTCCGGCGATCCCTTCGTCAGCTTCGACTTCCTCGACATCCTCGAAGAGAGCGGCTGCGCCAGCGATCGCACCGGCTGGGCGCCGCATCACGTCAGCGTCGCCGACGTGGATGGCGCGATCGGCGGGGTGATGCCGCTCTATCTGAAGAACCACAGCCAGGGCGAATACGTCTTCGACCACGCCTGGGCCGACGCCTATGAGCGGGCAGGGGGCGACTACTATCCCAAGCTCCAGTGCTCGGCGCCGTTCTCGCCGGTGACGGGCCCGCGGCTGATCGCGCGGCCGGACGTCGATCCGGACGAGGCGCGCTCGGCCCTGCTGGGCGGGGCGCTGACCCTGTGCGATCGCCTGAAGGCCTCGTCGCTGCACGTGACCTTCCCGACCGCCGACGAATGGGGCTGGATGGGCGATCGCGGCCTGCTGCGCCGGCAGGACCAGCAGTACCACTGGGAGAACGCCGGCTACGCGACCTTCGACGACTTCCTGGCGGCCCTGTCGTCGAACCGCCGCAAGACCATCCGCCGCGAGCGGCGCGACGCCCAGGACGGGCTGGAGATCGTGGCCCTGTCCGGCGACGCGCTGAAGGCGGAGCACTGGGACGCCTTCTTCGGCTTCTACATGGACACCGGCGCCCGCAAGTGGGGGCGGCCCTATCTGAACCGGCGGTTCTTCTCGCTGCTGCACGAGCGGATGGCCGACAAGGTGCTGCTGATCCTGGCGCGGCGACCGGGCGGGCCGTGGCTCGCCGGGGCCCTGAACCTGATCGGCCGCGACTGCCTTTACGGCCGCCACTGGGGCTGCACCGAGGACGTGCCGTTCCTGCATTTCGAGCTTTGCTACTATCAGGCCATCGAGCACGCGATCCGGCTGGGCCTGCCGCGCGTCGAGGCCGGCGCCCAGGGCCAGCACAAGATCGCCCGCGGTTATCTGCCCAGCGCGGTCTACTCGGCGCACTGGATCGCCGACCCAGCCCTGCGCGAGCCGGTGGCGCGCTATCTGGAGCGCGAGCGCCAGGCGGTGGAGCAGGAGATCGAGATGCTCACCGAGGAATATTCGCCGTTCCGCGAGGCGCGGTAGAGCCTCAGTGCAGCACGACCTCGGCGACCTTGTCGCGGTAGTCGCGCTTGGGGTCGCGGCCGAGCATCAGGCGCATGCCGGCGAACAGGCTGTTCTCGTTCAGCCAGATGCGGGCGTGCTCGGGCTCGAAGCGCAGCAGGCGCAGCTTGGGGTCGTCCATGCCGTCGAACCAGGCGGCGATGAAAGGGTTCCAGAGGCGCTCGACGGTGGTGAAGTCGGTGTCGACGCGCAGATGGCCGTCGATCTGGGCGAAGAGATCGTGGCCCTTGGACGAGAAGTGCATCACCGCGTCGCGCTCGTGGGGCAGGGCGGCGACGAGGTCGCTGTCGGCCGAGGTGAAGATCCACATCGGGCCGCTGTGATCGCCGTCCATCAGGACGGTCATCGGCTGGCTGTGGCCGCCCTCGACATCGGGCAGGCCCAGCATCACGGTGCGGTCGTTCTTGAGGGCTTTCCAGAACTTGGCGGTGAGATCGGCTTCCTTGGACATGGCTCTTGTCCTCCCGCCGTCAAAAACGTGGCTGTGGCCTTCCGCGTTCCCGTTCAGGAGCGGTCCCAGGCCGCTTTCAGCAGGGCCGCAACCTCGTCGTCGACCTCGGCCGGGGAGGCGAGCATCAGCTTGGCCTTCAGCCGCTCGGACCAGCTTTCGTTCTTCGGCTCGGCCAGGCGAGGGGAGGCGTCTGGCGTCAGGGCCAGGCCCAGGGAGACGGTTCCGCCCTTCACCGGCTTGGCGGCGGCGAACTGCACCTTGGCGGACCAGGCGGTGAAGCCCTTGCGCTGGCCGGTGACGAGGCCTGGGAAGCCGGAGGCGGCCGCCTCGATCGCTTGCAGGATCGCCGTGGCGGCCGGGTCGGTCCACAGCGCCGCGCGCAGGCCGGCCGCGTCGTCCCAGCCCAACTCCGACGGGAAGGCCTCGCCCAGGATGTGGGCGCAGCGATTGACGCCCAGGCCGTAATTGGCCTTCAGCCAGTCGACGCGGGCCTTGGGTCTGGTCTCCTTGCAGTCGCGGCGGACGATCTCGACCCACTCGGCGAGGGTCTTGCCGGTGTCGCGCTCCAGGCTGGCCTGCACCGAGGCGAACCACTTCTTCTGGCGGTCGGTCAGGCCCTGGCCTGCCTCGTCGGTCTTGCCCACGCTTGCGCCCCCTCCCTGGTTTGCTAGGACCTGTCCCACACAGGAGACGACCATGAGCCTTCACGGAACCTACGACCCGGACAACATCTTCGCCAAGATCGTTCGCGGCGAGATCCCGAGCGCGAAGGTGTTCGAGGACGACGAGGTCCTGGCCTTCATGGACGCCTTCCCGCAGTCGCCGGGCCACCTGCTGGTGATCTCCAAGACCTCGAAGGCGCGCAACGTGCTGGAGGCCGAGCCCAAGACCCTGGGCCGGCTGATCGGCGCGGTGCAGAAGGCGACCCGGGCGGTGACGCAGGCCCTGAAGCCCGACGGCGTCGTCGTCACCCAGTTCAACGGCTCGCCGGCCGGCCAGACGGTGTTCCACCTGCACTTCCACGTCATTCCCCGCTACGAGGGCCAGGCGCTGGGCCGCCACGGCGAGGGCATGGCCGACGCCGAAGAGCTGAAGGCCCTGGCCGCGAAGATCGCCGCGGCGCTGTAGGGCGGAACTGGCGCTGGACGCGCCGGCGTCCCTCGGACGCTAGGAACGTCGCCCCACTGGCCTTCGCCGCTTCCCCGCCCGGGGAGGAGGTTCCGCTTGCGCGGACCCCCTCAGTCGCTCCGCGACAGCTCCCCCAGAGGGGGAGCATCTGAATGCGCGAACCAAGATCCTCCCCCTTTGGGGGAGGTGGCCCGGAGGGCCGGAGGGGGCAGGCGCAGCTTCTCAACCTCTCG
Organism: Caulobacter sp. D5; assembly: GCF_003185805.1. Taxonomy (GTDB): domain Bacteria; phylum Pseudomonadota; class Alphaproteobacteria; order Caulobacterales; family Caulobacteraceae; genus Caulobacter. Next base: position 7,063 of record NZ_QHJY01000247.1, read on the forward strand.
CGCCATTGCGCAGAGTTGATCGGAGAGGGCGCGGGGCGTCCGGGCCTCGCCCGGATGTGTGAGTTCTAAATAC
>NZ_QHJY01000248.1 GCF_003185805.1 Caulobacter sp. D5
GCGTGGGAGGGTGAGTGGGTAGGCGAAGCCCCTGGACGATCTTGGCGCTGTTGCGGGCGATGTGCCGGCACGCCGGCTGAAGGTGTAACCACTCACCCTCCCATCGCTGCGCGATGGGCCCCTCCCTCTCTCTAAGAGAGAGGGATGTCGCGGTGGTGAGACCCCCTTTGTCAGCCACAAGGGCGGGAATGACGGGACCAGGGGGAAGCGCCAGGTTCAAAACCCGTAGAGCGCCGCGTATTCCGCGTCCTTGACGGCGATCTGCTTGGCGCAGTCGACCATCACCTTGGCCTGTTTCCAGGTGGCGTCGTCCTGCATCTTGCCGTCGATCATCGCCACGCCCGAGCCGTCGGGCATGGCCTCCAGGATCCTTTTCGCGAAGGCCACCTCGGCCGGGTCGGGGCTGAAGACCTGCTTGGCGATGGCGATCTGGCTGGGGTGCAGGCTCCAGGCCCCGGCGCAGCCCATCAGGAAGGCGTTGCGGAACTGCTGCTCGCAGGCGACCGGATCGTCGATCGCCCCGAACGGACCGTAGAACGGCTTGATCCCGTGGGCCGCGCATGCGTCGACCATCTTGGCGAAGGTGTAGTGCCAGAGGTCCTGCTGCACGCTGGCGCGGGGCGATCCGTCCGCATGCGGATCTTCGATTACGCGGTAGCCCGGATGCCCGCCGCCGACCCGGGTGGTCTTCATCGCCCGGCTGGCCGCGAGATCCGCCGGACCCAGCGAAATCCCCTGCATGCGTGGGCTGGCGCCGGCGATCTGCTCGACGTTCATCACCCCCTCGGCCGTCTCCAGGATGGCGTGCAGCAGGATCGGCCGGGTCACCCCGTGCTTGGCCTCCAGCGAGGCCAGCAGCTGGTCGATGTAGAAGATGTCCCACGGCCCCTCGACCTTGGGCACCATGATCACGTCGATCCGGTCGCCGGCCTTCTCGACCAGGGTCGCCACCTCGTCCAGGTGCCAGGGCGAGTTGAGGCAGTTGATCCGCACCCACAGCCCCACGCCCAGGGCCTTGAAGTCGACCTCGCGCGACAGGGCGATCGTGCCCGCCAGGGCCGCGCCCTTGGCGTCGGCGGGAATGGCGTCCTCCAGATTGGCCAGGATCACGTCGACCGTGGGGGCGATCTCGCCGACCTTGGCCCGCACCTTCTCCAGATGCGGCGGCACGAAGTGGATCATCCGCTCGACGCGGGCGGGCAGCTCGCGCCACGGCGCCGGCGCGCCGATGGCCAGGGGTTTGAAGAAGCCTCGGGCGGTCTTCATGCGCGTCTTCCCTGTGTTCTTATTTCGCAGTTGCGAGAAGACTGCGGCGCGGGCGCGAGGGGGTCAAGGGCGACGCAGGGGAAGACGTGCAACGCCCCCTCCCCCATCAAGGGGGCGGGGTTCTGGAAGGCGGCGGCGCCTCGTCCGGATCCTCGCGGCCCAGCTCGTCGGCGGCGTCGTTCTGCGAGACGTGGGTCGCCGCCTTGCCCCGCCCTTTACGCGCCGCGCGCGGCTCCAGGCGCAGGGCCGCCCGCGCGTCCTCGCCCTCCTCGCCGAACAGCCCCCGCAGCCGCACGTCGCGCTGCGGATAGGGGATCTCGATGCCGGCCCCGCGCAGGGCGTCGTCGATGGCCCAGGTATAGGCCGCGAAGATCGCCGCCGGCCGCCGCACGGCCTCGACCGTCGGCCAGACGATCAGCTCGAACTTCAGGGCGTGATCGCCATAGCCGACCAGCCACACCTGGGTGCGGCGCACGGCGTCGTCGGCGCTGGTGAAGGGCACGCTGCGGGCGGCCTTCAGCACTGCCTCGCGCACCGTCTCCTTGTCGACCCCGAAGGCGGTGACGAAGGGCACGCGGATGCGGCGGGTAGTGTTGCGCAGGGTCCAGTTGATCACCTGGTCGTTGACCAGCACCGAGTTGGGGACAATGACGTCCGTGGCGTCGTTGGTGCGGATGCGCGTGGCGCGCGGCCCGATCTCGTGCACCACCCCGCGCGAGCCGTTCGACAGCTCCACGAAGTCGCCCACCGCGATCAGCCGCTCGAACACCAGGCTGACGCCCGAGGCGAAGTCCTTGATCACCCCCTGCAGGCCAAGCCCCACCCCGACGCCCACCGCCCCGGCGAACACCGTCAGCGAAGTCAGGTCGATGCCCATGGTCGACAGGCCGGCCAGCAGGCCGACCACCACCAGGCCGTAGGTCGTCAGCTTCTCGACCACGTAAAGCGACGAGGCGTTGTCGGCCGCCCGCGCCCGCAGCCGCCGAAGGCCCGCCGCCGCCAGCCGCGCGGCCAGCAATGCGGCGATGACGATGACGATGCCCGCCCCCAAGCCCCCCACCGTGATCGCCGACTTGCCGAGCTTGACCAGCTCCAGGGCGTCCAGGCGTTGCAGCGGGTTGTCGGTCATGGTGGGGAGTTTGAGCGCGGGCGGGCGACAGGTTCAAGACCCGCCGCCGAAGACCCCCTACGGCCCTCCGGGCCACCTCCCCCAGAGGGGGAGGATCTATCGCCGCAGATGCTCCCCCTCTGGGGGAGCTGTCGCGGAGCGACTGAGGGGGCCGGCGCCAGTCGGCTAGCGCCCCACCATCGCCAGCCCGGCCTCGGCGTACCGCTCGCCCTCGACCGCCGTCTCCGGCACCGCCGCGGCGATCCTGGCCAGGTCGTCGGCCGACAGCGCCACGTCCACCGCGCCGATGTTCTCCTCCAGCCGCGCGACCTTGGTCGTGCCGGGGATCGGCGCGATGTCCGGGCCCTGGGCCAGCAGCCAGGCCAGGGCCAGCTGCGCGGGCGTCACGCCCTTTTCGCCGGCCAGTTCGACCAGCGCCTCGACCAGCGACTGGTTCTTGGCGATGGCCTCGCCCTGGAAGCGCGGCAGGGTCGAGCGGAAGTCGTCCTTGCCGAAGCCGTCGCCGGCCTTGATCGCGCCGGTCAGGAAGCCCCGGCCCAGCGGGCTGTAGGGGACGAGACCGATACCCAGCTCGCGGATGGTCGGCAGCACCTGGGCCTCGATCCCCCGCGTCCACAGCGAATACTCGCTCTGCAGGGCCGCCACCGGCTGCACCGCGTGGGCCTTGCGGATCGTCGCCGCGCCGGCCTCCGACAGGCCGAAGTGCTTGACCTTGCCCTCGGCGATCAGGTCCCTGACCGTCCCGGCCACGTCTTCGATCGGCACGCCGGGATCGACGCGGTGCTGGTAGAAGAGATCGATCGCCTCGACGCCCAGGCGCTTGAGCGAGGCCTCGGCCACGGCGCGAATGTTGTCGGGCCGCGAATTGACGCCCTTCATGCGCACGGTCCCGGACTCGTCGGGCCCGATGTCGAAGCCGAACTTGGTGGCGATCACGACCTTGTCGCGGAAGGGCTTCAGGCCTTCGCCGACCAGCTCCTCGTTGACATAGGGGCCGTAGACCTCGGCGGTGTCGAAGAAGGTGACGCCCAGGTCCACCGCCCTGGCCATCAGGTCGAACATCGCCTGCTTGTCGGGCGCGGGACCATAGGCCCAGCTCATGCCCATGCAGCCGAGACCGAGGGCCGAAACCTCCAGGCCGTCGCCGAGTTTGCGCGTCTTCATGGGCAGCTCCTTGTGCGAAATGGGGATCGCGGACGTCGCCGCGACGGCAGGGAGATGGGCCTTGGCGGGCGCGACGATAACCGCTTGCGGTCTCAACGCACTCCTGAGCATCTCTCAGCAATGTCGACCCGCCCCCTGCCCGACCTCGCCGTCTTCGCCCTGGTGGCCGAGCGCCGCAGCTTCCGCGCCGCCGCCCAGGCCCTGGGGGTGACGGCCTCCGCCCTCAGCCACGCGATCCGCAACCTGGAGACCCGGCTGGACGTGCGGCTGCTCAACCGCACCACCCGCAGCGTCGCCCCCACCGAGGCCGGCGAGCGGCTTCTCGCCAGGCTTGGACCGGCCCTGGCCGACATCGACGCCGCCCTCGACGAGATCGCCCAGTTCCGCGACCGTCCCGCCGGCCGCCTGCGCATCAACATCGCCACCACGGCCGCCCGCATGCTGCTGGCCCCGCGCATCGGCGGCTTCATGAACGCCTATCCCGACGTGCGGGTCGAGATCGTCTGCGAGGACGCCCTGTCCGACATCGTCGCCGGCGGTTTCGACTGCGGCGTGCGCCTGGGCGAGCGGCTGCAGGCCGACATGATCGCCATCCCGCTCAGCGGCGAGCTCTCCCAGGCCCTGGTCGCCACGCCCGACTACATCGCCCGCCACGGCGCCCCCAAGGAGCCGGAAGACCTGATGAGCGGCCACCGCTGCCTGCTGGTGCGCCGATCCTCGGGCGCGCCCTATCCGTGGGAGTTCGAGCGCAAGGGCCGCCTCGTCGTCGTCACCCCGCCCGCCTGCCTGCTCACCGACAACGGCGCGGTGCTGCTGGAGGCCTGCAAGGCCGGCGCGGGCCTGGCCTTCCCGTTCCGCGAAGCCGTCGCCGACGACATCGCCGCCGGCCGCCTCGTCTCGCTGCTGGAAGACTGGTGCGAGCCCTTCCCCGGCTTCTTCCTCTACTACCCCAGCCGCCGCCAGCTCTCCCCGGCCCTGCGGGCCTTCATCGACTGGATGCGGTTCTAAGGTCGGACCGACACGGCCCAACGCGCGACAAGGTTTACGCGTCGTTCACGACTCGCCTTCATGTTGAGTTTGAAAACTCGACACGCGCAGCACGCGCACCGGTGAGGACTTCCATGGTCACGGCCGTCGCTCCCTCCCCCTACAGCTACGACCCCGTGGCGCACGCCCAGGCGAGGCTGCCGGGGCTGCGGCGCCTTTACGAGTTTGCTCACGTGTCGTTCGACGAGGCCGCCTATCTGAAGCAGGCCCAGGACCGCAAGGACATGTACGCCCAGGCGGCGGGCGCGTACGAGCGGCGCGAAGCCATACTGGCGCAGACTGAGACGTCCATTCAGGCGCTGAACCTTCCGGAATATGTCGAGCCGGCCGTGAAGGTGGACCTGTCCCCGGAGGCCAAGGCGGCCCTGGCGAAAGACGCCGCGCAGAAGCCCGCCGAAGCGTCCGACGCGACGCCCACGACCACGGCGCTCGCCGCGCCGGTCGAGACCTACCCCAAGGGCTCGCTGGCTTCCGAGAACAACCAGATGGCCGCCGGCATGGCCAAGGCCGCGCGCAACAACATCGAGATGCTGGGCCTGGACATCAGCCTGATCAACGGCGGCGTCTGGATGCTGAACAACACGGCCAAGTTCGACGAAATGCGCGCCCAGGGGATGGGCGGCGAGATCGACATGATGGTCTACATCTCGGAGAAGTGGATCAACAGGGGCCTCTCCAGCCTGAACGCCACGCTCCGCGGGATGAACAGCCGGTTCGAGGTCACGGGCGCGCCGCTCTACCGCACGACCGAGGGCAAGCTGAGGATCGGCGACTTCACCCAGTCGGCCGGCGAGGCCGGCTGGTCGGTGTCGGTGCGCTCGACAGGCGAGGCTGTCGCCATCGCCAACGGCCGCGACGTCAGCGACCAGGTCGACGACAGCTCCGCGTGGGGCTTCCGCTGGTCGGACGTCATCGCCGCCCGCAAGGCCCGGGACGCCGCCCTCGCGGCCGAACCCTCGAAGGCGGCCGCGATCGGGACCACGGCGCCTGCGAGCACGGCCTCAGAGACCGCCGCCACCTTGGACGTTCCGGTCAGCGCCGCCGCCTCGACCGCCGCGGTCGCCCTAGCGACCCTGAGCAACGTCGGAAAGACGGTCGACCGCTCGATCTGACGGCGCATGCGAAAATTCGCCTCGACGATGTCGGGGCGGCGGGCGTTCCTTCGTCCTCGGGAAGACGCGGCGACCAGGCCGCCAGCCAGGAGGAAGACGCCATGCCCAAGATCACCCCGTTCCTGTGGTTCGACACCCAGGCCGAGGAAGCCGCGAACTTCTACGTCTCGATCTTCCCCAACTCGCGGATCCTGTCCGTCAACCGCTATCCCGACGACGTGCCGCCGCCGGCCGGGCCGGGCGGCTCGGTGTCGACGGTCTATTTCGAGCTCGACGGCCAGGGCTTCACCGCGCTGAACGGCGGCCCGCACTTCAAGTTCGACGAGGCCGTGTCGTTCACCGTCGACTGCGACGGCCAGGCGCAGGTCGACCGCTACTGGGACGCCCTGCTGGCCGGCGGCGGCCAGCCCTCGGCCTGCGGCTGGCTGAAGGACCGCTACGGCCTCTCCTGGCAGATCACCCCGCGCCAGCTGATCGAGCTGACCACCGGCCCCGACAAGGCCGTCGCCGGCCGCGTCTTCGCCGCCATGATGCAGATGGTGAAGATCGACGTGCCGACCCTGGAGAAAGCGGCGCGGGGCGAATAGGATTTAACCCGGGTAATATTGACTCTGATTTTTATCCGGACAAATTAGGCGACGCGCTTTTCAGGGAGCCGCCGCCCATGTCCGTCTCGTCAGTCGCCCGGATCCCCGCCGTCGCCCGCGCCCTGCGGACGGCGTTCGCGACCGACGCCGTCGATTCCGAGACGCGGCTGACCGGCGGGCTCTCCGGCGCCGGCAGCTGGCGCATCCGCGTCGGCGGCGTCCCCTATGCGCTGCGCATCGACACGGCCCGCGACACCGTGCGCGATCCGGCCCGCGCCCAGGCCTGCCAGCGCATCGCCGCCGACGCCCTGCTCGGCCCGCGCCTGCGCGGGGCCGATGCCAAGAGCGGCGTGACGATCGTGGAGTGGATCGAGGCCCGCCCCCTGTCCGACTTCCCCGGCGGCGGCGAGGCCCTGGCGGCCGAACTGGCCCGCACCGTGCGCCTGCTGCATGAGACGCCGGCCTTCCCGCCCCTGGCCGAGTCGGGACTCGACTATCTGGACGCCCTCGAAGACCTGGTGCGCGGCCTGCTGGCCCGGCCGCTGCTGGCGCCGGCGACCCGCGAGGCGACGGCGAGCCTGTGGGACGGACTGGCCACGGCCAGCCGCGCGGCGGGGTGCGAGCCGGTCTCCAGCCACAACGACCTCAATCCCCGCAACATCCTCAGCGACGGCGCCCGGCTGTGGCTGATCGACTGGGAGTCGGCGTTCCTGGCCGACCGCTATGTCGACCTGGCCGCCGTCGCCAACCTGTTCGCCCCCGGCCCCGAAGCCGCCGACCGCTTGCTTGCCGCCTATTTCGGCGCGCCGCCGACCGACGCGCAACGCGGCCGCCTGGCCCTGGCGCGCCGGGTCAGCCACCTGTTCTACGCGGTGATGTTCCTGACCGCCGCGGCGAACGCGCGCCCCGACGCCCGCCTCGCCGAGACGACGCCGGCCCGCCCCCTGGCCGAACTGCACGCCGCCCTCGGGGCCGGCGAGCCGCTGCTGGAAACCTGGGACGGCCGCGTCGAATACGGCCTGGCCCGGCTGGCGGCGGCGGGCTAGCGGGAAGGTGCTTAGCCGGCGCTCCAGAACGGCCGGTCCATCCCCTTGGCCCACGCCGCTTCGAACTCCGCAGACGAGATCTCGATAAGGTCGGCGTCCGCGAAGCCTTCGGCCAGGGACAGATCGATCAGCGAGGGACACGGCGTGCCGTTCCGCTCCTCAATCTCGATGCTGTTGCGCGCGACGCTTCCGTCAGGAAACAGGTCCACCGAGCGCGTCACCGCATCGGCCGCATCGTCGAGTTCGTACAGCAGCCAGAGCGGCTGCCCTTCCGGGACCTCAAGCTCGGGCCAGCGCGCGCGGACATATCTCAAACGACCCATGGCCAATAACCTCAGGCCTTCTTGACGAACTCCGTCCGCAGCACCAGGCCCTTCACCTTGTCGACATTGGCCTCGATCTCCTCGGGGTCGCCGGTCAGGCGGATCTTCTTGACCAGGGTTCCGCGCTTGAGAGTCACGCCGCCCGAGCCCCTGACCTTCAGGTCCTTGATCAGGGTGACGTTGTCGCCGTCGGCCAGGATCGCGCCGTTGGAGTCGCGGGTTTCATCGGACATGGAAAGTCTCCTTCGTCGGCCGGGCGGCGCGAAGGCGAAGCCCTTACAAAAGTTGCGGGCTTTCTAGAGCGTGGCGGCCGAAGGCGTAAAGGCCTCCGGCCGTCTTTTCCGGCTAAGTCTTCCTACTGGGTCTTCAGGAACTCGATCACCGCCGCCCGCTCCTCGGCGCTCAGGGCCGGGCCGACCACGCCCTTGGTCCCGGCCGGAGCGTCGCGGAACTCGTGGCCCTTGTTGGAGCTGCCCTTGACGCTGACGTCCAGCTTGAAGGCCCCGCGCGGGCAGGCGGCCTTGACGTCCAGGCCGACGGCCTTGGGGTCGTAGGCGCGGTTGCCCAGGCAGAAGCTCGACGGCCGCTCGCCCGGCGCGCCCAGCAGGGCGGTGAGCGACGGCACCGAGCCGTTGTGCAGATAGGGCGGCGCCGCCCAGATCCCGTTCAGCGGCCGGGCCTTGTAGGCCGGCGGGGCCTGGATGCAGTTGGGGCGGTTGCCCTTGTCGGCGTCGGCCTCGATGCTCTTGATCGGCGTGCCCTCGTCGACGTGGAACTTGTCGACCACGAACTGCACCGCCGAGGCCAGGGCCTGGCCGAAGGTCATGTCCGTGGCCGGCTTGGTGGGGGTGGTGAAGCAGGTGACGCCGGTGGCCGGG
>NZ_QHJY01000249.1 GCF_003185805.1 Caulobacter sp. D5
AGAGCAGCCGGCTGTTAACCGGCTGGTCGTAGGTTCGAATCCTACCCGCGGAGCCACTCTCCCTTCGATCGTTCGAAGGGTTCGCCGTCAGGAAGATTTCCTCCTCCGCCTTCGCCTGATCGTCCGGATGCGGCGTGTCCGCGGGCTCCATGGCCAAGGCTTTGGGGTTGCGGCCGGCGCAAGGTTCGGCGACATGCAGAAACGCCCGGGCGCCAGGATCGCGGGCGGCGAAAGAGGCCCGGTGTCCAGTTCCCAGTCGATGTCCCAATCGATGTCCAAGGCGATTCTCGTGGCCGGCGGCGCCGGCTATATCGGGTCTCACGCCTGCAAGGCCCTGGCGGCCGCCGGCTATCGCCCCGTCACGCTCGACAACCTGGTCATGGGCCACGCCGACGCCGTGAAGTGGGGGCCGCTGCACGAGGGCGACATCCGCGACGAGGCTTTGGTGACCGAGCTGGTCGCCCGCTATGACATCAAGGGCGCGATCCACTTCGCCGCCCACAGCCTGATCGGCGAGAGCAACCGCGATCCGGCCAAGTACTACGACAACAATCTCACCGCCGGGGTGATCTTCGCCAAGGCCCTGGCCGACGCCGGCGTCGCGCCCCTGGTCGTCTCGTCGACGGCCTCGGTCTACGGCGCGCCCGAGGTCTCTCCGATTCCCGAGAGCCACCCGACCCGGCCGATCAATCCCTACGGTTCGACCAAGCTGGCCCTGGAAGACGCCCTGCGCTGGATGGAGCCGGCCTACGGCCTCGACGTCACCGTCCTGCGCTATTTCAACGCCGCCGGCGCCGATCCCGACGGCGAGATCGGCGAGCGCCACGAGCCGGAGACCCACCTGGTGCCGCTGCTGTGCCGCGCCATGCTGGGCCGCGCCGGGCCGCTCACCGTGTTCGGCGACGACTATCCCACGCCCGACGGCACGGCCGTTCGCGACTACGTCCACGTCACCGATCTGGCCGACGCCCACGTCCTGGCCCTGCGCCACCTGATCGAGGGCGGTCGCGGCGACACCTATAATGTCGGGGCCGGGCAGGGGGCTTCGGTGCTGCAACTGATCAAGGCCGCCGAGGCCGTGGCCGGCAAGCCCGCGCCCTACGGCTACGGCCCCCGCCGCGAGGGCGACCCGCCGGCCCTGGTGGCCGGCATCTCCCGCATCGCCGCCGACCTCGGCTGGCGCCCGACCCGCTCGCTGGAGACGATGATCGCCGACGCGATGCGGTTCGAGGCTGCGCGGGGCTGAGCCCCGCCCTATGATCCGGCGAGCCTACGCCTCGACCAGCTTCTGCAGCTCGCGATAATAGGTCTCGGTGTACTGGTGCTGCTGGTCCAGGCTGGCCAGCATCTCGGGGCGGGCGAAGACCTCGGCGGGGATGGTCACGCCCTTGCGGCCATGGCGCACGCACAGGCCGTCGGCGATCAGGCCGCTGACGTGGCGTCGCACCGTCTCGGCGGGCATGGCCAGGGAATCGGCGATCTGCACCACCGTCACCGGGCGGCGCAGGGCGTCCTGGACCACCTTTTCCTTGGCGTCGAAGCCCATGTTGGGCCGGATGTGGGCGGTGTTGGCCACCCAGATGGTGGTGAAGACGATGGCCCGGACCGGGTCGTTGCCGTGCAGGCCCTTGGCGACATCCAGCGAGCGCAGGAAATAACCCGCCGAAAGGCGGACAACCGCGCGCCGAACATCCGTGCTCATACCGTCCCCTGAAGCCCCTGGGTCGATTAACCGTGAGGCTGAGTCGCCGCGCCAGGAAAATTCACCATGTCCCCATTTTGGGGACAGTATGCTTTTGGGGGAGGCGTTAACGACGATTTTGCGCCATACGGGCCGCCGAATTCAGGGGAAAGCGTACGCGGGGGCGCGTTTGGGCATGAGTGAGATCGAAGCCAGATTGCGCCAGGCCGCCACCGCCGTGGGCGTGGAAAGCCGCATCGAGGTGCTGCTGAAAAGCGTCGAGGAAGCCATCGAAAGCTATCCCGACGACGCCGACCCGCGCTACCTGACGCGCCTGATCGACCAGCGCACCGCCTTGCTGGAACCGGATCTGGCGCTGATCGCCCGCATCGCCGTGCAGCTCTGCGAGAACGACGCCGCCCGCGCCGCCGTGCTCGGCCCGCCCCTGGCCACGGCCGCCACGGTCTGCCCGTTGATGCGTCCGGCCGTCAACCAGCTGCGCCGCCTGCTCGGCGAAGGGGTCTGACGCGACGCCGAACGCCTTGCATCCGTAATGCAAGCGGCTGATTGCCTTCCGACGAGACGCGGACCTATAAGCCTGTCGAACCGCTTTCCGAGGAAGTCCATGAGCTCCGATTTCGCGGCCGCCCGCCTGAACATGGTGGAAAGCCAGATCCGCACCGCCGACGTGACCGACCTGCCGCTGCAGGACGCCCTGCGTGTGGTTCCGCGCGAAAACCTCGTGCCCGCCGGCAAGGCCTACCTGGCCTATGCCGACGCCGAAGTCGAATACGCGCCGGGCCGCACGCTGATGCGTCCGCGCGACATCGGCAAGCTGCTGCAGATCATCAAGCCGCGCGCCGGCGAGAAGGCCCTGGTCATCGCCGCGCCGTACGCCGCCGTGGTGCTCGAGACCATGGGCCTGGCCGTCACCCGTCTCGACGGCGACGACCTGACCGCTGTTCCGGCCGGCGAATACGATGTCATCGTCACCGAAGGCGCCGTGCCGAAGGCGCCGGCCTCGTGGACCGGCGCGCTTGCCCTGCACGGCCGTCTGGGCGTCGTCGAGCGCCAGGGGCCGGTCGGCCGCGCCACGCTCTATGTCCGCGCCGAAGACGGCGTGGCCGGTCGTCCGGTGTTCGATTCGACGCCGTCGCTCCTGGCCGGTTTCCCTGTCGAGGCCGGCTTCGCGTTCTGATCCGGGCCTTTTTCACGCGGGCGCACAACGCCTGCGTGAAAAAAGCTTAACTAGCGACGGTTGACGGCCGGCCTTACAGCGCTGGTATTGAAGCGAAAGCTTCGGGTGTGTTGGGGAATAACGGGATGTCGAAGAGCCGTCGGGCCGGGTTGCTGGCCGCCGCCTGCTGCATGGGTTTCATGGCCTCGGCCGCGAACGCCGAGACGCTGACCGACGCCGTCTCCCTGGCGTACCAGACCAATCCGACCCTGCAGCAGCAGCGCGCGGTGCAGCGGGCCACGGACGAGACCGTCGTCCAGGCCAAGACCGGCTTCCGTCCGACCGTCAGCGCCACCGCCGACATCTCGGCTTCGCGCACCGACTACGCCAACACCACCTCGGCGGGTCTCGATCGTTTGAAGACCAGCGGCAGCGGCGCCACCGTCTCGCTGTCGCAGCCGCTCTATACGGGCGGCAAGGCCAGCGCCAACCTGACGGCCGCCGAAGCGACCGTGCTGGCCGGCCGCGAGGACCTGCGCAGCGTCGAGCAGTCGGTGCTGGCCACGGTCATCACCGCCTATGTCGACGTCCGTCGCACCGAGGAAAGCCTTCGGATCGCCCAGGAGAACGTCAACGTCCTGACCCGTCAGCTCGACGAGTCGAACGCCCGCTTCGAGGTCGGCGAGATCACCCGCACCGACGTGGCCCAGTCGCAGGCGCGCCTGGCCGCCGCCAAGGCCAGCCTGTCCTCGGCCCAGGCCAATCTGGCCGTCGCCCGCGCCAGCTACGCCCAGGTCGTCGGCCAGAACCCGACCGACCTGGCGCCCGAGCCCTCGCTGGCGGCCCTGCTGCCGGCCAGCGTCGAGCAGGCCTTCGACGCCGCCGAAGCCAACAACCCCGCCGTCGTCGCCGCCCGCTACAGTGAGCAGGCCGCCTCGGCCGACGTCGCCGCGGCCCGCGCCGCCTACCTGCCCACCGTCTCGGCCGGCGCCAGCCTGGGCTACGACGCCAGCGAGGTGAACGGCGCCGGCAAGCAGTTCGGCGACTACGACCGCGCCGTCGCCGGCTCGATCACCGCCCGCGTGCCGATCTTCACCGGCGGTCTCAACGCCTCGGCCGTCCGCGCCGCCCGCGAGCGCGAGAACGCCGCCCGCATCGCCGTCGAGGGCGCCAAGCGCACCGTCGTGCAGCAGGTCTCGTCGGCCTGGAGCACCCTGCTGGCCGCCCGCGCCAACCTCGTGTCCAACGAAGAGCAGGTGAGGGCGACCAAGATCGCCTTCGAGGGCGTGCGCCAGGAGCAGCAGGTCGGCCTGCGCACCACGCTCGACGTGCTCAACGCCCAGCAGGAGCTGCGCGCCGCCGAACTGGCCCTGGTCACCGCCCGCCGCGACGAATACGTCGCCAGCACCGGCGTGCTGCAGGCCATGGGCGCGCTCGACATCGCCAAGCTGGCCCCGGACGTGCCGCGCTACGATCCCAAGACCTCGTACGACAAGGTCAATCACGCCTTCGGGTGGGTGCCGTGGGAGCCGGCCGTGCAGGCGCTCGACAAGATCGCCTCGCCGGCCGTGGCGACGCCCGCTCCGGGTAAGTAAGTCCGTCCAATCCTGGACGAATCATCGCCTCGCCCATCCTTGGCCTTGCTTAAGCCGTGCAAGTCTGCACCATCGGTGGTGCGCGTCTTGCAGGACGCCAAGGATTCGTAGCCCTTTAATACGGCCCAGCCCATCATGTCCGACCAGAGCTCTCAAGAACCGACGATGGAGGAGATCCTCGCCTCGATCCGGCGGATCATCTCCGAAGACGACGCTCCGGCGGCCGAAGCGCCGCCGCCCGCGCCCGAGCCGGTTCCCGAGCCCGAGCCGCTGATCGAGGACGACGTCCTCGACCTGACCGATCCGATCGAGCCGCCGGCTCCGGTCGAGACGCTCGGCGACCTCGACGTCTACACCCCGGAACCCGAGCCGGAGCCGGCCTATGAGCCGCCGCCCCCGCCGCCGGAACCGGCCTACACCCCGCCGTCGCCGGCCTTCAACCGCGACGAAGTGGCCGAGACCCTGGTCGGCGACCACGCCGCCGGCCTCGCCGCCAGCGCCTTCGGCAGCCTGAGCTCGGCCCTGCTGATGCCGGCCAACGGCCGCACGCTGGAGGACGTCGTCCGCGAGCTGCTGCGCCCGCTGCTCAAGGAGTGGCTGGACACCAACCTGCCGCGCATCGTCGAGAACAAGGTCGAGGAAGAGGTCCACCGGATCTCGCGCGGCCGCGGCGTATGATGCTCGCGTCGCACCGTCCCTAGGGCGGCCGCCGACGCACGGAAATTAGAGAAGGCGGTCGCTCCGGCGGCCGCCTTTTCCCGTTCAAAATCCCCGATAATCCCGTCGCCCGGTTTCGCGGGGCGGCCGCAAATGGCATATCCCCTCCGCCATGCTTGAAAAGACCTTCGATCCCAAAGCCGTCGAACCCCGCCTGTACGCCGCCTGGGAGGCCTCCGGGGCCTTCAAGCCGAGCGAGGATCCGAACGCCGAGCCGTTCGTCATCGTGATCCCGCCGCCGAACGTCACGGGCAGCCTGCACATCGGCCACGCGCTGAACAACACGCTGCAGGACGTGCTGACGCGCTTTCATCGCATGCGCGGCAAGGCCGCCCTGTGGCTGCCGGGCACCGACCACGCGGGCATCGCCACCCAGATGGTGGTCGAGCGCCAGCTGGCCGCCGCCGGCAACATCGGTCGCCGCGACATGGGCCGCGACGCCTTCGTCGAGCGCGTCTGGGAATGGAAGGCCGAGAGCGGCGGGGCGATCACCAACCAGCTGCGCCGCCTGGGCGCCAGCTGCGACTGGTCGCGCGAGCGCTTCACCCTGGACGAGGGCCTGTCGGCCGCCGTCCGCAAGGTCTTCGTCCAGCTCTACAAGCAGGGCCTGCTCTATCGCGACAAGCGCCTCGTCAACTGGGACCCGCAGTTCCAGACCGCCATCTCCGACCTTGAGGTCGAGCAGAAGGAGGTCGACGGCGCCTACTGGCACTTCGCCTATCCGCTGGCCGACGGCGTGACCTACCAGCACCCGGTCGCCTTCGACGACGAGGGCAAGCCGACCCAATTTGAGACACGCGACTACATCGTGGTGGCCACCACCCGTCCCGAAACGATGCTGGGCGACACGGGCGTGGCCGTCCATCCGTCGGACGAGCGCTACAAGGACCTGGTCGGCAAGGACGTCGTCCTGCCGATCGTCGGCCGCCGCATCCCGATCGTCGCCGACGACTACGCCGACCCGACCAAGGGCTCGGGCGCGGTGAAGATCACGCCGGCGCACGACTTCAACGACTTCGGCGTCGGCAAGCGCGCCGGCCTGCCGGCCATCAACATCCTGACCCCCGAAGCCAAGCTCAACGACGCCGTCCCGGCCGAGTACCAGGGCATGGACCGCTTCGCCGCGCGCAAGGCCATCGTCGCCCGCGCCGAGGAAGAGGGCTGGCTGAAGGAGATCGAGAAGACCAAGCACATGGTCCCGCACGGCGACCGTTCGGGCGTGGTCATCGAGCCCTACCTGACCGACCAGTGGTACGTCGACGCCTACACCCTGGCCCAGCCGGCCCTGAAGGCCGTCGAGACCGGCGAGACCGTCTTCGAGCCCAGGCACTGGGAAAAGACCTACTTCGAGTGGCTGCGCAACATCGAGCCCTGGTGCGTCTCGCGCCAGCTCTGGTGGGGCCACCGCATCCCGGCCTGGTTCGGCCCGGAAGGCTCGATCTTCGTCGAGGAGACCGAAGAGGCCGCCTACGCCGCCGCCCGCGAGCAGTTCGGCGCCGACGTGGTGCTGAACCGCGACGAAGACGTCCTCGACACCTGGTTCAGCTCGGCCCTGTGGCCGTTCTCGACCCTCGGCTGGCCGGAAAAGACCCCGGACGTCGCCCGCTTCTACCCGACCAGCACCCTGGTCACCGGCTTCGACATCATCTTCTTCTGGGTCGCCCGGATGATGATGATGGGCATCCACTTCATGGGCGAAGCCCCGTTCAAGCAGGTGTTCATCAACGCCCTCGTCCGTGACGAGAAGGGCGCCAAGATGAGCAAGTCCAAGGGCAACGTCATCGACCCGCTCGCCCTGATCGACGAGCTGGGCTGCGACGCCGTGCGCTTCACCCTGACGGCGATGTCGGGCCAGGCGCGCGACATCAAGCTTTCGAAGCAGCGCATCGAGGGCTACCGCAACTTCGGCACCAAGCTGTGGAACGCCACCCGCTTCGCCCAGATGAACGGCTGCGTCCGCGTCGAGGGCTTCGACCCCGCAAGCGTGGCCCAGCCGATCAACAAGTGGATCCGCGGCGAGGTCGTGAAGACCCTCGGCGAGGTCACCAAGGCCCTGGAAGCCCCGGCCTTCGACGAGGCCGCCGGCAGCCTCTACCGCTTCATCTGGAACGTCTTCTGCGACTGGTACCTGGAGCTGGCCAAGCCGATCCTCAATGGCGAGGACGAGGCCGCCAAGGCCGAGACCCGCGCCACCACGGCCTGGGTGCTCGATCAGATCCTGATCCTGCTGCACCCGGTGATGCCGTTCATCACCGAGGAGCTGTGGGACAAGACGGCCGAGGAGGGCGGTCCGGCCCGCCAGGCCATGCTGATCTCCACCTCGTGGCCGGAACTTCCGGAAAGCTGGATCGACGCCGACGCGGCCGCCGAGATCGGCTGGCTGGTCGACACGGTCGGCGAGATCCGCTCGCTGCGCGCCGAGATGAATGTGCCGCCGTCGGCCAAGCCGGCCCTGGCCGTGGTCGGGGCGGGCGAGGGCACGCAAGGCCGCCTGTCGCGTCACCGCGACCTGCTGCTCAGCCTGGCCCGCCTGGGCGAGATCTCCCTGGCCGACGCCGCGCCCGCCGGCACGGCGCCTGTGGTGATGGGCGAAGCGACCGGCGCCCTCGGCGTCGCCGAGTTCATCGACGTCGCCGCCGAGAAGACCCGCCTGACCAAGGAGATCGCCGGCCACGTCTCGGAGATCGAGAAGACCGGCAAGAAGCTCGGCAACCCCGACTTCCTGGCCCGCGCCAAGCCCGAGGTCGTCGACGAAAACCGCGAACGCCTCGCGGAGGCCGAAGCGGCCAAGGCCAAGCTGGAAGCGGCTTTGCAGCGTCTGGCGGCGATGGCCTGATCAAAACCCTCCCCCTGAAGGGGGAGGTGGCCGCGAAGCGGTCGGAGGGGGAAGTGTCAGCGACGGAGTGGTCTTCCCCCTCCGTCGCCTGACGGCGACACCTCCCCCTTCAGGGGGAGGGTCTCTCCCAACTAAACATTGTTCCCTTATCTATCCAAACGACCGTTTACATCGGTCGTCCCGCCGTGCTTACTCGACGGAAACGCGCCGCTTCCAACGAGCGCGAGCTACACCGGGAGAGTAACGAATGACCCAGGCCGCTCACGCCTTGCCCCCTTGGCCCGCCATGTCGGTGAAACAGGCCTACGCCCTGATCACCGCTCCGGGAACGCCCGGCGAAATGGAGGAGGTGGTGATCCGTGGCGTGCCGACGCGGACCTGGAAGAACCTCCCGCCCACCCTGCGCCACACCCTGCAGGTCGGCCGCACCCACGGCGACAAGATCTATCTCGTCCACGAGGACGAGCGGGTCAGCTTCGAGGCCTTCTACCGCGCCGTCACCGTCTTCGCCGCCGAGCTGGAGGCCAAGGGCGTCAAGAAGGGCGACCGGGTGGCCCTGGTCATGCGCAACTTGCCCGAATGGCCGGTGGCCTTCTATGCGGGCCTCTCCATCGGCGCGATCCTCACTCCGCTGAACGCCTGGTGGACCGGGCCGGAGCTGGAATACGGCCTCGTCGATTCCGGCGCCTCGGTCGCGGTGATGGACGTCGAGCGCTTCGAGCGCCTGGCCGAGCATTTCGACAACTGCCCCGACCTTCAGCGCGTCTACGTCTCGCGCGCCAGGGAAGAGATCGCCCATCCCTACGTCACGCGCCTGGAAAGCGTGATCGGCGGCCCCAACGACTGGATCAGGCTGGACGAAAAGCCGCTTTCGACCGTCGAGCTGGGCCCCGAGGACGACGCGACGATCTTCTACACCTCCGGCACCACGGGTAAGCCCAAGGGCGCCCTGGCCACGCACCGGGCCGTCAACAGCAACATCTTCGCAGCCGCCGCCGCTTCGGCGCGCAGCTTCCTGCGTCGCGGCGAGGCCCCGCCCCAGCCCGATCCCAGCCTGCCGCAGAAGGGGGCGCTGATCTCGGTGCCGTTCTTCCACGCCACCGGCTGCTTCGCGGTCATGAACCCGGGCCTGTTCGGCGGCGCCAAGCTCGCCATGATCCGCAAGTGGGATCCCGAAAAGGCCATGCAGCTGATCCAGGACGAGAAGCTGACCCAGATGGGCGGCGTGCCGACCATCGCCTGGCAGATCATCGAGCATCCCTCCCGCGACAACTACGACCTGTCGTCGCTGGAGGCCGTGGCCTACGGCGGTGCGCCCTCGGCGCCCGAGCTGGTGCGCAAGATCAAGGAGATCTGGCCCAAGTCCTCGCCGGGCAACGGCTGGGGCATGACCGAGACCTCGGCCACCGCCACCTCCAATTCGGGCGAAGACTACGAGAACCGTCCCGAAAGCTGCGGCCCGGCCGTGCCGGTCACCGACCTGAAGATCATGACCCTGGAGGCGCCCTACCAGGAGCTGCCGATCGGTTCGGTGGGCGAGCTGTGGTGCAAGGGGCCGCAGGTGGTGAAGGGCTACTGGAACAAGCCCGAGGCCACGGCTCAGACCTTCGTCGACGGATGGGTGCGCACCGGCGACCTGGCTCGCCTCGACGAAGAGGGCTTCTGCTACATCATCGACCGGGCCAAGGACATGCTGATCCGGGGCGGCGAGAACATCTACTGCATCGAGGTCGAGAACGTCCTCTACGACCACCCGGCGGTGATGGACGCGGCCCTGGTCGGCGTCGACCACAAGACCCTGGGCGAGGAACCCGCCGCCGTCGTCACCCTGAAACCCGGCGCCGAAGCCACCGAAGACGAACTCCGCGCCTTCGTCGCCGACCGCCTGGCCGCCTTCAAGGTGCCGGTTCGTGTCGTCTTCTGGCCCGAGACCCTGCCGCGCAACGCCAACGGCAAGATCCTGAAGACCGAACTGAAGAAGGTCTTCGTCACGGGCTGAAGATCCCTCTCCCCTTGCGGGAGAGGGTGGCCTGCGAAGCAGGTCGGGTGAGGGGTCTCTC
>NZ_QHJY01000250.1 GCF_003185805.1 Caulobacter sp. D5
GTAACCACTCACCCTCCCATCGCTACGCGATGGGCCCCTCCCTCTCTCTAAGAGAGAGGGTTTTCGCGCTCGACCTCCGCAAAGGACGCAGCGGCCAACAAAACCACCCGCCCATCCAGCCTCCCCTCCCACAAAACTAACGCCCGCCCCAGGAATAAGCGGAACCCGGGGCGTGGCGGCGGCGGCTCGGGTCGTGTATCGGGGGGATCGACCATGACCGCCGACCTCGCCCCGCCGCGCCATCCAGAACTCCGTGACCAGACCATCGTGCTGGTCGGATTGATGGGCGTGGGCAAGTCCAGCGTCGGCCGCCGCCTGGCCCAGACCCTCGACCTGCCGTTCCGCGACGCCGACAACGAGGTCGAGCGCGCCGCCGGCCGCGGCATTCCCGAGATCTTCGCCGAGATGGGCGAGGCCGCCTTCCGCGACGGCGAGCGGCGGGTGATCGCCCGCCTGCTGGAGGATCCGCCGCACGTGCTGGCCACCGGCGGCGGGGCCTTCGTCAACGCCGAGACCCGCGCCCTGATCAAGGACAAGGCCATCGCCGTCTGGCTCAAAGCGGATCTCGAGCTGCTGGCCCGCCGCGTCGGCCGCAAGGACGGCCGGCCGCTGCTGAAGAACCGCGACCCGATGGACGTCCTGCGCGAACAGGCGACCACCCGCTATCCCGCCTATGCCGAGGCCCACCTGACCGTCGAGACCGGCGACACGCCCCACATGGTGGCCGTCGAGGCCGTCATCGCCGCGCTGCAGGGCCGCCTTGCCGCCGCGTCCGCTTCCGAAAGAGTACAGCCGTGATCCGCACCGTTCCCGTGGGCCTGGGCGATCGCGCCTACGACGTCGTCATCGGCACGGGCCTGATCGACAAGGCCGGCGAATACGTCCTGCCGTTCCTTGGGAAGCGCAAGCGGTGCGCCGTGGTCACCGACGCCAATGTCGGCGAGCACCATGTCGAGCGGCTGTCGGTGTCGCTGGAGAAGGCCGGCGCCGCGGTCGACGTCATCGTCCTGCCGCCGGGCGAGGAGACCAAGAGCTTCGAGGGCCTGGCCCACCTGTCGGACCAGCTGCTGGCCCTGGCGCTGGAACGCGGCGACATGATCGTGGCCTTCGGCGGCGGCGTGATCGGCGACCTCGCCGGTTTCGCGGCGGCGATCTACAAGCGCGGCGTCGATTTCATCCAGATCCCGACCACCCTCCTGGCCCAGGTCGACAGCTCGGTCGGCGGCAAGACCGCCATCGACACGCCGCGCGGCAAGAACCTGATCGGCGCCTTCCACCAGCCACGCCTCGTCCTGGCCGACCTCGACGTCCTGGCCACCCTGCCCGCCCGCGAGCTGGCCTGCGGCTATGCCGAGGTGGTCAAGTACGGCCTGCTGGGCGACTTCCCGTTCTTCGAGTGGCTGGAGAAGCATGTCCACGCCGTGCTCGAGCGCGACACCGAGGCCCTGGTCCGGGCCGTCGGCCGCAGCGTCGAGATGAAGGCCGAGATCGTCGAGGAAGACGAGAAGGAGGCCGGTCGCCGCGCCCTGCTGAACCTCGGCCACACCTTCGGTCACGCCATCGAGGCTGAGATGGGCTTCGGCGACGCGCTCAAGCACGGCGAAGCCGTCGGCGTCGGCATGGCCCAGGCCTTCCGCTTCTCGGCCTCGCAAGGCCTGTGCTCGGCCCAGGACGCCGTCCGCGCCGAGGCCGCCATCAAGGCCGCCGGCCTGCCGACCAGGCTGTCGGACGTGCGCCCGGAACCTTTCAACGCCGACGCCCTGATCGCCCACATGGGCCAGGACAAGAAGGCCGAGGGCGGCGCCCTGACCTTCGTGCTGGTCCGCGCCATCGGCGATGCCTTCGTCGCCAAGGGCGTCGATCCGGCCCCGCTGCGCGCCTTCCTGCTGGCCGAGGGCGCGGCCGGCTGACCGACTGGTCCGGTTTCGTCCACAGCCGCCGCTCCGGCGCCCCTTGGCGCCGCATCCGCACAATGGTCAAGCTTTCTACCGACGAACCGGAACCGGTGCGTTTCCGGCGCGTTGACGACGACGCGCCGCCTTGTCGGCGTGGGGTCTAGGGGGAGCCCAGGGGTGACCGTTTTGGAGGCTGACGCACGCGCCGCGACCGAGGAGATCTTCGATCTCCGCCGGCGCTTGGCCGAGGCCCAGCAGGCCCATGCCGAGGAAGTGCGTCGCAACCAGGCCTTCAGCCGGATCGCGGCGGCCATCGGCGCGCACCAGAGCCTGAGCGAGACTGTCCAGGCGGTGATCGACGGCGGCGTCGAGCTGATCGGCGCCCAGTTCGGGGCCTTCTTCTACAACGTCATCGATCGCACCGGCGAAAGCTACATGCTGTACGGCCTGGCGGGCGCGCCGGACGAGGCCTTCGCCAACTTCCCCATGCCGCGCAAGACGGCGATCTTCGCCCCCACCTTCGAGGGCACGGGCGTGGTGCGTTCGGACGACGTCCTGGCCGATCCCCGCTACGGCAAGAACGCGCCCAACCAGGGCATGCCCGAGGGCCACCTGCCGGTGCGCAGCTATCTGGCCGCCCCGGTCAAGACCGCCGACGGCCTGGTGCTGGGCGGCCTGTTCTTCGGCCACCGCGAGCCGGCCCGCTTCGACTCCCGCGCCGAGACGGTGATCGTGGGCCTGGCCGCCCAGGCCGCCGTCGCCATCGAGCGCAGCCGCGCGAGCGAGGCCGGCGACCGCGAACTCACCGAACGACGACGCGCCGAGGAGCGCCTGAAGTTCGCGCTCGATTCGGGCCGGCTGGGCTCATGGGAGCTCGACGTCGAGACCCGCGCCTACGACGCCTCCGACATCTGCAGGTCGAACTACGGCCGCGGCCCCGACCAGGACTTCGGCTTCGACGACCTGGTGGCCACCATCCACGCCAGCGACCGCGACCGCATGCTGGCCGCCATGGACGAGGCCATCCGCACCGGCGGCGAATACGACATCGAATACCGCGTGGTGATCCCCAGCGGCGAAACGCGCTGGGTGCACGCCCGCGGCCGCGCCGCCGTGCGCGACGAACCCCTGATCGGCGGCGGCGTGCGGCGCATGGCCGGCGTGTCTCTGGACGTCACCGAGCGCAAGCGCGCCGAGGAGCGCCAGCGCCTGCTGCTCAACGAGCTGAACCACCGCGTCAAGAACACCCTGGTCACCGTCCAGTCGATGGCCGCCCAGACCCTGCGGGCCGCCAGCGACCTCCCCGCCTTCCGCGAAGCCTTCGAGGCCCGGCTGATCGCCCTGTCCCAGACCCACAACCTGTTGACCGAGCAGAACTGGGAAAGCGCCAGCCTGCGCGAGATCGTCGACGCCGAGCTGGAAGCCTTCGGCGGCCGCGAACGGCTGGACTTCGACTACACCCGCGACCTGCGGCTCAATCCCAAGGCCACCGTGGCCGTCGGCATGGCCGTGCACGAGCTGGCCACCAACGCCGCCAAGTACGGCGCCCTGTCGACGCCGGGCGGCCGCGTGGCGGTGAGCTGGTCGACCGAGCCGGCCTCGCCCGGGACCTCCGCCCGCCTGCGCCTGCGCTGGACCGAAAGCGGCGGCCCGCCCGTCCCGCCGCCGACCCGTCGCGGGTTCGGCGCCCGCCTTCTCGAGAAGGGCCTCGCCGGCGAGTTGTCCGGCGAGGTCCGTCTCGCCTATGATCAATCTGGCCTGGTCTGCGCGATGACGCTGCCCTTGGCCGCCCTGGAGCCGTGAAACAGATGAAGACCCTCGCCGCCCTGAAGGTTCTGGTGGTCGAAGACGAGGCCCTCGTCTCGATGCTGGTCGAGGACATGCTCGGCGATCTCGGCTGCGAGGTCGTCGGTCCCGCCGCCGAGATCGAGGAGGCCTTGCGCCTGGCCGGCTCGGCCGAGATCGACGCGGCCCTGCTCGACGTCAATCTGGGCGGCCGCCCGATCTTCCCGGTCGCCGACGCCCTGAAGGCGCGCGGCGTGCCGTTCGCCTTCGCCAGCGGCTACGGCGAGGCGGGCCTGACCGAGCCGCACAAGGGCTCGGCGGTGCTGCAGAAGCCGTTCCGCGAGGCCGACCTGCGCCGCGTGCTGGAAGGCCTGGCCGCCCAGGCGGTCTGAGCCCCGCTCAACGCCAGCGGGTTCGGCCGAGTCGAGATCGGCCCGGAACGCGCGCGAAAAATAATTCCAAAATTCGCTTAACAATTGGCGATGCGCACCCCAGCCATCGCGGCGCAAGCGTGGTCAAAAGATGACTATGCCCCGCCACTTCCCAGCAGGGGAGTGCGCGCGTCCTTCTGCGCGCCAGCCTGACAGCCCCCGCGCGGCCTCCCGAATCCCCTGCCCGAAAGGCCGATTTCCCAAAAATCGGCGTTATGCAATCTGTGGAACGTCGTACGATATGTTCCCCAAGCCAGAATTGCCGTCGCCGCCAATTATGACCACGGGCGACCACACTTGTGGCGCCCGTGACCAAAGTGTGGCGATATTGTAACGGAGCACACCGAAACCGGGCAAAAAGTTGCAAAGCCGGTTGCCGGTTGCGACGCGCTTGCTAGGGTCGATCATTGCGGATTGGTAACCTCCGCTTGCACGGCCATCGCTTGGGACAGCACGGCCGGCGCCATGTTCAAGAGCAGCTGGGGATTTGCTCCATATGATAGACAAGAAGGTTTTGCTCGGCTCGTCGATGATCGCCGGCCTCGTGGCCGCGACCATGGCGATGACGCCGGCGGTCGCGTCGGCGCAATCGACCGAAACGACGAAGGAAGAAGCGAAGAAGGCTGATCCGACGGAAGTCGACAGCATCGTCGTCACCGGTTCGCGCATCCGTCGCGACGAGTTCAGCTCGGCTTCGCCGGTGCAGATCATCACCCGTTCGGAATCGGTTCTGGCCGGTACGGCCTCGACCGCCGAAATCCTGCAGGGCGGCACGGTCACCTCGGGCGCCGCCCAGGTCGACAACGCCTTCCTCGGCTTCGTCACCGAAGGCGGCCCGGGCGCCAACACCCTCAGCCTGCGCGGCCTCGGCGCCGTGCGCACCCTGGTGCTGCTGAACGGCCGCCGCCTGGCTCCGGCCGGCACCCGCGGCCAGGTCGGCCAGGCCGACCTGAACACCCTGCCCTCGGCCATGGTCGAGCGCATCGAAATCCTGAAGGACGGCGCTTCGTCGGTCTACGGTTCGGACGCCGTCGCCGGCGTCGTGAACATCATCACCCGCAACGACATCGACGGCGTGACCTTCGAGGGCTTCACCGACCAGACGTTCGACGGCGGCGGCGCCCAGTACCGCGTCTCGGCCGTGGCCGGTAAAACTTTCGACCGCGGCAACATCTCGGTCTCGTTCGAGCACCTGCGCGGCGAGCGGATCAAGATCAAGGACCGCGAATGGGCCGCCTGCGGCCGCGGCTACCTGATCGATCCGACCGACGGCTTCGTCTACGACGACAAGACGCCGACCGGCGAACTCCGTTGTAACGGCATCAACTACGGCGGCGGCATCGCGCACGACTACATCGGCGCCTGGCGCTCGAGCACTGGTTCGCGCACGACCCTGACCTCGGAGCCCGGCTTCGTCGGCAGCTACACCGGCACCGGCACCTCGACCGCCCTCAGCTACAACGGCTGGCGCAACGTCGCCTCGACCGACTCGCGTCCGCTGGCCAACCCGCTGCAGAACGAAGAAGACCTGTTCTCGCCGGTGCGGAACTACACCTTCTACGGCAACGGCAACTATGACCTGGGCATCCTGGGCAACGCCGAAGCCTACGGCGAAATCCTCTACACCCGCCGCGAATCGAGCCAGGTCGGCAGCCGCCAGCTGTCGCTGGATCCGTTCGGCAGCGAGCGTCTGGGCTACTACTACAACGCCCCGACCTACGGCGCGAACAACCCGCTGTTCCCGACCACCCTGGCGGCCGCCGGCTTCCAGTTCATCAACCCCTTCATCTTCTGGGGTAACGACAAGTCCTCGCAGGAAGTCGACTACTACCGCGCCTCGGCCGGTATCCGCGGCGACCTGGGCTTCGGCAACTGGCGCTACGACGCCAACCTGATGTTCGCCAAGTCGGACGCCAGCTACACCTTCCAGAGCTTCATCACCGACCGCATCCGTCAGTCGCTGAACCTGGTCATCGCCCCGACCGGCACCCCCGCCGCCCTGACCATCACCGCTCCGGCGGGCACGGTCGGCGCCGGCGGCGTCTACACCTGCGCCAGCAACGTCGGCAACGCCAACCCGCAGTGCGTCCCGGCCAACCTGCTGACCGAGAACGCCCTGAACGGCACGGACATCCCGCAAGCCCTGCGCTCGTGGCTGTTCAAGGACGTCACCGGCAACACCAGCTACGAGCAGACCACGTTCCAGTTCGCCATCGACGGCGACCTGTTCACCCTGCCGGCCGGCAAGGTGGGCGCGGCCTTCGGCGTCGAGCTGCGTCACGACGAGCTGAACGACACCCCGCCGGTCGAAAGCCAGACCCGCTCGCTCTACAACCTGACCTCGGCCACCCCGACCCGGGGCAAGGACGACATCTGGGAAGTGTTCGGCGAAATCAACGTTCCGCTGCTGGCCAACCAACCGTTCGCCAAGCAACTGGACGCCTCGCTGTCGGCCCGTCACACCAACTACGACTCCTACGGTTCGAGCGACACCTACAAGGTGGGCCTGACCTGGACGCCGGTTGACTGGCTGAAGCTGCGCGGCACCACGGGCACCTCGTTCCGCGCCCCGGGCATCTTCGAACGCACCCTGGGCGGCCAGTCGGGCTTCTACGGCACGACCAGCGACCCCTGCTACCAGTACCAGAACCTGGCCGCGGCCTCGATCCGTCGCCAGAACTGCGCCGCCGAACTGACCGCCCTGCTGGGCGCCAGCGCCGCGGCCACCTGGCTGCCGACCGGCGGTCCGCAGGTCTACAGCTCGGGTAACCCGGACCTGGAAGCCGAAAAGTCGAAGGCCAAGACCCTCGGCTTCGTCATCCAGCCGGACGGCCTGAACCTGTCGTTCGCGGTCGATTACTTCGAGATCAAGATCCGCGATCAGGTCGCCAACTTCGGCACCGCGATCCTCAGCGGCTGCTACAACGATCCGGACTTCCGTCCGGGCGGCGGCCTCTGCGACTTCGTGGCCGCTCGTAACAGCACCACCGGCAACCTGACCTACTTCGTCGACAACTACGTCAACATCGCCAGCCAGGGTGTCGAAGGCTTCGACTTCACCATCCGCTACACGCGCGACATCCTTGACGGTCGTTTCGTCTCGACCCTGCGCGCGACGAACATGAAGAGCCAGACCTACCGCCTGAACGAAACCGACGCGGCCGACGAATACGCCGGCTTCCCCGGCTATCCGAAGTGGGTCGGCGACTTCGACATGCGCTACGAGTGGAAGGACTGGATCTTCCGTTGGGGCGTCGACTACGTGTCGGCCACCGACGCGGCCCGTCTGAACGGCATCGACCCCAGCGTCGATCCGTACCACACCAAGGTCGAAGCTTACTTCGAACACAGCGCTTCGGTGCAGTTCAAGGGCAAGAACGACTGGGAAGCCACCGTCGGCGTCAACAACATCTTCGGCGAAGAGCCGCCGATCATCTCCTACGGCCTGAGCGTTCCGCGCGTCGGCAGCAGCCAGCTCTACAGCGGCTACGACAACCGCGGCCGTTCGATGTTCGTGAACCTCGTGAAGTCGTTCTAAGCTTCGGCTGAAGACGACTGGAGAAGGGGCGGTCCGCAAGGACCGCCCCTTTTTCTTTGGCTGCTTCATCGCCTGGGGCCGCCAGAGGCTTTCGCCGCTCCTCTCGCCCATCCGGTCTCCCGGGACGAGGCCGCCACAAGAACAAATAGGGAACAATTGCGACCGAGTCTGACGTCCCCGCTCGCTAGATTGATCACGTCAGCCGAGGCGGCGATCACGGCCGGACCCAATTTCGGGGTCCATGCCGCCACCTTGGAAACCCTTAAAAGATTTGGAGATTTTCAATGGCCAACTACACCTTCGTCGATGACCACAAGCTGCCCGGTGACCTGGACGACACCCAGAGCTTCAAACGCGCCTTCGACGCCTCCAACGACGTTCGCATGCTGGCGCGGGTCTATACCGTCAGCGCGCCCGTGGTCATCGCGCCACTGCCGACCCAGAACCCCAAGCGCGGCCTGTCGCTGAAGGGCTGCGGGATCGGCGTCACCACCATCCGCTCCACCAACGCCTCGGCTCCGGTGATCCTGATCCCCGCCGCCACCGACTACGTGACGCTGATGGACTTCACCGCCGATCACGTCGGCACCACGCCCCAGCCGGGCGGCGACGGGATCAAGCTGGAGGTCGCGGCCAACTACAGCTGGGACAACGGCGTGGTCACCAACGTGCGCTGCAACTTCAACCACATCGGCTGGAACCTGGGCATGACGGCCTACACGCTGTTCGTGAACTGCGGCGCGGTCAGCAACGTCTCGCACGGCTTCAGCTTCAAGGCCGACAGCGCCTATTCCACCAACCCGCTGCAGTACTACCTGACCAAGTGCAACGCCGCGCTCAACGGCGGCGACGGCTATCGCTACGCCACCCAGGGCACGGCGCCCGCCACGCCGGTCGGGGCGCTGGAGACCTGCGTCACCTACAAGAACGGCGGCCACGGCGTGGCGGCCTACGGCCTGCAGACCAACCCCATCGCCAGCATCCGCATCGACGGCGGCTTCTATGGCGAGGACCTGGGCCACGGAATCTATCTCGACACCTGGGGCAGCCTGCACCTGGTGCGGCCCGGCTTCATCGAGCTGGCCCAGGAATGCGGCATCTACCTCTCCGACCACAATCGCCAGGTCCAGGTCGGCCCGACCATCGTCACCAACAATGGTCTCGACGGCATGCTGGCCAACTGTCCGGACGTGACGGTCACCGGCGGCCAGTTCATCGCCAACGGTCGGCGCAAGGTGACCGGCCGCTCCAACGGCCTCTACTTCTTCCAGAACGGCACGGGCGTGGTCACCGGCGTGCGGGCCCGCGAATGGGGCTCGCAACAGGACTGGGGCGTGGTCACGAACGCCGAGGTCCTGCTGGTCGGCAACGACCTGCGAAACAACCTGCTGGGCGCCCAGACCGGGGCGACCAATCCGGCCTCGACCGGCAACCGGGTCTGACAGCTCCCGGGACGGCCGCCCCTTCGGGGGCGGCCGCATCGGCCTCGGCGCGCACGAAAAAGGCGCCGCACCCGAAGGCGCGGCGCCCATTCGCCGACGAAACGGCCTGGACCTTTTACAGCCCCGAACCGCCGCAGCCGGTCTTGAAGTAGTCGTCGATGATCTTCAGCTGCTGGCCGAACAGCTCGCGCGTCCAGGCCGGGCCGTGGGCGTAGTCGACGAACTCGTGGTACTCGACGTCCTTGCCGGCGGCCTTGGCCTTCTTGACGAACCATTCCGACTGCTCGATCGGCACGGTCCGGTCGCGGACGCCGTGATAGACCATGATCGGGATCGAGATCTTGTCGGCGTAGTCCAGCGGGCTGACGCCCTTCACGGTCGGCGCCTGGGCGTCGCGGTAGAAGGGGTTGGTGTAGAACCGCGCCCAGATGCGGTTGATGTCCGACACCCCGGCCCCGGCGATGGCGCACTTGTAGATGCCGTTCGGGCGCACGGCCGCGTCCATGGCCGCGTAGCCGCCGTAGGAGAAGCCGAACATGGCGATGTGGCCGGGCTTGGCGACCTTGGTGTCGATCAGCCACTTGGCGCCGTCGTCCTTGTCGTCCTGCATCTTGCCGCCCCACTCGCGGTCACCGGCCGTCCAGAGCTTCTTGCCCCAGCCGTCGGCGGTGGCGCGGTACTGCGGCTGCAGCACGGCGTAGCCGCGCGAGGCCAGCATCTGCGGCCACATCGACCAGTCCCATTCCAGGTGGTCGCGAGCCCACGGGCCGCCGTGCGGCAGGATCACCGTCGGCCACGGGCCTTCGCCGTAAAGCGCCTTGGACGGCGTCGTCAGGAAGGCCGGAATGTCGAGGCCGTCGCGGGCCTTGTAATAGACCAGGGTGCTGGAGCCGAGCGCGGCCGGATCAAGGTCCGGATGCGGCTTGGACAGGAGCGACAGCTCCTTCTTGTTCTTCAGCAGGTAGTAGGCGCCCGGATCATTGGGCCCGCCCACCCAGGCGACCACCGTGTTGAGGTCGTTGGAATAGGAGATCAGCTGGCTGTAGCGGGCCACCGGATAGGTCGTGTTGGCCTTGGCCCCGGTCGCCGGGTCGACGAAGGTGATCGGCGTGGCCTTGACCTCCAGCGCCTGGTCCAGCGCCGACTTCAGGCCAGCGATGCGGTCCGACTGCAGCACCTGGTCGGAACGCGGCCCTTCGTAGCGGAAGCCGATCAGCTCGCCGAAGTGCTCGTCCTTGATCGGCCAGGTCGACACGCCGGCGGCGTCGAAGAACTTGTGCTCGAAAGCCAGGGCGCCCAGCTTGCGGGCGGCGATGTCGTATTCGTAGATCGCCGCCTTGTCCCGCCCGCGGTTGGACAGGATGTAGGCGATGTTGGGATCCTTCGAGAAGCCGACGAACGAGAAGATCTCGCGATCCTTGGCGTAGCTCTTGGCGATCTCTTCCCAATCGCCCTTGGCGTTGCGGATCTCGGTCGAGACGAAGGCGCCGGTCGCGTCGGTGCCGCCCCGGCTGCGGGCCCGCAGATTGCCTTCCAGGTCGGTGATGTAGCCGGCCGTCTTGGCGTCGGCGCGCTGGATCCGCTCCGAGCGGCCGCTGCGCACGTTCACCCGATAGACGTCGCCCGAGTTCACGCCCGAATTGTTGACCACGATGATGTGGTCCGGGTCGTTGGGCAGGATGTCCAGCACGTCGGGTTGCGACAGCGCCTGCTCCAGCTCCTCGTCCTCGCTCTTGGCGCGGGGCCGGGCCAGCGGTTCGCGCCAGGTCTTGCCCTCGAGATCGGTCAGCATGAGCATGCCGACGAACGACTTGGTCGTGGTCAGTTGCTTGAGGTCGTAGGGCTGCCACATGGAGACGGCCAGGATGTCGTTCTTCACGAACTCGACCGCCTGGATCTTCATGTTCTTGGCGCCGATCACGGCCGGCTTCTTGCCCAGGTTGGCGGTTTCCCACACCAGGATGACCCGGTCCTCGCCACGCGCCTCGAGCCCGGCCATGTGCTTGCCGTCCGGCGAGACCGTGAAGCTGGCCATCCGCGGGAAGGCCGCCAGTTGTTCGATGGTCGGGACCTTGGGCTGCGCCATGGCCGCTCCGCCCGCGGTCCACAGCAGGACGCCCGCGGCCACTGCCCCCAGTACTCTTTTCAAAACACGTCTCCGTAACGCTGACCCGGCCCCCGCCGGGTTGTTGCAAGGATGCAACCGCATTCGACGTGCACTTTCAATAGATTCACTCGCGTTACGCGCTGTTCGTAGGGGAAATTTCCCCCACAGCGCGCGGGCCACGCGCAAAACCGCGCTCAGCGCCCCTTCGGAGGGGCCACCGAGAACTCCAGGTCGAACAGGGTCGGCACGTCGTTGACGCGGGCCCGCTCGATGGTCAGCAGCCGGGCCTTGGTCTCGGCCCCGCCATCGGCGCTGAAGCCGCCCATCCGGCCGTCGGCGCCCAGCACCCGGTGGCAGGGCACGACGATCGGCCAGGGGTTCTCGCCCAGGGCCTTGCCCACCGCCCGCATCGCGCCCGGCTCGCCCATGGCCTTGGCCACTTGGCCGTAGGTCGAGGTCTCGCCCGGACGGATGGCGCGGGCGATCTCGTAGACCCGGCGGTTGAAGGGCTGCACGACGGTCAGGTCCAGCGACACGTCGGCCAGGTCGTCGCGTCCTCCCGCCAGCAGGTCGATGATGCGGTCGGCGACGAGGTCGATCTCCGGCGGCGGCGCGGCCTCGGCGGCGTCGGGATAGCGCTTGCGCAGCCGCGCCCAGGTCGCGCCGGGGCCGGCCTCGGGCAGTTGCACGCCGATCAGCCCGCCCGCCGCCCACGCCAGGCCGCAACGGCCGATCGCCGTCTCGAAAAGCATGAAGCCCTGTCCCATGAGCGCCAGACTAGCACCGTCGGCGCGGCTGTGGGACGGGGGCTTTCACATCATTCGTCGCGCGCCGACCGTCGCGAAAGCTCGTCGCAATAGTTGGCGAAGTGCGCGGCCAGGGCCTGCCCCGGCCCCGGATAGACGCGGGTCTGCCCGGCATATTCGACGCTGACCGTCGGGGCCTGCTCGAGCGCCGCCAGGAAGCCGGCCGGCAGGTCGCCACGCCCCTCGACGAACATCGGGCCGAAGTCCTGGTTGATCGTCCGATGCACACGCAGGGCCGTGTCGCCGACCCGCACGCGCAACTGGGCGGCATGACCGCTCGGCGCGTAGAACCGCGCCTGAATTCCGCCCGAGGTCAGGCCCGAGCAAGTCAGGACCAGGGTCTCCGAGCGCCCGTCGGCCTGCCGCGGCCCGTTCAGGGCAAGGCCGCCGGTCGCGCCGTGGCCGACGTCCCAGTAGTAATCCCGGCCATCCTGCTGGAAGCTCTTCTTCGGCGGCTTGGGCTGTGCGCCGGCCGCTCCGGCCGCCAGAGCCGCAGCACCGATCAGCGCCATCACGGTGAACCTCGAACCTCGCATGTCGCCCTCCACTGCCCGCGCTCGCCGCAGACACAACCTCTGGAGGCGCATAGCAACGCACTCGCCACGCGTAAAGGCCCCGAACCGGGGCCGGGCGGTTCCATCCGCCGCCAGCGCGCTCTAGCCTGACGGCGTCATGCTCCGGAGATCGCCCTTGCGCCGCCTCGCCCCGCTCGCCGCCGCCCTGCTCCTGACCGCCTCGCCCGCCTTCGCCCCAATCGCCTGGGCCGGCGACATCCTGGTGCACGGCGGACCGATCCACACCGGGGTCGCCGCCGCGCCCACGGCCGAGGCGGTGCTGATCCGTGATCGGACGATCGCCTTCGTCGGCCCGCTGGCCGCCGCCCGCGCCAAGGCCGCCCCCGGCGCCCGCGACATCGACCTGAAAGGCGCGGCCGCCTATCCCGGCTTCGTCGACGCCCACGCCCACCTGACCGGCATCGGCCTGCGCGAGCTGACCCTCAACCTCGACCAGGTCGACTCCGTCGAGGCCCTGGTCGCCGCCGTCCGCGCCTACGCCCAGGCTCATCCGGGCGATGCGCCGATCTACGGCCGCGGCTGGATCGAGACCCACTGGCCGGAGAAGCGCTTTCCCGCCCGCGCCGACCTCGATCGCGCCGCCCCCGGCCGCATCGTGGTGCTCGGCCGGGCCGACGGCCACGCCGTGGTCGCCTCCAGCGCCGCCCTGGCCAAGGCCGGCGTGACCCGCGACACCGCCGCCCCGGCCGGCGGCCAGATCCTCGAGGACGAGACCGGCGAGCCCACCGGCATGCTGATCGACCACGCCCAGGCCCTGGTCGAGGACGTCATCCCGCCGCCC
>NZ_QHJY01000028.1 GCF_003185805.1 Caulobacter sp. D5
CCTCATCCTCCCACGCCTGCGGCGCGGGCCCCTCCTTCTCCCTATGGGAGAAGGTGAGAAGCGTGCATCCCTGTGGGTAACTTCAGAGCGAAAACCCGTCCACGAAGCCCGGCACCTTCTCGGGCGGCATCGGGCGGCTGAAGTGGTAGCCCTGCACCTGGTCGCAGCCATAGGTCGCCAGGGCTTCCAGCTGGGCCAGGTCCTCGACGCCCTCGGCCACCACCTTCATGCCCATCGACGAACCGAGCGTGATCACCGCCTTCACGATCGCCGCGTCCTCGGCGTTCTGGACGAAGCCCTTGTCGATCTTCAGCCGGTCGATCGGGAACTGACGCAGGTTGGCGAGGCTGGCGTAGCCGGTGCCGAAGTCGTCCAGGGCGATCATCACCCCGGCCGCGTGCAGCTTGCGCACCGTGTCGCTGACCACATCGGACGCCCAACCCATGTAGACGTGCTCGGTGACCTCGATGGTCAGGCGGTCGCACGGCACGCCCCAGCGGGCCAGGCGCTCCTGCACTTCTTCGGCCAGACGGCCCGAGCGGAACTGGGCGGCCGAGATGTTGACCGCCACCCGGCCGAACTCGATCCCAGCGTCCAGCCAGGCCCGCATCTGCTTCAGCGCCGTCTCGAAGGCCACGTCGCCCAGCTTCAGGGAGAGATCCTGGTCCTCGAAGGCCGGCATGAAGCGGTCGGGCGTGAGGATGCCCTGCTCGGGGTGGGCCCAGCGCATCAGCGCCTCGAAGCCGGCCACGCTGCCGCTCTCCAGGTCGATCACCGGCTGGTAGTAGAGGATGAACTCGTCGGCCTCGATCGCCGCGCGCACGTCGCGCAGCAGCTCCAGCCGCTGCTCCAGGGCCGAGCGCATCGACGGGTCGAACAGGATCGAGCGGTTGCGGCCCTCGTCCTTGGCCCGATAGAGGGCGATGTCGGCGTTCTTGAAGATGTGGCTGGGGTCGGCGTCGGGGTCGCCGTGCAGGGCCGCGCCGATGCTGGCGCTGACCGAGAAGCTGCGGCCGGCGTGCTGGATCGGCTGGCGCAGCAGCTCCTGCAGGGCCTTGATCGGCCGCAGCATGTCGCCCTCGCCGTGCAGGCCGCGCAGGATCACCGCGAACTCGTCGCCGCCCAGGCGCGCCACCGTGTCGCCGGCCCGGAAAGCGTGGCGCAGCACGTCGGCCAGCCGCCGCAGCAGGGCGTCGCCGGCGTCGTGGCCCAGGGTGTCGTTGATATCCTTGAAGTGATCGACGTCGATCATGATCAGGCCGAAGATCTCGCCGGCCATCTCCGAGGCGTCGACCGCCTCCTGGAACTTGCGCTGGAAATAGGCCCGGTTGGGCAGGCTGGTCAGCGGATCGCGGAAGGCCAGGTTCTCGACGGCCTCGGTCTGCCGACGGCGGTCGGTGATGTCCTTGAACAGGTTGACCAGCCGCTCGGGCTTGCCGTCGCCGCCCACGAAGCGCTTGCCGACCGAGCGCACCCAGGTCTCGACGCCGTCGTCGCGATTGAGCCGGAACTCGAACACCGCCGCCTCGCCGTCGCGGCGGGCGCGCATGATCTGGGCCATGCGCTCGCGGTCCTCCTCGTGCACGATCTCCAGCGGATCGGCATCGAACAGGCACCACCTCTCCAGCTCGGGGCAGGTGCCCGAGACGTAGACCTCGCCGGTCTTCAGGTCGACCTCGCGCACCATCAGGTCGTCGAGCTCGAGCGCCAACTTCAGCCGCTGCTCGTTGCGCTCGGCCCGCAGCGCGGTCTGGGCGTAGCCGGTGACGTCGCGGGCGGTGACGATGACGGCGAAGATGATCCCCTCGTCGCTGCGGCAGGCGGCGAACTCGCTGCGCCAGATCCGCTGGGCGCCCTCCACCACCTGGGCCCGATAGCGCGAGAACGGCTCGCCGGACGCCAGGCAGCGCTCCAGGCTCTCGACGTCCTCCAGGTTCATCAGGCAGCGGGCGAAGGGCTCGCCCGGCGCCAGACTCGGGGTCAGGTCCTCGTCGCGCCATTCGGCGCTGACGGCGGCCAGCCGGCCCGAGCGATCGATCAGCGCGGCCGCGAACGGCGCATGCGCGACGAAGGCCTCGAACGAGGCCATTCGAAGCCGCAGCTGCGCGTTGATGTCCTCCGCCGTCGCCGGCGAAGCGGTCTTCAGGGCCATGCTGGTCATTCTGGTGTCGGCTTCCCGACGTTGTTGTGCGGCGTATCCTCAACTACACAGTGAAACGCCTTCCATAAGAATTGGTATCTTTCGACGAACCTCGTTCTTCATGGTCGGAAGCCCGACAAAGCGTGCCCAAAGCGCCGCTCGCGGGCGCCCGTCTGTCGGCGTCGTCAGAAATCCTGGCCCCGCCGCGCACCGCGCCGCATTGACATTCACGCCCGTCGCTCCGAAAACGCGGCCGCGTTACGTCCGTCCGTCCCAGAAAGCCGCCAAGTTCCGATGACCTACATCGTCACCGACGCCTGCATCCGCTGCAAGTTCATGGACTGCGTCGAGGTGTGCCCGGTGGATTGCTTCTACGAGGGCGAGAACACCCTCGTGATCAATCCGGACGAATGCATCGACTGCGGCGTCTGCGAGCCGGAATGCCCGGTCGACGCCATCAAGCCGGACACCGAGGACGACGCCGACGGCAAGTGGCTGCGGATCAACTCCGACTACGCCAAGGTCTGGCCGAACATCACCGTCAAGGGCGAGCCGCCGGCCGACCGCGCCGACTTCGAGCGCGAGACCGGCAAGTTCGAGAAGTACTTCAGCGAAAAGCCCGGCAAGGGCTCCTGATCCAGGGCTGAATCCCCGTTTCCACGGCCGGTTTACAGCCGTCGCGACCCCATGCCGGGTCGCAAGCCTTTCATGAGGCTGAATTTTATGCTATTGTCGCTTCCGACGTGACGGATGCGCCCTCGCACCCGCATGTCTGGTGGAAGACGACAGCCGTTCAACGGCTCGCCCGATCGAAGGCGAAGGGTGACTTAAGAGACACTCCAAATCCTGATCCGACTTGGCCCCGCCTCTCCGACGGACGGGTTGCTATCGCTTTTTGGGATGCTTGGAAACGGCGTTTTGGGCGCGAGCCCAATTTTATGAGGACGAACGAATGAGCAAGAGCGGTCTGGAATTCTCGGTCGGCGATCACGTCGTCTACCCCGCCCACGGCGTGGGGACGATCCAGGGCATCGAGACCCAGGAAGTGGCCGGGATGTCGCTCGAAGTCTACGTCATCACCTTCGACCACGAAAAGATGACCCTGCGCGTCCCGACCAAGAAGGCTAAGGCCGCCGGCCTGCGCCCGCTGGCCGAAGGCGACGTCGTCAATCAGGCCCTGACCACCCTGAAGGGCCGCGCCCGCGTGAAGCGCACCATGTGGTCGCGTCGCGCCCAGGAATACGAAGCCAAGATCAACTCGGGCGACCTGGTGTCGATCGCCGAGGTGGTCCGCGACCTGCACCGCGCCGAAAACCAGCCGGAACAGTCCTATTCGGAGCGTCAGCTCTATGAATCGGCCCTGGACCGCATGGCCCGCGAAGTCGCCGCCATCGAGCGTATCGACCGCGAAGCCGCCATCGGCATCCTGACCAAGTCGCTGGTCAAGACCGCCGCCTGAGGCCCCGGCCTCAACGACGACGTCTTCGAAGACGCCCCCGGTTCACCGGGGGCGTTTTTCGTTGCAGGATGGGGTCATGGCCGCCGAACCCAAGACCCGTCCGACGGACGCCAGCGTCGACGACTTCCTGGCCGCCTCCCCCGAGGCCCGCCGGGCCGACGCGCAGGCCGTCCGCGCCCTGCTGGCCGAGGTCGCCGGCGCCCCGGCGGTGATGTGGGGGCCTTCGATCGTCGGCTTCGGGTCCTACTCGACCGGCGGCGCCAAGCCGATGGACTGGCCGCTGCTCGGCTTCTCGCCGCGCAAGACCGAGCTGGTGCTCTATTTCGCCTCGGACTTCCCCGAACGCGAGGCCCTGCTGGCGAAGCTGGGCAAGCACCGCTCGGCCGTCTCCTGCGTCTACATCAAACGGCTGGCGGATGTGGACCTGGAGGTCGTCCGCGCCCTGGCCGAAGCCTCGGCCGCCTGGACGCGGAGCGGCCACACCGCCTGCTGATCCCTCAGGCCGGCTTCCTGCGCAGCACCCGCGCCCGGCGCTTCTTCAGCCAGATCACCACGCCCGTGACGCTCAGCGCGGCCACGACCAGGCCGGTCAGCGAGATCAGGATGCGGCCCGGCAGACCCAGGATCCGGCCCGAGTGCAGCGGGAACTGGGCCTGGACGAAGATGTCCGCGGCCGTGCCCTTCCAGGGCAGGCGCTCACCCAGATAGCGGCCGTCGGCGCCGTCGTAATAGAGGTAGGGCGGACCCACGCCGCCGGCCCCGTGGTCGTCGCCCACCTTGTGGAAGGCCACGCCGTAGACGCCGTAGTGCGGCGAGTAGAACGCCCCGCCCACCGGGGCGGTGAAGCCGCGCGCGGCCGCGTCCGTCCTGGCCTTCGCGATGATCGCCTCATAGGTCTGCTTGGGCAGGATCGGGTTGTCGTGGCTGGTCGGCACGCGGGTGTCGAACGGGGTCGGCGAGACCTTCGAGATCTTCGACATCACCGGATAGAACACCTCGCTGTAGAGGTTCAGCGAAAAGGCCGTGAAGGCCACCACGAACAACACGCCCCACGGCCACAGGCCGAAGGCCCGGTGGATGTCGAAATTGATCCGGTAGGCGCTGGCCTTGGTCTTGATCTGCCAGGCCGGCTTCCAGCGGCTCCAGAAGCTCTTGGCGGGCTTGCGGCCATTGGTCGGGCTGGCCGGCAGGGTCAGGTAGAAGCCGACGAAGCAGTCCAGCGTCCACAGCACCGCGACCCCGCCCAGCAGCCAGACGCCCCAGCGGTCGATGCCCCAGAACTCGGGAATGTGCAGGGTGTAGTGCAGGATGTAGAGGAACGAGACGAAAGTCTCGGTGGTGATCGGCCACACCGCGCCCCACTCGCGCCGGCCCTGCTCGACGCCGGTCGCCGGGTCGATGAACACCTGGTTGTAGCCCAGCTCGTAGTGCTTGCCGGTCTTGGGGTCCTGACGGGCGTCGACGCCGATGGCCAGGGTCTCGCCCGGCTCGGCCACGAGCGGGAAGTAGGAGACGATCACCCGGGGATCGCGCGCCTCGACCTGCTTGACGATGTCCAGCGTCGGCAGGGCCGGACCGTCGGTCCGGGCGTGCATCAGGTGCGGGTTGAGGATGTCGTCCAGCTCGTGGTCCCACGAGATCACCGCGCCGGTGACGCCCGAGATGAACAGGAAGCCGGCGATGAACAGGCCCACCCAGCGGTGGACGAAGGTCAGGGTCGGCCGCACGGCCGCGCGCACGGCCTTGGCCACCGAGGCCGCGGGCGGCTGCGGGACCGGCGTGACGTCCGGCGCGTAAGGTGTTTCCAGATTGCGCGCGTCCATCCGGCCTCCCGGAGCCCTTCGGTTCCGCGCCATGCGAGGCGGCTGAAAGGCTCGAAAACAAACATCAAGGGCGTGGCGACCGTCGAACCGGCCGCCACGCCCCTCTTAATAACGATTATTAGAAGCGATAGTCCAGGCGAACCGACACGCTGCGGGGCGCTGCGTAGTAGGCCTGCCCCCACATCAGGCTGTTGAGGTACTTCTCGTCGCCGACGTTCTTGAGGTTCAGCGTGCCGCGGATGCGGTCGGTGACGTCGACGCCCGCCATCAGATCGACCACCGCATAGGCGTCCTGGGTGACGTCGGCGGCGTCGGTGGTGATCTCGTCCTGCCAGCGCACGGCGGCGCCGAGCTTGAGGTTGCGCAGCGACGGCACGCTGTAGGTGGTCGAAGCCTTCAGCGTCTTGCGCGGCAGGAAGACCCGGGCGTCGGCGCCGGTCGCCGTGTCCTCGATCTCCAGCGACGTCCAGCCGGCGCCGATGCGCCAGTTGTCGGTGATCCGGCCGCTGGCCTCGATCTCATAGCCCTTGGACTCGGTGTCCTGGGCCGAATAGTAGCTCTTGCCGTCGTCGAAATAGCCGGCCCAGGCGGCCAGGCCCTTCTGCACGGCCTTGAACACCGAGCCGGTCACGTACAGGCGGCCGTCGAACCACTCGCTCTTGACCCCGGCCTCGTAGCTCTTGCCGTGCACGGCGGCGAGCTTGGCGCGGGTGGAGTCGACCTCCGACTGCGGATTGAAGATGTCGGTGTAGCTAGCGTAGAGCGAGACGTTCTTGTTCAGGTCGTAGACCGCGCCGAGATACGGGCTGACCTTGCTTTCGTCGCGGGCCATGTCGGCGCCGTACGAGAAGCCGTAGGCCTTCAGCTTCAGGGCGTTGAAGCCGGTCACCAGCTTCAGCTTGTCGGTCACGCTCAGGTGGGCGCCGGCGTAGAAGCGGGCCAGCTTGGTGGTCTCGTTGGCCGCCAGATAGGCGCCCGGATAGGTCGGCTCGGCCGGCTGGGTCGAGCCCCAGCTCGTGACCGACGAATAGACGATCGAGTCGCTCGAGAAGTCCTCGTACTCGTGGCCTTCCGAACGCGACACCTGGCCGCCGACCACCAGCTGGTGCTCGCGGCCGAAGGCCTGGAACGGACCCGAGGCGTAGGCGTCCAGGGTGTAGCTCTCATAGATCGACGGATAGACGCCGCTCATGCCGTAGACGCCCAGGCCCGTCGTCGGATCGATGCCGTCCTCGCCGGTGTAGGCGTAGAGCAGCTTGGCGTGCTCCTCGAAGCGCTTGGCCGTGGCGATCGCCTTCAGGCGCCAGCCGTTGTCGAGCCGGTGCTCGACCTCGGCGAAGGCGGTCTGGTCGCGAACGTCCCAATAGGTCCAGTCGGCCGAGGTCGAGGACGAGACGTCGTAGTTGATCAAGGACCCGTCGCTGTAGGTCAGCGGCAGGGCGCCCCACAGCACGCCCGAAGCCCGGTTGTCCTGCATCGACCAGCCGAAGGTGGCCGTGGTGTTAGGGGTGGCGTCCCAGGCCAGCAGGGCCGCGTAGACGTTCCGGTTGACCTTGTAGTGGTCGAGATAGGAGTCGCGGTCCTCGTTGGCGTAGATCAGCCGGCCGCGCAGCGTGCCGCTCTCGTTCAGCGGGCCCGAGACGTCGGCCTCGAGGCGCTTGGAGTCCCACGAGCCGTACTGCAGGGCGCCGCTCGCCTGGAATTCGGCGGTCGGGCGCTTGCGCACGTAGTTGACGGTGGCCGACGGGTTGCCGGTGCCGGTCATCATGCTGTTGGCGCCGCGCACCACTTCGACGCGGTCGAACAGCACGGTGTCGAGTTCGCCGAACTGGATGCCCCAGATCAGCGGCAGCCCCACGCCGTCGACCTGGAAGTTGGTGATGTCGAAGCCGCGCGAGTTGTAATAGGTGCGGTCGGTCTCGACCTTCTCGACGTTGACGCCCGTGGTCAGGGCCAGAACGTCGTTGATGTTGGTCAGGGCGAAGTCGTGGATCGTCGCGCCGTCGATGATGGTCACCGACTGCGGCGTCTCGCGCAGGCTCATGTCCAGGCCCGTCACCGCCGAGGTGCGGGTCTTGGCGCCGGTCACCACCACGCCGTCCAGGTTGTCGGCCGCGCCGTCGGCGGCCGGGGCCTCGGCCGCGTGGGCGGCGGCCAGCAGGGCCGGGCTCATGGCCGCGGCGAGGAGGAAGGCGCGAAGGGATCGGGACATCTGGGGCGCTCGTGCAATCAAGAATAAGTCGCAAGAGCGCATAGGCGCCGGGCCCAGAGCTGTCAAACCTCAGGATGCAATGGATTCGCATTTGCGTTCAGGCTGCGTCCTTTCGGCCACGGCGCGCGTCGGTAGAGCTTGGTTAGCGCTAACAATTGTGGCTGGCGAAACGGCCTCGGCTCATGCGAGATCACGGGAAAACTACACTTCGCATTAGGGTCGCCATGTCGTTCACTTCAGCCCCGAGCCGCCGCGAAACCCTCCTGGGCCTGCTTCTCGGAACGGCGATGACAGCGCTGCCTTTTGGCGCTGCGGCCCATGCGGCGACGCGCGCCCTACCCTATCGCTGGCGCAACGTGCGGGTCGGCGGCGGCGGCTTCGTGCCCAGCGTGGTGTTCAGCCCGGTCGAGAAGGGCCTGGCCTATCTGCGCTCCGACATGGGCGGAGCCTATCGCTGGCAGGCCTCGGAAAGCCGCTGGATCCCGCTGCTCGACGACCAGGCCCAGGGCAGCTGGCAGGGCGTCGAGAGCGTCGCGCCCGATCCCGTTGATGCGAACCTCGTCTACCTGGCCTGCGGCATGGGCCGACCCGATCCGGCCGCCATCCTGCGCTCGGAGAACCGCGGGACCGACTGGACCGTGGTCCCCGTTCCCTTCCGCATGGGCGGCAACGAGGACGGCCGCGGCCTGGGCGAGCGCCTGGCCATCGATCCCAACGACACCCGCACCCTCTTCTTCGCCTCGCGCCACGACGGCCTGCAGGTCAGCCGCGACCGCGGCGCGACCTGGGGCAAGTCCGCCAGCTTCCCGCTGCCGGGCCTGGGCCTCAACGCCCACCCCGCCCCCACGCACGGCGGCCTGTCGTTCGTGATCTTCGATCCCCGCAGCGGCCAGCCGGGCCAGGGCAGCCGGACGATCTTCGTCGGCGTCGCCGATCCGTCCGAGCACCACCTGTGGCGCAGCGACGACGGCGGCCAGAGCTGGAAGCCCATCCCCGCCCCGCACGCCTATCTGGCCTGCAAGGCGGCGCTCGACGGCCAGGGCCGGCTCTACGTCACCTATTCCAGCGGTATCGGCCCGTCGAACGTGGCCGACGGCGCGGTCTGGCGGCTCGACACGGCGACCAACGCCTGGACCGAGGTCACCCCCGCCAAGCCGCAGGCCCAGCGCGGCGGCGGCTTCATGGGCGTCGCGGTCGATGGAAGCGGCGCGGTCGCCGTCACCAGCCTCAACCGCTGGAATCCGCACGACACCCTGTGGCGCTCCACCGACCACGGCGCGACCTGGACCGACCTCTATGCCGACGCCCGCCGCGACGTGACCACCACGCCCTTCCTGCACTGGGGCGAGCCCGAGGCGGATTTCGGCTGGTGGATGGCGGGCCTGGCCATCGATCCGTTCGATCCCGACTTCGCCTGCTACACCACCGGCGCGACCATCTACGCCACCCGCGAGTTCACCGAGGCCGCCGCCGGCCGCCCGACCACCTGGTTCCCGTGGGTCGAGGGCATCGAGCAGACAGCGATCATCACCCTGGCCAGCCTGCCAGAGGGCCCGCAGCTGCTCAGCGGCTTTGGCGACATCTCCGGCTTCGTGCACGACGACCTGGCCGTCTCGCCGACCGACCAGTTCACCACCCCGGTGTTCGGCAACACCAACTTCATCGACTACGCGGGCCGCAAGCCCTCGGTCGTCGTCCGTAGCGGCACGCCGCACCAGCGCCACGGCGGCCCGACCCTGGCCTGGTCCGGCGACCACGGGCGGACCTGGGCGCCGATGACCGCCCCGCGCATTCCGAACGCGCCGCCGCCGCCCGGCCAGGGCCGTCGCGGACCCGACCCGCACGACGACGCCGCCATCGTCGTCAACGCCGACGGCTCGGTGTTCATGGTCATGACCGCCCAGGTCCAGATCACCCGCGACCGCGGCGCGACCTGGCAAGCCAGCAAGGGCCTGCCGGCCTGGGTCCGCCCCGTGCCCGACCGCGTCGATCCCAGGCGCTTCACCGCCCTCGACCTTTCGACCGGCAAGCGCTTCCTCAGCACCGACTCCGGCGTCAGCTTCGTCGAGGCGCCGGTGCGCGGCCTGCCCGCCGACCTCTCGGCCGACCAGGTGACCTGGCGCGAGATCCCCTGGCCGCTGAAGGCCGTTCCCGGCCAGGCCGGTCACCTGTGGCTGGTCTCGACCCAGGGCCTCTTCCGCTCCACCGACGGCGGCGCCCGCTTCACCCGGATCGACGGCGGCGTGCAGGTCGACCAGCTCGACCTCGGCGCCCCGCCGCCCGGCAAGCCCTGGCCCGCCCTCTTCGCCATCGGTCGCAAGGACGGGGTGAAGGCCATCTGGCGCTCGGACGACGAGGGCGGGAGCTGGGCCCGCGTCAACGACCCCCGCCACGAATACGGCCGCCGCTTCCGCTGCCTGGCGGCCGACATGCGGGTCTATGGCCGTGTCTATGTGGGCACGGACGGGCGCGGGATCGTCTACGGAGAGCCGTCCTAGAGAAACCTCTCCCTCCGGGAGAAGGTACGAGGTTAGCGCCCCACCCGCTGCGTGACCCAAGCCTCCACCGCCTGCGTGTAGGCCCCCGGCTGGCCCAGCGTGCGGTTGACGTCGGCGTGGCTGAGGTCCTGCGGCAGCACCGGCATGGCCTGGCCGGCCTTCTCCACCTGCGCCTGGAACGCCCTGGCGTCGTCGCAGGGCTTGTCGGGGCGCTTCGTGGAGCAGACCACCAGCATCGGCACGGCCGCCGGCGTCCACTGGTCCATCGGCGAGACCCTGGCCCAGCCGGCCGGATCGCTGCCGAACGCCTCGTCGTAGAAACCCGGGTGGCGGCCGTCCATCACCGACGAGACCTTCATCGCCGCCGAGTCCAGCACCACCGTGCCGGCCCAGGACTTGCCGACCATCTCGGGCTTGGACGACAGGAGGGCCACGATGTGCGCCCCGGCCGAGTGGCCCATCAGCACGATCCGCCGGTCGCTGGCGCCCCACTCGGCGGCATGGTCTTGCACTTGCCGCAGGGCCAGCGCCACGTCCTGCGCCTGCTCGTAGGCCATCGCCTCGGGCAGCAGGCGGTAGTTGACGCTGACGAACACGTAGCCCTTGGGCAGCCAGTATTTCAGCTTGTTCTCGATCGAGCCGACATTGGCCTTGTCGCCGATCTTCCACGCCCCGCCATGGACCATGACGATCACCGGCGCATCCCGCGCCCCGGGCGGAATGTAGATGTCGATCGCCTGGCCCTTGGCCGTTCCATAGGTCTCGGTGAGCTTGCGGGCGCCCGGCGCGATGGCCTGCAGGTCGACCGGCCGCTCTTCCTCCGCACGCCTTTCCTGCATGCGCTGGGCGATACGCTCGCGCATGTGGTTGCGCAGCGGCTGGGCCTCGCCGGCGAGCACGCCCATGCTCAGGGCGCCGATCACGGCGGCGGTAAGGATCTTGCGGGTCATGGCGGCAAACATCGGCTCGCCCGAGCGCGGCTTTTTCGGGGCGGCGTCAGGCCGCGTGGCCGAACCCGTGCACGGCGTCGCGCAGGTGACCGAAATTGATCGGCTTGGCCAGCACGGTGACGTCTTCGAAGCCTTTGCGCGGCAGGGCGCCGTAGCCGGTGGCGAAGACGAAGGGCACGCCCTTGGCCCGCAGCGCCTCGGCCACGGGAAACACCATCTCGCCGCCGATATTGATGTCGAGCACGGCGCCGTCGAGGCTGGGCTTGTCGTCGTCGAGATAGGCCAGGGCCTCGCCCACGGCCCCGAACGAGCCGGAGACCTCGCAGCCGAGATCCGTCAGCAGGTCCTCGACCATCATGGCCACCAGGGCCTCGTCCTCGACGATCATGATCCGCCGCCCGTTCATGCCGCCGCCAGCCTTTGCGACAGCGGAGCGCGGAAGGTGAAGACCAGGCCTTCGGGGGCGAAGTCCAGCAGCGCCGAACCGCCCAGATCGCGCGACAGGCCGCGCCGGATCAGCCGCGAGCCGAAACCCTCGCCGCCGGGCGCCGGCGCCACGACGGTCGGGCCGCCGCGCTCGCGCCATTCCAGGGCGAAGGTCGGGTGCAGTCCGCCCGCGTCCTCGACGCGCCAGGAGACGAACACCTTGCCCTCGGGGGCCGACAGCGCCCCGTACTTGGCCGCGTTGACGATCAGTTCGTGCAGGGTCATGTGCACGGCCACCGCCGCCTCGGGCGTGATCTCGATCGGCGGCCCCTCGACGACGAAACGGCCGTCCTCCAGCCCGCCGAACGGGCGCATGGCGGCGGCCAGGATCTCGCGCAGGTGGGCCTTGCCCCAGGCCTGCTTGGTCAGCAGCTCGTGGGCCTGCGACAGGGCCAGCAGGCGCGACTCGAACGACTCGTTGAACGCCGCCGGCGAGGTCGCCGTGCGCAGGGTCTGGCTGGCGATCGACTGCACCGAGGCCAGGGTGTTCTTCACCCGGTGGTCCAGCTCGCGCATCAGGAAGGTGCGCCGCTCCAGCTCCTTGTTGAGCGAGGCGTGCAGGCGGCCGCTCTCCAGGGCCGCGGCCGTGGCCCGGGCCATGACCTGCAGCTTGGCGACGATCTCCGGCGGCGGGGTATGTTCCTTGGCCCAGTAGGCGCCCAGGGCCGCGATCGGGTCGCGGGTGCGCACCGGCGTCATCACCAGGCTTTTGACGAAGGTCGGCCGGTAGGCGTCGTGCGGGATCCGGTCGTCCTTGTAGATGTCGGGGATCACCACCGTCTGGCGGTTCAGCATCGCCCAGCCCGAGATGCAGGCGGTCAGCGGAAAGCGCTTGCCCTTCCACAGCGGGCCGATGGCGTCTTCGTCCAGGTACCAGCAGCAGTCGTTGTCGCGCAGCACGAAGGCCACGCCGTCGGCGCCGGAGATCCGGCGCGCGGACGAGCGGACCACGGCGGCCACCTCGTCGATCGTGCGCGTCGCCGACAGCTCCTCGATCGTCTCGACCAGAGTCAGCAGCGCAGAATCGTCTTCACCGCCCGACAAGTCGTGTTCGGCCATGTCCAGCATAAGGATTTGACGCTCGCGGGGCTACTTGCGCCCAAACCTAGCACGCGTCGGGGGGA
Source organism: Caulobacter sp. D5 (assembly GCF_003185805.1). Taxonomy (GTDB): domain Bacteria; phylum Pseudomonadota; class Alphaproteobacteria; order Caulobacterales; family Caulobacteraceae; genus Caulobacter. The sequence goes on from NZ_QHJY01000028.1 coordinate 12,693, forward strand.
CAACAACAAGAGGCGTGGCGCCGCACATGATTACTCCCGGTTGCCGGGAAGGTTAACAGAGTCCTTTCGCTGACCGACAGCCGAGGGAGATCAAGGCTTTGTAGCGCTACCGTTTGCGCTTGCGGCCGCCGACGCGCGCTCTACTTGCGACAATCAGCCGCGCCGTCGCCTCGCCCGGGCTTCGCACCCGCCGCAACATGCGCTATGCACCCGGTCCGCGCCATGCCGCACGGTCCAGTAGCTCAGCAGGATAGAGCAGCGCTTTCCTAAAGCGAAGGTCGGGGGTTCGAGTCCCTCCTGGACCGCCACCCCCCTTGTCGCTCCGCCCTGAGATTTCACGGGCGCAGGTGGTCAGGCCGCGAGTCGTCCCGCGCGGCGCGAATACGTGGCGTTCATGAAACATGCGGCGACAATGCGGCGGATTTCGCGGCCGCCGCCGCGTCGCGCCACGCGCCGAGCAGTGGCTCCACACCAGCGCTCAAGTTCCTAATTTTCAACGGAAAAATTCTCGTCGAACTGTGGCGACGGCACTCTGAAACGCGCCCTTTCGGCCACAGCTCTCGTCACATTGATAATATCAATTCTTGCCAAAATATCTCCGGTATGTAATGAAGTGGTCATGCCACATAGTGGAACTGGCCCGAACATATTGGGACTGGCCAAGTTCACCCACTAGGGCTGGGGAGAGGGAACAATGGCTTTCAGACCAAGGGCGGGACCGCCCTAGGCCGGCCCGGTCGCGTGCAGGCGTGACCGCAGGGGGCATGAACGGACTTGCAAAGTCCGGCGAGGGCTGAGGGGCCCTCGACCAAATAAAATACATCGGGAGGAAATCTAATGGAGCGCCTAAGCGCGCGCGGCCAAATGGCCGCTGCTGTGTCCGTCATTGCCTTGAGCGCGGCTATCGCGCCGCAGATCGCCGGGGCGCAGGAAGTCATCAAGACCGCGTCTCCGGTCGCCGCGCCGCGGGAAGAACCTACGCAGGTCGAGACCATCGTCGTCGGCGCCCGCGCCTCGCAGCAATCGTCGATCGCGCGCAAGAAGCGCAGCGTCACCGCTCAGGACTCCATCGTCGCCGACGACGTCGGCTCCTTCCCCGATGGCAACGTCAACGAAGCCATGTCGCGCATCGCCGGCGTCGCCATCGAGCGTAACGGCTGGGGCGAAGGCGACGGCGTGGTCGTCCGCGGCAACGGCGCCGACCTGACCCGCGTGGAACTGGACGGCATGGGCGTGGCCGCCTCGGGCGCCAACCTGGCCGTGGGCGGCGGCGACGGCCGCAGCGCCGACCTGCGCGAATTCCCCGCCGAGATGATCAAGAGCCTGGACGTCATCAAGGGCCAGACGGCCGACATGACCCCGGGCGGCCTGGGCGCCACGATCCAGATCCAGACCCGCACGGGCCTCGACTTCAAGAAGCCCTACATCTCGGTGCGCGGCGCGGCCTCGGGCAACACCCTGTCGCAGAAGGCCTCGCCGGAAATCGGCATCGTCGCCTCGCGCAAGTTCCTCGACGACCGCCTCGGGGTCATCGCCAACATCAGCTACAGCAAGCGCCTGAACGACAGCCACTCGCTGAACAACGGCGGCTCGAACAACGCTCAGGGCTACACGCGCTTCGCCGACTTCGACAACTCGCCGGACAAGACCTTCACCTACAACCCGGCCACCGCCAACGGCACGGGCGCCACCGACCCGATCGGTTCGTGGGCCCTGACCGGCGGCGGTTTCTGGAACGCCCCCACCCCGGTCGACGTGCTGACCAAGTCGGCAGCGGCCAAGACCAAGGCCGAGTGTCTGGCCGCCTTCCCGCTGCTGAACGACGCCCAGCTGGGCACGATCGTCGCCGGCTCGAACGGCGCCAACCGCCTGGCGGCCCAGCAGGCCCAGATCAACTCGCAGATCAGCTGCCTCAACCAGTGGAACGACTACACGCCCAACCTGGTGCGCGACCAGAACTGGTCGCAGTACGAAGAGCGCCTGTCGTGGGACATCCGCCTGGACTACCGCGTCAACGACGACCTGACGATCTTCGCCAAGTACCAGGTCTCCAACCGTGACCAGCTGGAAGAGAACCGCCAGCGCACCCGCGGCGGCATCGCCACCCTGTACGGGGCCTCGACCGGCCAGACGACGACCTCGCTGACCACCAACACCTTCTATCCGGCCGGCACGCCCAACGTGCTGAGCGCCGTCAACGGCGGCGGCTACTACATCTACATGCCGGGCCTGCCGACCAGCGCCTTCACGATCGACACCACGCCGGGCACGGCGGTCACCAACAACGCCTTCCCGCTGTACGGCGTGGCGGCCAACATCGTGCCGGGCTCGATCCAGGTCGACGGCAACCACCACCTGACCCAGTTCGACATCACCAACGCCGGGGTCAATATCGACCACATCAACAACCAGCAGGACTGGCACACCAAGTACTGGTCGGGCGGCGCCAAGTACGAGCATGGCCCGATCACGGCCGACCTGACCTACGGCCACAACGAGAGCAAGTACAGCCGCCAGGACATCCGCCTGACGCGCTCCTACAACTACGGCAACGCGACGATGCGCGTGCTGGAGAACGGCATCTGGACGATCGACACGCCGGCCTCGTACGACGAGACCAACATGTCGAACTTCGTGCAGATGCTGAACCCCACGGCGGTCGGCATGCCGTCGTACAGCAACGCCTATCGCCTGTCGTTCACGCCGCGCCTCGTCGAAAGCGCCGAGGATCAGGTCAAGTTCGACCTGACCTACCTGCCGGACATGCCGCTGTTCACCCGATTCAAGGTGGGCGCCCTGTACCGCAACGCCACAGCCGACTCCTGGGGCAACGGCGGCTACTCGCCCACCACCGGCGTCTTCGTGCCGACCCTGACCCTGCGCAGCGACGTGCGGGCCTGCCAGAACGTGGCGACCACCACCGCGGCCAACGCCTGCGTCTACGGCTACACGCCCAACCCGACCACGGGCCTGAACTTCCTGTACGGCATCGAGACCCTGACCCAGGCGCAGCTGATCTCGATCTACCAGAACTCGCTGGAAGAGAACTCGGGCCCGTTCATGAAGGGCTACGAGGGCACTTCGGGCCTGGAGCTGTGGGACAGCATCGACGTGCCGAAGGCCTATTCGCAGCTGGCCAGCGCGGCCAACTACAACCTGGGCTGCATCAAGTCGTGCACGGCCAGCGACGGCAAGGTCTACGACCAGCCCTTCAACGCCACCGAAGAGACCATGAGCTCGTGGTACTGGATGGCCGACCTGGCGTACGACCTGCCGTTCGGCATGGAGCTGAAGGGCAATCTGGGCAGCCGGATGTTCAAGACCGAGGTCGCCGGCTCGGGCTACGTCACGCTGAACTACACGCTGAAGAACAGCAACTTCAACCCGGCCGACCCGACCAACGTGCTGGGCGTCAGCACCGGCGCGATCACCAAGCAGGTGACCCTCAACAAGTCCTACACGGGCTGGCTGCCGTCGTACAACGCCGTCCTCTGGCCCGTCCCGGACAAGGTCGCGCTGCGCTACAGCTGGGCCAAGACCATCGCCCCACCGGCCATGAAGTACCTGTGGCCGGGCGGCTCGTGCACCTATGACGAACGCCGCCTCGACGTCATCGAGACCGACGGCTCGTCGCAGGACATGAGCTGCGGCACCTTCGGCAATGCGGACCTGAAGCCCTACCAGGCGACCAAGAACAACACCTCGCTCGAGTGGTATCCCAACAAGGACACCTCGTTCAGCCTCGCCTACTACCGCCAGAAGGTCCGGGTCGGCGGCGCCATCGCCGTGCCGCTGAAGAACAACCGCACGATCTTCGACGGCAGCGACACGGTGGTGCCCGGCACCGACCGCCAGCTGTCCGAAGTCGACTTCGCCATGACCACCTACCAGAACGGTCCGGGCTACGTGCAGTCGGGCTGGGAGTTCGTCGCCAAGACCGCCTTCACCTTCCTGCCCTGGAAGTTCAGCAAGACCGGGATGGACTTCAACGTCTCGACCACCAAGTCGAACAACTCGGTCACCTACATGGACCCGCTGACCGGCGAGGCGCTCGACCCGATCGGCCAGTCCAAGTACTTCGCCAACCTGGTGTTCTGGTACGACGACGGCGTCACCAAGGCCCGCATCGCCTATCAGACCCGCGACCGGGTGCTCTCGTGCATCTCGCCGTGCGGCAACACCAGCGCCTCGCCGGTGCGTAACGCGCCGAACACCAACATCGGCAACTTCGTCGGCTTCCCGTACAATCCGAGCGAGCCCTTCTACTCGGAGAAGTACGAGTACCTCGACGCTAAGATCTCGCGTCGCCTGAACCGCAACTTCGAGATCTACGCCGAAGCCCGCAACATGCTGAACGCCGCCCGCCTGTCGGTCGGTTCGGACGACCGCGGCTTCGACGGCAAGCCCAACCCGTGGTCGGTGTCCTACGGCGGCGCCCGCGTCGCGGTGGGCTTCACCTACCGCAACTAAGCCTGCCTTCCGCCCCGGCGTCCGCGCCGGGGCGGAGCCCTCCGGGCCCCCTTTGCTTGTACCTGCGACCGGCCCCCGCCGGTCCGCGACCGACAGGGCTCACCGATGGCGATCTGGAAGTCTCGCGGGCCCCGCCCGCCGTCCGGCCGACCGGACCTCCCGCGCCGCCTGCACCTGCTGGGCGCGACCTCGATCCTCTGCCACGTCTTCGCCGGCCGCGCCCTCGCCGCGCCCGCCCAGCATGTGATCACCCTGCGCGGCGACGCCGGCGGCCCGCGCTTCGACGGGATCGGCGTGGTCAATGGCGGCGGCGCCACCTCGGTGCTGCTGAAGGACTATCCCGAGCCCCAGCGCGGCCAGATCCTCGACCTGCTCTACAAGTCGAAATTCGGCGCCTCGGTCAGCGCCCTGCTGGTCGAGATCCCTGGCGACGGCAATTCCACCCAAGGCTCGATGCCCAGCCACATGCATGCCCGCGGCGACCTCAGCTACGAGCGCGGCTACACGTGGTGGATCCTGCGCGAGGCCAAGAAGCGCAACCCCGCCCTGAGCCTCGACGGCGCGGCCTGGAGCGCGCCCGGCTGGCTGGGCGACGGCCGGTTCTGGTCGGCCGACACCATCGACTACTACATCAAGTGGCTGGAGGGGCTGCGGTCGGCCCACGGCCTGGAGATGGACGCCATCGGCTGCCGCAACGAGAAGGGCGCCGACTATCCGTTCGTGAAGGCCTTCCGCCAGGCCCTGAACCAGCGCGGCTTCGCCAAGGTCAGGCTGCACGCCTTCGACAACTGGCCCAAGGACAAGCTCGACTTCGTCGCCGACATGGCCGCCGACCCGCAGCTGCGCGACGCCATCGACGTCATCGGCGCCCACGTCTTCTACGCCAACGGCCACGCCTCGGCCGAGGTGCAGGCCATGGCCAAAGCGATGGGCAAGCCGATCTGGAACACCGAGGACCACGTCTATCTCAAGGGCTTCGACTGCACGATCGGCATCGTCCGCGCCTTCAACCACAACTTCGTCCTCAGCGGCGCGACCAAGGTGGTCAACTGGTACGACATCGCCGGCGTCTATCCGATCGAGCCCTATCCGGAAGACCCCGCCGCCGTCCTCGCCCACCAGCCGTGGAGCGGCCACTACAAGGTGCGCGAGGCCCTGTGGGGCTACGCCCACTACGGCCAGTTCAGCCAGGTCGGCTGGACCTATCTCGCCGGCGGCAGCGGCATGCTGCCCAGGGGCGGCTCCTACGTGACGCTGAAGTCGCCGGGCGAGGACTGGAGCCTGATCGTCGAGACCAAGGACGCGCAGGGTCCGCAGACGCTGCGCATCGCCGTCGGCGGCGGGCTTTCCGACAAGCCCCTGTGCGTCTGGCGCAGCGACGCGGCCGAGCAGTTCGTGCGCCAGGGCGACCTCGCCGTCGAGGACGGCGCCGTGACGATCACCCTGACCCCGAACGCCATCTATTCGCTGTCGACCACGCGCGGCCAGCGCAAGGGATCGTTCGAGGCCACGCCGCCGCCGGCCCGCTTTCCGTTCCCCTATCGCGAGACCTTCGCCGGCTACGCCCGGCCCGCCGCGCACGGCTGGCTGCCGCGCTACACCGCCGACATCGCCGGCGCCTTCGAGCTGGCCGACCGGCCGGACGGCAGGGCCGGCCGCTGCCTGCGCCAGGTCGTGCCGATCCCCACCATCTCCTGGGCGCCGGACTGGCGGCCCTACACCGTCCTCGGCGACGCCGACTGGAGCGACTACGAGATCTCGGCCACCATCTGGCTGAACCCCGGCGACACCGCCGCCGTCATGGGCCGGATCAACCATGTCGGCACGGGCTACGGCTTCGTCCCCAAGGGCTATTTCCTGGAACTGGCCCACGACGGCCGCTGCCGGCTCATAGCCATCCGCGGCAAGAAGGATCCCAAGAAGGCCGTGGGCGACGCCGAGCAGCAGGCCCTGATCAAGGCCGGCAGGTTCGAGGGCGAGGGCGGCGAGCTGGTGCTGGGCGACACCGTCCTGGCCGGCGCCGGACCGGGCCGTTGGCTGCGGCTGGCCCTGCGGTTCCAGGGCGCGCGCATCACGGGCCTGGTCAACGACGCCCCGGTGCTGACCGCCGAGAACAGCCTCTACCCCGCCGGCATGGCGGGCCTGCTGGCCGGCGCCGAGAAGACCCGCCTCTCCACGCCCTGGTTCGACGACCTGACCGTCAAGGCGGTGGGCGGGCCGACGCCGCGGCCGTCCCTGCCCTCGCCCCGCCAAACACCCATCTATGGAGCCCGCTCGTGACGCGTTCGCTGACCACGGCGGGAACCCTCAGCCAGACCCTGGCCAACGACCTGGGCCAGCTGATCGTCACCGGCGCCTTCGCCGTCCGGGCCTTCCCCACCGAGACCGAGATCTGCGATCGCTACCAGACCTCCCGCACCGTCGTGCGCGAGGCGGTGAAGATGCTGATCGCCAAGGGCCTGGTGGCCAGCCGCGCGCGGCGCGGCACCACGGTCAACGCCGAGGACGACTGGAACCTGCTGGACCCCGACATCCTGTCATGGATCCGCACACGGAAGTTCTCGCTGGACCTCTTGATCGAGTTCACCCAGCTGCGGCTCAGCGTCGAGCCCATGGCTGCAGCTTTGGCCGCCCGCGAGGCCGACGCCCGCCGACGGGCCGGGATCGAGCAGGCCCTGGCCCGCATGGCCGCCGCCGAGCAGGGCGACGAGGATCCGCTGACGGCCGACATCGCCTTCCACGTGGCCGTGCTGGAGGCCAGCGGCAACCGCTTCCACCGCCACATGCGCGACGTCATCGAGGCGGCCCTGCGCTTCGGCGCCCAGCGGCCGGGGATCGAGCAGCAGGCCGACCAGCACCTGCCCGCCCACGCCCGCATCGCCGACGCCATCCTCGCCCGCCGCCCCGCCGACGCCGAAGCGGCCATGCGCGACCTGCTGCTGCGGATCCTGGAGCCGCTGGACCTGACGCGGATGCAGCGCCGGCGGCCCACGGCCTGAAACCCTCTCTCTGCGAGAGAGGGAGGGGTCCGCCGCGAAGCGGTGGGAGGGTGAGAGGTTTCACCGCTGGCCGCCTTGCCCATGAAAAAGGCCGCCCCTTTCGAGACGGCCCTCGTCCTCAAATTCCCGCCTTCCTCGCCCTCGTGGCGAGCATCCATGGCCGAGCCAGGCTCGGCGTGTTTAGCAAGAACGCCGCCAGCGTGGTCGCCCGCTGGTCGACGATCTCGGCGGCGGGACCCTGGACCCTCGGCACAAGGCCTAGGGAGGCGGCTTTGACTAGGTCCGCGCCTCATTCGAAGAGAGTGTAACCTCTCACCCTCCCTCTCTCGAAGAGAGAGGGGTCCAAGGATCACCAGTTCCACATCGTCCCGTCTTCCAGGCGCGCCACCGGCAGCTGGCGCGGCTCGTAGGGGTACTTGGCCGCCAGGGCCTCGTCGATGTCGACGCCGTGGCCGGGGGTGTCGCCGACGTAGAGCAGGCCCTTGTCGAAGCGGTAGTCGTGCGGGAACACCGCGTCGGTCTCGGGCGAGTGGCGCATGTATTCCTGGATGCCGAAGTTGGGAACCCAGGTGTCGAAGTGCAGCGCCGCGCCCATGGTCACCGGCGACAGGTCGGTGGCCCCGTGGCAGCCGGTGCGCACCTGCCACAGCGAGGCGAAGTCGGCGATGCGGCGCAGGTGGGTCAGGCCGCCGGCCCCGACGATGGTGGTGCGGATGTAGTCGATCAGCTGTTCCTGGATCAGGTCCTTGGCGTCCCAGATCGTGTTGAACACCTCGCCCACGGCCAGCGGCGTGGTGGTGTGCTGGCGGATCAGGCGGAAGGCCTCCTGGTTCTCGGCCGGGGTGGAGTCTTCCAGCCAGAAGAGGTCGTAGGGCTCCAGGCTCTTGCCCAGCTGGGCCGCCTCGCGCGGGGTCATCCGGTGGTGGCCGTCGTGCAGCAGGGCCACGTCGAAGCCGTGCTCCTTGCGCAGCGCCTCGAACAGGGTCGGCAGGTAGCGCAGGTACTTGCGGGTGTCCCAGGTGGTCTCGGTCGGCAGGGTGGCGTCGGCCGGCTCGTAGTACATGTCGCCGCGACCCACGCCGTAGGCCAGGTCCAGCCCCGGCACGCCCGACTGGGCGCGCACGGCCTTGTAGCCGGCGTCGATATAGCGGCCGACGGCCTCGACGGTGTCTTCCAGGTCGCTGCCGTTGGCGTGGCCGTAGACCAGCACGCCGTCGCGCGAACGCCCGCCCAGCAGGTCGTACAGCGGCGCGCCAAGCGCCTTGGCCTTGATGTCCCACAGGGCCACGTCGACGGCGGCGATGGCGCGCATCGTCACTGGGCCGCGACGCCAGTAGGCCCCGCGATAGAGATATTGCCAGATGTCCTCGATGCGGCGCGCGTCGCGGCCGATCAGCACCGGGATCACGTGGTCTTCCAGATAGGAAACCACCGCCTTCTCGCGCCCGTTCAGGGTGGCGTCGCCGATGCCGTAGACGCCCTGGTCGGTCTCGATCTTCAGGGTGACGAAGTTGCGGCCGGGCGAGGTGACGATCACCCGCGCCGCCGTAATTCGCAGCGGCGGCAGACCGGCTGCCTTGAACGGCTGGGTTTGACTAGTATGCACGTCGAGATTCCCGTGGTCTTCCATGGGAGTTCAATAGTCCCAGCGGTTCGGCCTGTCCATATTGGCCTGACCAATTTATAAGGTCGCTTATGTCCACCAAGGTCGAAGGCCGTCTCTACGAACGCGTCGCCCGCGATCTGGCCGGCCAGATCGCCGAGGGCCGTTATGCCGTCGGCCAGCGCCTGCCGTCCGAGCGCGACCTGGCCCAGACCTATTCGGTGTCGCGCCCGACCATCCGCGAAGCCATCATCGCGCTGGAGCTGGACGGGCTGGTCGAGGTGCGGCTGGGATCGGGCGTCTACGTCAAGGCCCAGCTTCCCGCCCAGGGCCAGGCCGGCGACACCGACATCGGCCCGTTCGAGCTGCTGGAGGCCCGCCGCGCCATCGAGGCCGAGGCCTGCGCCATGGCCGCCAAGCGTATCGACGACGAGGCCCTCGACGAGCTCGACCGCCTGGTGATCGAGATGCAGGCCGAGAACGCCCGCGACGTCGATCGCGCCGAGGACGCCGACCGCCGCTTCCACATGCTGATCGCCGCCTCGACCCAGAACAGCGCCATGATCGCCGCCGTCGAGATGCTGTGGGAGGCCCGCGCCCGCTCGCCCCAGACCAAGCTGATGGGCCAGAAGGCCCACGCCGCCGGGGTGATCCCGCGCATCGACGAGCACACGGCCATCGTCACCGCCCTGCGCGCCGGCTCTTCGGAAGACGCCCGCGACGCCATGCGCCGCCACCTCACGCGCGTGCTCAACTCGCTGCTGGCGGCGACCGAGGTGCAGGAGCTGGAAGAGGCCAAGGCCCGCATCGCCGCCACCCGCGACCGCTACACCTGAGGCCACGGGCGTCGCCCGCCCCCTTCCCCCGGCCCGTCCCGCGCCGGAACTATTCTCCGGCAGGGTTCGTTCAGCGAGCAATCGAGGCCGTCACGAAGCGGCCCTGTTCACTGTTCGAAGGGATGAAGACGCGATGCGATCGATCCTTCTGATGCTCCTCGGCGTACCCCTGCCGATCATCCTGCTGCTCGCCTTCTGCACGCATCACTTCTGAGCCGGCGGGAGCAGATCGGATGTCGGACCTCGTCCCCGAAGAGCACCAATCCGCCGTCAGCTGGGACGCCGTCCTGGCCGGCGCCGCGGCGACCGTGGCCCTGCTGTTCGTGCTGGTGTCGCTGGGCGCCGGCCTTGGCCTGAAGATGGCCCCGCGCTGGCCGACCGGGCTGACCGCGGCCGACTTCACGCCGACCATCGGCGCGGTCTTCGTCGCCTGCCAGGTCGTGGCCAGCATGCTCGGCGGCTACCTGGCCGGGCGGCTGCGGACCAAGTGGCTGCACGTCCATGACCACGAGGTGCATTTCCGCGACACCGCCCACGGCCTGCTGGCCTGGGCGACCAGCGTCGTGGCCCTGCTGCTGCTCGGCGCCCTGACCGCCTCGCCGCCGGTGAGCCCGCCCGACACCCTGGCCCCGGCCGAGGTGATGCGGGCCGGCCAGATCGCCGCGCAGATCTCGCTGTTCCTGGGTATCGGCGCCCTGACCAGCGCCTTCGCCGCCAGCGTCGCCGCCGCGATCGGCGGCCTGCGACGCGACGACATGCACCGGCTGCACCGCGCCTGACGGAGCGATGCAGCCCGCGGACAATTGGCCATACCAATTGCGAGCGAAACGCCCCGACGCCCTGGCCAAGGCCGCTTTCGACCTGTTAGGGACGGAGCCCAGGACAGTCCGGGGGAAGCTTCATGACGCCCAGCCGCCGCCAGATCGCGGGCAAGATCGCCACCGCCTTGCCGCTGCTGCTGGCCCTGGTCGCCGGCCCCGCCCTCGCCGCTCCGCCAAAGCCGCTTCCTGAACGCTTCGACGTCGCCGTCACGGTCGACGACCTGCCCGACCACGGCGCCCTGCCGCCGGGCATGACCCGGCTGTCGATCACCCGGGACCACATGGCCCTGTTCAAGGCCCACGGCGTGGTCGAGGCCTTCGGCTTCGTCAACGGCGCCAACGCCGACGATCCCGACAGCAACGCCGCGCTGGACGCCTGGCGCGCCGCCGGCCATCCGCTGGGCAACCACACCGCCACCCACCTCAACATCGACAGGGCCGCCAGCCTCGAGGCCTGGATCGCCGACCTGCAAGCCGGCGAGCCGGCCGTGACCTCGCGGATGCAGGGTCAGGATTGGCGGTATCTGAGGTTTCCCAACCTTTCGACCGGCGCGACGCGCGAGCGCCACGACGGCGCGGCGGCCTGGCTGAAGGCCCACGGCTACAGGATCGCCCACGTCAGCGTCTCGTTCGACGACTGGGCCTATACCGACGCCTACGCCCGCTGCGCCGCCAAGGGCGACACGGCCGCGATCAAGCTGATGGAAGACCAGTATCTCAAGGGCGTCGATGACGCCCTGGTGCGGATGCGGGCCGTCTCGCTGAAGGTCTATGGCCGGGTGATCCCGCAGGTGCTGCTGACCCATGTCGGCGGCTGGTCGGCGCGGATGCTGCCCCAGGTGCTCGACCGCCTCGACGCGGCCGGCGCCCACTACGTGACTTTGGCAGCGGCCCAGAAGGACCCGGCCTACGCCCAGGCCGAGCAATGGCTCGGCGGCGACGGCATCATGGAGCGCACGGCCCGCAACACCGGCGTCGACCTGTCGGCCCTGCCGCCGGCGCTGAGCAAGCCGGTGGATCCGCAGGGGCTGTGTCGTTGAGAGCGTCCTAAGGCGGATGGCGGAGCGACAGGCCCGGCCCGGCCTGCCGCTCCGCTCTCCAGATCGTCATCCCGGCCGCAGCGTAGCGAAGAGCCGGGACCCAGGAGTCGCCGCATTGCGCCGGCCACCGCGAAGAAGCCTCGACGACAGTGCGGCCGCCCCTGGGTCCCGGATAAGCGCTGCGCGCTTTCCGGGATGACGGGCTGAAAGTTATGGGTCGAAGAGCTGGGCGCTTACGCGATCAGCTCATAGGCCGGCAGGGTCAGGAACTCCTCCAGACCGTCCTCCAGCACCATGCGGGTGAAGAGGTGGGCGGCTTCCTCCAGCTTGGGCGAGCCGTGCTCGCGGCGCAGGTCGCCCATCTCCTGGGTGAACAGGCCGATGAACAGCTCCGAGGTCAGCACGCGGCCGTCGTCGAGTTCGGCGGCCAGGCGCACCCACTGCCACAGCTGGGTGCGGCAGATCTCGGCGGTCGCCGCATCTTCCATCAGGTTGTAGAGCGGCACCGCGCCCCGGCCTTCCAGCCAGGCCTGGGTGTAGCGGACGCCGACGCGGATGGCCTCGCGCACGCCGGTCTCGGTGCGGGCGCCGCCGTGCAGCTCCAGCATCTGGCCCTGCGTGATCTCCAGGCCCTCCAGCGTCTTGTCGAGCTGGTTGGGGGCCGGCATCAGGCGGTCGAAGACCTCCATGGCCACCGGCACGAGATCAGGGTGGGCGACCCAGGTGCCGTCGTGGCCGGCCCCGGCCTCGCGTTCCTTGTCGGCGCGCACCTTGGCGAAGGCGGCCTGGTTGGCGGCCTCGTCGCCCTTGACCGGGATCTGGGCGGCCATGCCCCCCATCGCGAAAGCGCCGCGGCGGTGGCAGGTCTGGATCAGCTTCAGCGAATAGGCGCCCAGGAACGCCTTGCCCATGACCATGGCCGAGCGGTCCGGGGTCAGGAACTCGGGCCGGCGGCCCAGGCGCTTGATGAACGAGAAGATGTAGTCCCAGCGCCCGCAGTTGAGGCCGACGATGTGGTCCTTCAGCTCGAACAGGATCTCGTCCATCTCGAAGGCGGCCGGGATCGTCTCGATCAGCACCGTGGCCTTGAAGGTCCCGACCGGCAGGCCCAGGGCCTCCTGGGCGCGGACGAACACCTCGTTCCACAGCCGCGCCTCGAGATGGCTCTCCAGCTTGGGCAGGTAGAAGTACGGACCCGAGCCCTTTTCGATCGCGGCGTGGGCGTTGTGGAAGACATAGAGGCCGAAGTCGAACAGCGCGCCGGCGACAGGCGCGCCGTCGACTTCGAGGTGGCGTTCGGGAAGGTGCCAGCCGCGCGGCCGGACCTTCAGGACGGCCGGGTTGGCTCCCAGCGCATAGCTTTTTCCGGACTTCGGATCGACGTGGTCCAAGACGCCGTTCCAGCGGTCCTTCAGGTTGACCTGACCCTCGACGACATTGGCCCAGGTGGGGGCCGTGGCGTCTTCGAAGTCGGCCATGAACACCTTGGCCCCGCAGTTGAGGGCGTTGATGATCATCTTGCGGTCGACCGGACCGGTGATCTCGACGCGGCGGTCCTGGAGGTCGGCCGGGATCGGCGCGACGGTCCAGTCGGCGGCGCGGACATGCGAGGTCTCGGCCAGGAAATCGGGCAGCTCGCCGGCGTCGAACCGGACCTGACGGGCCTCGCGCGCGGCCAGCAGGGCGCGGCGGCGGGCGTCGAAGCGGCGGTGCAGGTCGGCCACGAAGGCCACGGCCTCGGGGGTGAGGATCTCTACCGCGCGACCCTCGATCGGACCGAGGATCTGGACGTTGGCGGCGATGTCGAGGGGCATGGCGTGTTCCGTGGTGTGGTGACGCGGACTTTGGAAGGTTTATCGGATGCTTTCTATGCACCCAATGATCGTCATCCCGGCCGCACGCCCGCGAAGGCGGGCGGAAGAGCCGGGACCCAGGGGCAGCCGCATTGCACCGGCCACCGCGAAGAAGCCTCGATGACGATGCGCCGGCCCCTGGGTCCCGGATAAGCGCTGCGCGCTTTCCGGGATGACGATTTGAGCGAGCGGGTGAGGGAGGAAGCAGGCGCCTCCCTCCCCGCTACGCATCGAGCGTCTTACGCGCTCTTTTCAGTGGCCCGGATGGTCGGGACGATCTGGTCGCCCCAGTTGCCCGAGCCGTCGTGGTGGCGCGAGGTGCGCACCAGTTCGACCGAGTAGCCGGCCTCGATGGCGCGGCGGACGGCTTCGTTGAGGCGGTGCGAGGCCTCGGCGAGACGGTCCACGGCGCGGTCCTGGGCCGTCGAATCCGGCATGGCGGCGGGAGCGAATTGCGTGACGTTGGTCATGACGTTTCTCCTCAGTTCGGGCTTTGGGGGACGGGAAGGTTTGAAGTTCGCCGCTATTCGGCGGCGAACTGGTTCATGGTGTTGGCGCCGCCGCCGGCCTTCAGGGCGCGCTCGCCGGCGACCATCTCCTTGAAGCTGTCGCCGAGGTCCGAGCCGACCTCGTGCTGGTGCTTCACGGCCGACACGCCGCGGCGGATTTCCTCGCGCTGCACCGTGTTGACGTAGGCCCGCATGCGGCCCTCGCCGAAGTAGCCGCGCGACAGCTCGTCCATGCTCTTGGCGGTCAGGTGGAAGGTCGGCAGGGTGATCAGGTTGTGGAACACCCCGGCGCGGGCGGCGATATCGACCTGGAAGCGCGCCAGGCGCTCGTCGGTCTCACGACCCAGGTCGGTGTCGTCCAGGTCGGCCGACATCAGGGCCGCGCCTTCCGGATAGCTGTCCGCATGGATCTTGCCCTCGGCGATCCACTGGTCGCGCACCTGCTTGCGCAGATTGAGCGTCCAGTTGAACGACGGCGAGTTGTTGTAGGTCAGCTTGGCGTTCGGCACGGCCTTGCGGACCTCGGCCACCATCGAGGCGATCTCGTCGACATTGGGGGTGTCGGTCTCGATCCACAGCAGGTCGGCGCCGCCCTGGGTCAGCGAAGCGATGCAGTCCTCGATGACGCGCGCCCGGCCGGTGCCGTCCTGGAAGGCGAACAGGCCGTTGGGCATGCGCACCGGCTTCTGGAACTCGCCGTCGCGGTACAGGGCCAGCTCGCCCGGCTGGATCGGGTTTTCCGGCGTGATCGCCTCGGTCTTCAGCCACTTGATGTAGTCCGAAGCCAGGTCGCCCGGCTCCTGGCTGACCGGGATCTTCTGGGTCAGGCCAGCGCCCAGGCTGTCGGTGCGGGCGACGATGACGCCCTCGTCGACGCCCAGTTCCTCGAAGGCCAGGCGGCAGGCGCGCAGCTTCTCGATGAAGTCTTCGCGCGGCACGGTGACCTTGCCGTCCTGGTGGCCGCACTGCTTGGCGTCGGAGACCTGGTTCTCGATCTGCAGGCAGCAGGCGCCGGCCTTGATCATCTCCTTGGCCAGCAGGTAGGTGGCGTTCTCGTTGCCGAAGCCGGCGTCGATGTCGGCGATGATCGGAACGACGTGGGTCTCAAAGCCGTCGATGGCCTTGATCGCGGCCTGCTCGGCGACCTGGTCGCCGGCCTTGCGGGCGGCGGTCAGGGCCTTGAACAGGTCGTTGATGGCCACTTCGTCGGCCTGGCGCAGCGAGACGTAGATCTCTTCGATCAGATCGACGACCGAGGTCTTCTCGTGCATCGACTGGTCCGGCAGGTGGCCGAAGCGGTTGCGAAGACCCGCGACCATCCAGCCCGACAGGTAGACATAGGCGCCCTTGGTGGCGCCGCGCAGGCGCTTGACCGACTTGATCATCTGCTGGGCGTGGAAGCCCGACCAGCAGCCCAGCGACTGGGTGAACTGGCTGCTGTCGGCGTCATAGGCGGCCATGTCGGCGCGCATGACGGTCGCCATGTCGCGGGCGATGTCCAGGTGGGTCGAATAGGTGTTCTGGAGCTTCAGCTGGATGAGGTCGGCGATGGCGACGCCGCCCGGCGTCAGGCCCTGCGGGTAGCGGGCGAGGAGGTCCTGGCGGTGCTCGGCGTAGGTCTTGCGCATGGTCGTCGTACTTCCCCATCGGGGCCCGCTGATTGGGAGGCGGGCGTGATTTCGTCTTGGGGAGCTAACGCGGCGGGGCTGATACGGTCGAACCTATTGAAGACGATTTGTCACGAATTGACTTTGTGTAATTTGTAAATCCATGACAACGTGACATTCATGGTCACGACGACGGACAAGAAGCTTTTCCTGGGCGGCCGGCTCAAGCGCCTGCGGCGCGACATCGGCGTCACCCAGGCCCGCATGGCCGAGGAACTGGGCGTCTCGCCCAGCTATCTGAACCTGCTCGAGCGCAACCAGCGGCCGGTCACCGCCCAGATGCTGCTGCGCCTGGCCGAGGCCTACGATCTGGATCTGCGCACCCTGTCGGCCGACGATCCCGGCGGCGGCGCGGGGCTGGAAGAGGTGCTGGCCGACAAGATGTTCGCCGACCTCGGCATCGGCCGCCACGAGGCCGCCGAGGTGGCCGAGCTGTCGCCGGGCCTGGCCGAGGCCGTGGCCCGCCTCTACCGCGCCTATCTCGATCGCGGCCGGATGATCGACCTGGGCGCCTTCGAGCGACCGGACGGAACGCCGGCAGTGTCGTCCTCGCCCACCGACTGGGTGCGCGACCTCGTGGGCTCGCAGCGCAACCACTTCGCCGAGCTGGAAACGGCGGCCGAGGCCATTGTCGCCGCGCTCGACGCCGACCCGCAGGACCTGGGCCCCGCCGTGCGCGAACGGCTGCTGGAACGGTTCGGCATCCAGGTGCGGGTCATGCCGGTCGAGGTGATGGCCGGCTCGCTGCGCCGCTACGACCACCACCGCAAGCGGCTGATGGTGTCGGAGACCCTGGCCCCGGCCAGCCGCATCTTCGCCATGTGCTACCAGCTGGGCCTGATGGAGGCGCCGGACGCCCTCACCCGCCTGGCCGACCGCTTCGCCGCGCCCGATCGCGCCACGCGCCAGCTGCTGAAGGTGTTCCTCGACAACTACCTCGCCGCAGCGATCATGATGCCCTACGAGCCGTTCCACGCGGCCATGGAGGCCACCGGCTACGACATCGAGCGGGCCCGTTCGCGGTTCGGCGTCAGCTACGAGCAGGCCGCCCAGCGGCTGACCACGCTCAGCCGGCCCGGCGCCCGGGGCGTGCCGTTCTTCATGATGCGGCTGGACGCGGCGGGCAACATCTCCAAGCGCTTCGCCGCCGGCCCCTTCCCGTTCTCGCGCTTCGGCGGCGCCTGCCCGCGCTGGAACGTGCACGACAGCTTCAAGACCCCCGGCCGCATCGTCACCCAGGTGATCGAGACCCCCGACGGCGCCCGCTACTTCACCCTGTCGCGCACCGTGCGGCGGGTGTCGGGACTGCAGGCGGGTCTGGAGGACGAACTGGTCATCGGTCTGGGCTGCGAGCTGAAATACGCGGCCAAGCTGGTCTACGCCCGGGGCCTCGACATCGCCTCGCCCGTCACCGTCGAGATCGGCCCCTCCTGCCGCATCTGCGAACGCCCCGCCTGCCCGCAGCGCGCGGCCGCGCCGATCAACCGGACGCTGCTGGTGGAAGAGGCGTCCAAGTCGGTGACCCCGTTCCCGTTCGCGCGTTGAGCAAGAGCAGAACCCCTCGATGGGGGAGGGGCAGGGGTGGGGGTGGCTACGGCGGTTGAGGCCACGCACGGCCGCCAGCTCAGCAGGTCACCCCCATCCCCGACCCTTCCCCCATCAAGGGGGAAGGGAGAAGGCCTACCGCGGCATCGTCGTCGCCTGCCGGCGCACCACATGGCACCGCGTCGCCCCGAATTTCGTGGCGCAGAAGCCCGTCTCGTCCGAGCCCGGGCGGATCACCGCCCAGCGGTCGCGATCGCACTGATGCCACTGCTCGCGGAACGCCCCGCGGTCGTCATAGGCGAACACCGGCGTATCGCCGTCGGTGTAGAACCGCGTCATGCCGGTGAAGCCGCCGAAGCTGGTCTTGCCGTTGACCACGCCGCAGACCCGGCCACCGCGCATCATCCAGACCCCGCCCAGTTCCAGGTCCCGAGACTGCTTCAGCCGCGCCACCAGGGCCGGACGCACCACCGACCAGCGCTGAGCCGCCTGCGCCCGCGCCGGTTCCAGCGCCTCGCCCCGGGCCGGCGGCAGCGCGCCCATGGCCCGCTCGAAGCGGATGAAGTCGAAGACGGCGTAGGCCAGGGCGGCCAGAAGCGACACGGCCAGCGCCGCGCCGAGGATGCGCCAGGCCAGGACGGCGCGCTTGCGGCCCGCATTGGCGTCGGGGACGGGCAGGACGAACGACACGGGCGAGCTCTCCTTGAGGGCAAGGAAAGATTACACATGTAGTTTTATTCTATGCAACCCCGCATTTTGATCGTCATCCCGGCCGGAGCGCGAAGCGCGCAGAGCCGGGACCCAGGGGCCGCCGCACAGCGTGGGCTAGCGAAGAAAGCGGCGAACCCAAGCTCGGCACCCAGTCCCCTGGGTCCCGGATAAGCCCTGCGGGCTTTCCGGGATGACGAGGAGTTGGGAGAGCAAGAAGGGGCGCAAGCCCCCTACTGCGCCAACGCCTCGACATGACGGCTCAGCGGCGGCGGGGTGACGCCGTCGACGAACACGCGGGCTTCGCCGCCCGGCACGCGGAAGGGCGGCACGTCCAGGCCGCGCGGGGTCAGGGTCCAGACCGCCAGGATGGTCACCGCCGTCAGGGCGGCGATGGTGACGGTCAGCCCCTCGGCGGCGACAGGACCCGGCCCGGCCAGCACCCGCACGCGGGCGACCAGCGGGTGGCGGCCGAAGGCGCAGGCCAGGGGCGAGGCGGCCGTGCAGGCATGGGCCTTCATCAGGGTCTCGGCGTAGCGCTTGCGGGCCTTGGGCGTCAGGGCCACGACGTCGGCGTCGCAGGCGATCTCCTGGTCCAGGCGAGCGATGGCCGCGCCCAGGTGGACGAAGGGGTTCAGCCAGCCCAGCACCTGGCAGGCGGTGATGATCAGGTTGCCGCGCGGGTCGCCGCGCCGCATGTGGGCGCGCTCGTGGGCCAGGACCAGCTCGCGCTCGGCCGCGTCGAACCGCTTGGCGAAGTCGTGGGGGATGACCAGGCGCGGACAGAAGACGCCCATCACCGCCGGCCCCTCCAGCCCGGCGCGGGCGCGGGCGCGAAAGGCGCGCTCGGCCAGGGCGATCAGGCCGGCCAGGCCGACGACCCCGACGACCCACACCGTCAGCATGGCCACGGCCAGCAGGCGCTCGGGCGGCTGGGCCGCCGCGCCCGCCTTCAGCGCTTCCGACAGGCTGGGGAAGATGCTGACCAGGGCCGCGACCGGCGCCAGGCGCCACAGCTTGTAGACCGCCTCGGGGCCGACCAGGCGGCGCACCGGAACCCGCAGCGCCAGGACCAGCAGCACCCCGGCGGCGGCCGCGAACTGCACCCGCAGCAGGGTCAGGGCCAGCAGATCAACCAGCATCGTCCAGCTCCGCGATCAGCTGTTTCAGCTGCTTGACCTCGTCGGGCGACAGCGAGCGGTGCTTGGCGAAATGCGCGACCAGGGGCGTCAGCCGGCCGTCGAACAACCGGTCGAGCAGCCCCTGGCTCTCGCTCTGCAGATACTCGGCCCGGCTGACGATCGGCACATAGCGCACGCGGCCGTCGATGCGGCGCGACTCGATGGCCTTGCGCTTGAGCAGGCGGTTGATCAGCGTCTTGACCGTGGCCTCGCCCCAGCTCTGCGGGGCGGCGACGGCCTCGAGGATCTCCTCGACGGTCAGAGGGCTCTGGGTCCAGAGCGCCTCCATGACGTGGCTTTCGGCTTGGGTGATGCTCATGACGGCCCGCTACTCTGTTGCGGGAATGATTACGCCCGTAAATGACATCGTCAAGCGATGCTTGGCGCTCGGGACCGGGCGGGTAAGAGTGCGGCCATGACTCGCCCCCTCGCTCCCCTACTCGACCGCCTCGCCCCCTGCGGCCCGATCGTCGATCCAAAGGCCGCCGAGCGGGCCCACGAGGGGATCGCCCGCCGGGCCGGCGAGCAAATGGCGAGCATCGACGCCGCCTGGCCGGCCCTGGCCCCGGTGTTCGCCGCCAGCCCTTACCTCGCGGGTCTCGCCCGTCGCGACGGCGCGCGCCTGCCGCTGATCCTGGAGAGCGATCCGCAGGCCCGGCTGTCGGACATACTGGCCGCCGCCGAAGCCGTCGCCGCCGAGCCCGACTTCGAGACCGCCCGAAAAACCCTCCGTGAGCTGAAGGCCGACCTGCACCTGCTGACGGCCCTCGCCGACCTCGGCGGCGTCTGGGATCTCGACGCGGTGACCGGCGCCCTCACCCGCTTCGCCGACGCCAGTCTGCACGCGGCCCTGGCCCAGGCCGCCCGGGTCGAGGTGGCGCGCGGCGCCCTCACCCATGTCGGAGACGGCGAGGACGGCCCGATCCCGGGCCTCTTCTGCATCGCCATGGGCAAGCACGGCGCCCATGAGCTGAACTATTCCAGCGACATCGACTTTTCGATCTTCTACGCGCCCGAGGCCCTGCCGGTCAGCGAGGGGACCGAACCTCAAGGCGTCGCCGTGCGCCTGACCCAGCACCTGGGCCGGATGCTGGCCGAGCGCACCGCCGACGGCTACGTCTTCCGCATCGACCTGCGCCTGCGCCCCGACCCGTCCTCGACCCCGCCGGCCATGCCGATCGACGCGGCCTTGGACTACTACGAGAGCGTCGGCCAGAACTGGGAGCGGGCGGCCCACATCAAGGCCCGGATCGCGGCCGGCGACATCGCGCGCGGCGAGGCCTTCCTGGACGAGCTGCAGCCCTTCATCTGGCGGCGCAATCTCGACTTCGCCGCCATCGCCGACATCCATTCGATCAAGCGCCAGATCCACGCCTACAAGGTGGACGAGCGTCTGGAGGCCAAGGGCGCCGACCTGAAGCTCGGCCGCGGCGGCATCCGCGAGATCGAATTCTTCGTCCAGACCCAGCAGCTGATCCTGGGCGGCCGCCACCCGGACCTGCGCAGCCCCCGCACCCTGGACGCGCTCTCCGCCCTGCGCGACGCCGGCCACGTGACGCCGGAGGACTGCGCCTATCTGACCGCCGCCTATCACGACCTGCGGGCCCTGGAGCACCGGGCCCAGATGATCGCCGGCGACCAGACCCACAAGCTGCCGGAGTCCGACGCCGACCGGAAGAAGGTCGCCGCCCTCTGGAACCACGGCAATCTGCGCAGCTTCGACGCCGCCGTCGGCAAGATGCTGAAGGGCGTCAACCAGCGCTACGGCGCCCTGTTCAAGGGCGAGGAGGAGCTGTCGTCGCGCTTCGGCAGCCTGGTCTTCACCGGCGTCGAGGACGACCCGGAAACCCTGGCCACCCTCAAGCGCATGGGCTTCTCGGCCCCTGATCGGGTGGCCGCCACCATCCGCGGCTGGCACCACGGCCATATCGCCGCCACCCGCACCGAGCGCAGCCGTGAGCTGTTCACGCGCCTGGCCCCCCGCCTGCTGGACGCGGCCAACGCCACGGGCGCGCCGGACGCGGCCTTCAACCGCTTCGCCGACTTCTTCGCCTCGCTGAGTTCCGGCGTGCAGATCCAGTCGCTGTTCCTGGCCCAGCCGCGCCTGTTCGAGCTGGTGGTGCAGGTCATGGCCTTCGCCCCGCGCCTGGCCACGACGCTCGCCCGCCGGCCGACGGCGCTGGACGCCCTGCTGGATCCGGCCTTCTTCGGCCCGATGGAGGTTCCCGCCGACATCCCGTGGGATCCAGCCGAGTTCGAGCCGTCGATGGACGCGGCCCGGCGCCTCTTCCGCGACCAGTCGTTCCGGATCGGGGTGCGGGTGATGAGCGGCACGGCCGACGCCCGCGACGTGGGCCGGGCCTTCGCCGACCTGGGCGACCTGATCGTCGGCGGCCTGGCGCCGGCCGCCCTGGCCGAGGTCGAGCGGCTGGGCGGCGCCTTCCCCGGCCAGGTGGCCGTGGTCGCCCTGGGCAAGGCCGGCTCGCGCGAGATGACAGCCAAGTCCGACCTCGACCTGATGACGCTGTACGCGGCCGACGAACCAGCTGCGATGTCGGAGGTGAAGGGCTGGAGCGCCGACGTTTTCTACGCCCGCTTCACCCAGCGCCTGACCTCGGCCCTGTCGGCGCCGACCGCCGAGGGCACGCTCTACGAGGTGGACCTCAAGCTGCGCCCCTCGGGCAGCAAGGGGCCGGTGGCCGTCAGCTTCACCGCCTTCGAGGACTATTACGAGCGCGAGTCCGAGACCTGGGAGCTCCTGGCCCTGACCCGCGCCCGGGTGATCTGGGCCAGCTCGCCGGACTTCAAGGCCCGGGCCGAGGGCGCGATCGAGGCGGCCCTGCGCCGGCCGCGCGACGTGGCCAAGACGGCCGCCGACGTGCTCGACATGCGCGACCTGATGGAGCGCGAGCGGCCGGGCAAGGGACCGTGGGACCTCAAGCTGGAGCCCGGCGGCCTGGTCGACATCGAATTCATCGCCCAGTTCCTGCAACTGGCCCACGGACCAGACGGCGGCCCTCTGGCGCAGAACACCGGCGAGGCCCTGTCGGCCCTGATCGCGGCGGGCCTGGGCGACAAGGCCTCGCTCAACGCGGCCCTGTCGGCTTGGCGGCTGGAGCAGGACCTGTCGCAGCTGATCAAGGTGGCGCTGGAGGACGGCGGCGATCCGGAGAACGAGCCCAAGGCCTTCAGGGCGCTGCTGGCGCGGGCGGGCCACGTGACCCAGTTCCGCTCGCTGAAGGCCAAGCTGCTGAAGGCCAAGGCCGAGGCGCGGGCGGCGTTCGAGGCGGTCGTGAAGGCTTAGAGCGAAAGGCCTTCAAAGACCAAATTCATCGTCATCCCGGCCGCAGCGCAGCGGAGAGCCGGGACCCAGGGGCGGCCGCAGTGCAGTGGCCCCTGGGTCCCGGGTCTGCGGTCCGCTTCGCGGCCCTACGCCCGGGATGACGATCTAATTTCCGGTCGGCTCTAGTACGCCGGCTCGGGCTGTTTCGCGTCGCCCTTCACGAGGGCCAGATAGGCCTCGTCGGTGGTGAAGGGGATCTCCTTCACGTCGATCAGCACGCTCTTGTTGGAGCCGACGATCAGGATCTTGGGCAGGTAGAAGCCCTTGAACGTGTTCTGCACGGCGTAGGGCGTCGCGCCCGGGGCCAGGGGGCCGGTCCAGCCCATGACCTCGATGGCCAGGCCGCCGACGAACTCGTTGTCGCGGACCAGCTGGATGCCGCTGGTGTAGTTCGGCGCCGCGCCCTGGACCTTGACGCTGAAGAAGCCCGGCGTGCGCAGGCCGGTCCAGACGTAGGTCGCCTCGGCGGTGTCGAAAGGTTCGGGACCATAGAAACCCATCACGTGTCTCCTCTGGTTGTTGATCGCCTCGCTGGGCGACGCCCGATCGATACGCGCCACGGGAAACACAATCTGTGCGCGCATTCACAATGATAACTAGCTTAAGCTGCACCGCAGCGACCTTCGCGCGAAACGGTCGTGAAAAAGGCGCGCGGCCTCGTAAACCTTGGCCTCGTCCCATACGTATCTTCCAGGCCAAGCCCGGAGACCCCGCGATGCTGATCCGCCACCGCCCCGACCTGACCGAGAACGACGTCACCGACCGGGGCCTCTATCTGCGACGGCGGGAGTTCATCGCCGGCGCGGCCGGGCTTGGGCTGGCCGGCCTGGGCGGAGCGGCGGCCGCCGCGCCCCTGGCCTTCACCAAGGGCTTCTCGACCCAGGAAAAACCGACGCCGAAGGACGACGTCACCAGCTACAACAACTTCTACGAATTCGGGGTCGACAAGTCCGACCCGGCCGA
>NZ_QHJY01000002.1 GCF_003185805.1 Caulobacter sp. D5
CAGCCAGGCGGCATGCTCGGCTCGCGCGGCCTCGCCCGCGCCGTCGCGCAACCGCAGCGTCCGGCGCGCCGCCGCGTCGAACAGCGCCTCGTCCACGCCCTCGCCTTTGCCCCCGCCTTTGACCGTGTCGTTCATGTGGACTTTCGGGTCCTCCCGATCACAGGACGAACCGGCGAGCGCCCTTCCCCTAGTCCCGTGCTCATGCATCGCCGCGGGCTTCCTTCAGGCGACGCCGGCAGTGGCTCATGGCCTTGGCCAGATGGTTCTCGACCGTGCGCGGTGAGATCCCAAGCCGGTCGCCCACCTGCTGCATGGTCAGGTCCTGGCCGCGATAGAGCAGGATCACCTCGCGGCACTTGTCGGGCAGTTCTGCGATGGCGGCCTGGACGATGGCGATCTCCTGGCGGCCCGCCACCACCTGGAAGGCCGACGGCGCCTCGCTGCGGGCGTCCGCCGGCAGGTCCCCGGGCGTGACGCGGCGGGCCTGGGCCGAGGCCTGCCGCTGCCGGTCGACGACCAGGTTGGCGATGATCCGCCGCAGGTAGCTGAGCGGATTGCGCACCGCCCGGCCGTCGAAATCCGGCGAGCGGACGAGGTCGAAGAGCTTGAGCCAGGCGTCCTGCATGACGTCGTCGGCCAGGCTGGCCGACCGCGTCTTGCGAAGGGCGAAGCGCCGAAGCTCGTCGTAGTGGACTTCCAGCAGCTCCGGCAGGTCAGGCGTCGTTCCCCGCTCGCCCGTCAGCATGGCCCCACGCACCCGAAATCAATGAGAATGATTCTCAGAAACTTTCGTCGGTTTAGCGGGGGCCGCGCAGCACGTCAAAGGCCATCGTTCCCCGTAGAGCGAACAGAGCGGGCGCCGACGCCGAAAGCCCGCCTCGCTACGGATTCCCATCAAGCCAATTCCGGTATTGGTCGATAGCGCCTTTGGCTTAGACCCCGACACGGCGGCTCACTACCGTCACCCTCAAGAAACGGCCTCCCGGCGTGCGGGACCAGGCCGTCGCTCGGAGAGGACTTCATGAGCCAGATGTCGCCGACGGACGTGGCCCGCCAGCTCGGCGGCGGCCTGCTGTCGTTTCCCGTCACGCATTTCGACGACCAGCACCGGTTCCTGGAAGCGCCCTATCGCGAGCACTGCGCCTGGATGCTGGACCACGAGCTGGCCGGCCTATTCGCCGCCGGCGGCACGGGCGAGTTCTTCTCGCTGCGTCCGGACGAGGTGGGCCAGGTGGTGCGGGCGGCGGTCGCCGAGACCGCCGGCAAGATCCCGGTCATCGCCGGCTGCGGCTACGGCACGGCGATCGCCGTCGACCTGGCGCGCGATGCGCAGGCGGCCGGCGCGGACGGCCTGCTACTGCTGCCGCCCTATCTGACCAACGCCACGCAGGAGGGCCTCGGCGCCCACATCGAGGCGGTCTGCAAGGCCACCGACCTGGGCGTCATCGTCTACAACCGCGACAACGCCATCATCAACGAGGACACCCTCGAGAAGCTGTGCGACCGCAACCCCAACCTCGTCGGCTTCAAGGACGGGGTCGGCGACCTGGAACTGATGATGCGGGTCTACGCCCGGATGGGCGACCGCCTGACCTATATCGGCGGCCTGCCGACGGCCGAGACCTTCGCCCTGCCCTATCTGGAGATGGGGGTGACGACCTACTCCTCGGCCATCTTCAACTTCCTGCCCGACTGGGCCCTGGCCTTCTACAAGGCCGTGCGCGCCCGTGACCGCGAGACGGTGATGACCGGCCTGCGCGACTTCGTCCTGCCCTACATCGCCCTGCGCAATCGCGGAAAGGGCTACGCGGTCTCGATCGTCAAGGCGGGCATGAAGGCCGTCGGCCGCGACGCCGGCCCGGTGCGCCAGCCCCTGACCGACCTGACCGACGCCGAGTTCGCCGAGCTCGAAACCCTGATCGCCCGCGTCCGGGGCTAGGTCCTGAACGCGCTCACGCCGCTCCGGCCGCCGGCCCTTCTTCCCGGGAAGAAGGCGCTGGCGATCGGCCCCAACGAACGTCTAGCCTCGCGACTCCAGGGTGTTGTCGACGGGCGCTTTCCGATGTTCGAACTGAGCCAGCTTCGCTGCTTCGTCGCTACGGCCGAAGAGCTGCACTTCGGCCGCGCCGCCCAGCGGCTGAACATGACCCAGCCGCCGCTGAGCCGGCAGGTGCAGCTGCTCGAGCGGATCCTCGGCGTCACCTTGCTGGACCGCACCAGCCGTTCGGTTCGACTGACCCCGGCCGGGCGCGCCTTTCTGCTGGAGGCCCGCCGCATCCTGCGCCTGGCCGAGAGCGCGGCCCTGGCCACGCGCCGCATCGCCAGCGGCGACGCCGGCCAGATCGCCATCGGCTTCACCGCGGTGTCTGGCTACAGCTTCCTGCCGCGCCTGGTGATCCTGTCCAACGCCCGCCTGCCCAACGCCGACCTGACCCTGCGCGAGATGGTCACCCGCGAGCAGGTCGAGGCCCTGCTGACCGGCCGCATCGACATCGGCCTGGTGCGCCCGCCGATGGACCGCGCCGAGTTCGCCACCGCCCGGGTGCTCAGCGAGCCGCTGGTCGCCGCCCTGCCCAACGGCGATCCCCGCCTGGCCAAGGCCGGCCTGACCCTGGCCGACTTCGACGCCGGCCCGCTGATCATGTATTCGCCCGAGGGCGCGGGCTATTTCTACAACATGCTGACCACCCTGTTCGACGCCCACGGCGTGGCCCCGAACTACGTGCAGCACGTCACCCAGATCCACTCGATGCTGGCCCTGGTCCATGCGGGCCTGGGGGCGGCGATCGTGCCGGAGTCGGCCATGAGCCTGCACTTCGACGACGTGCAGTTCCGCCCCGTCGAGACCACGCCCGACCGACCGGTCGAGCTCTACATGGCCTGGCGCAAGGACAACGAGAGCCCGATCCTACAGACCTTCATCGACCTCTGCCTGGCCGAGGCCTCGCCGGCGGAGACGGACGAGCGCTGAGGCGCTCTCCCTCCCGTCGCGGGCGCACGGCCCAACGACAAAAGACGGGAGAAGACCCATGCCCCTCGACCGCCGCGCCGTAATGGCCGGAGCCGCCGCGCTGGCCATGCCGCTGCAGGTCAACGCCGCCGGCCGTGCGGCGCCGGTGGCGACCACCACGGCCGGGCGGGTGCGCGGCGTCGAGGTCGACCGGATCAAGGTGTTCAAGGGCGTGCGCTACGGCGCTGACACCGCGCCGCACCGCTTTCAGCCGGCGCTGGCCGCCCAGCCCTGGAAGGGGATCACCGACGCCCTGGCCTACGGTCCGGCCTCGCCGCAGCTGAAGACCGACGAGCCGACCTCGGAGGACTGCCTGTTCCTCAATGTCTGGACGCCGGGTCTGGCCGATGGGCGCAAGCGGCCGGTGATGGTCTATGTCCACGGCGGCGCCCACGCCAACGGCTCGGGCTCCAGCCCGCTCTATGACGGGACCTGGTTGGCCAGGACCTATGACGTCGTCGTGGTGAGCGTGAACCATCGCCTCAACGCCTTCGGCTATACCTATCTGGCGCGGCTTGGCGGAGCGGAACTGGCCGACAGCGGCAATGTCGGCAACCTCGACCTGATCCTGGCCCTGCAATGGGTGCGTGACAATGTAGCCGCCTTTGGCGGAGATCCTGGAAACGTCATGACCTTCGGCCAGTCGGGCGGCGGGGCCAAGTGCGTCACCCTGATGGCCATGCCGCGGGCGGCGGGCCTCTACCACAAGGTCGTGACCATGAGCGGCCAGCACGTCACCGCCATGGGGCCGATCCACGCCACGATCCGCGCCCGCGCCTTCATGGAGAAACTGGGTCTCAAGCCCGATCAGATCGACGCCCTAAAGACCTTGCCCGCCGGCCAACTGGTCGAGGCTCTGAAGATGCGCGACCCGCTGGAACGCAAGGGATCGATCGTTTTCTGGTCGGTACTGGATCACGGAGTCCTGCCGCGCCATCCGTTCTATCCGGACGCGCCGCGCGAGAGCGGCCACATCCCGATGATCATCGGCAACACCCACGACGAGACCAAGGCCTTCCTCGGCGGCGATCCGAAGAACTTCGCCCTGACCTGGGACGAGCTGCCGGGCAGGCTGGAGAACGAGCTGGTGCTCGACATGGCGCCCGAATATCTGGTCGGCCGCTATCGGGCGCTTTATCCGGCCGCCAGCCCGTCGGACCTGTTCTTCGCCATCACCACCGCCGGACGCTCGTGGCCGGGACATCTGATCCAGGCCGAGCAGCGAGCCACGATCGGGGCGCCGGCCTGGATGTACCAGCTGGACTTCGGCGCCCAGACCGACCCGAAGATGGGCGCCTATCACAGCTACGACATCGCGCTGGTCTTCGGCACGCTGGACGCCCGGGGTTCGATGACCGGGACCGGGCCGGCGGCGATGAAGGTCCGCGACCAGATGAGCGCCGCCTTCGCCGCCTTCGCGCGGACGGGCGATCCCAACTGCGCGGCGATCCCGGCCTGGACGCCCTATACCCTGCCCAAGCGGGCCACGCTGGTGGTCAATGAGACCTCGGCGATGGTCGATGACCCCCGCCGCGAGGAGCGGGAGATCTTCGCGGTGGCGCCGTTCATGAAGGAAGGAACGTAAGGCCCCTCTTTCGGGGGAGGCTCAGGCCTTGCGGTCCCACGGAAAGCTCAGCGTCGGCGGGTTCACGTGCCGGCGCATCTTCAGCGTCAGGCGCGCGCCGCCCCCCGGCGCCAGGCGCACAGTGAAGGCCGAGGCGTCGATGGGCGCGGCGGCGACGTCGCCGACCGCGGCGCTGACGATCTGGTGCTCGCCATAGGCGCCGCCCTGCACGGTGACGCGGCGGCCGGCGACCTGGTTCAGGTTCACAAGGGTGACCACCGTCTCGTCGTCGGTCAGTTTCTCCACCAGGGCCGCCACGTCTTCCGGCACGCCGGCACGGCGGCGATCGGGGTCGAAGTAGCGCAGGCGGACATAGTGCAGCGCCCCGCCCTGGGCCGGCGAGGTCTTCGACCAGGGCGGCCGGGCGATGTGGATCCCGCCCTCCATCAGGTGGATCAGGGCCGTGACGCTGGCTGGATTGATGTCCAGTGTCGCGTCGGCCAGGCGGGTGTCGGGGGTGGACGTATCGTCCCGCCGGGCCTGGGCGCGGGCCCGCACCCGTTCGAGGTCGGCGCGCAGGGTCTTGGCCGGGAACGAAGGATCCTTGCCGTCCAGCCAGTCGAGCCAGGGATGGGCCGCCGCGCGGGCGCGATCCGAGCCCTTCATCGACAGGTACCAGATCTCGAGCCCGTTCAGCTGGTGCTCGCCCGGCGCGTAGGCGTACCAGCCCTTGGGACCGTGCATGCGCGGGGTCGAGACCTTGCCGTCCACCACCTTCTTCTGGGCGTTGATGACGTCGGTCTGCCGCCGCCAGACGTCGAGATACTTGTCGTCGCCGGTCAGCAGATAGGCGTTCATGAAGCCGACGACGGCGCGGGGCGTGCGGTTGCGGTCCTCGCGCTTGCCGGTCTGGGGCACGACGGGGCTGAAGCCCCAGCCATAGACCCCGCTCCACCACTGACCCTTGGGGCCGCCGATCCGGCCGTCGAGGCCGACCTTGCTGGGGATGACGTCGCCATTGGCCCGCGCCCGCGCGATCCAGCCGTCGACATAGGTCAGGATCCAGTCGCGATACCGGGGCTCGTGGTCGAGCATGTAGGCGTTCATCACCAGGCTGGTGGCCTGCAGGTTCAGCGGACTGTCGCCGACCACGTCGCCATATTCGTCGTAGTGGCGCATGGTCTCCTCGTAGGAGCGCTCGCCGTGCTCCATGTAGAAGTGCGTCACGTCGAAGGGGTCGCCGGCCCAGTCCAGCGGCGTGGCCTGGCGCAGCATCGGACCCCGGCTGCCGGTGATCATGCTGCGGATGATGTTGAGCTTGGGGTCGTAGTTCGGCGTGGTCGGATCCTCGCCGGTATAGAAGCCCGAGAACCGCCTGGCCCGCTCGCGAAAGCGCGGATCGTTGGGCGCCGACAGCCCCAGCAGGTTGAACACCGACAGCCCCTCGGAAAGGTGCTGCCAGTCGCTCATGACCGGGAATTCCTTGTAGTACATGCCCTCGCGGGCGAACGGCACGTCCTTGGTCCTGGCCGCCGTGTACTGGCGGACATTGCCCTCGAAGGCCTTCTGGGCCAGGTCCAGCACCCGGTCGCCGGCGCCCAGGGCGTGCAGGGTCGGCCAGTCGTTGACGTTCTCGATGGCGTCGTCGGGGCCGTCGTTGGCGCCCCAGCGCTCATAGGCCAGCAGATAGCCGCGGTCGTCGAAATAGCGGGCGAAGAAGGCCTCGCAGGCCTCTTCGTTGGTCTTCAGCAGCTCGCGTTGCAGCAGGGCCCATTCGGGCGCGGCCATCGGGGTCGCGATCTCGAGCGCGGTCGGAGCGGCGGCGGCGGCCCGGGCGGGACCGGCGAAAGCGAGGGCCGAGGCGCCGGCCAGGACATGGCGTCGTGAAAGCATCGATCAGGCCGCCTTCAGCTGCAGGCGCTGGATCTTGCCGACGATCAGGAAGTAGGCCAGCACGGCGATCAGGCAGTGGGCGCCGACGAAGATCAGGGCGCCGTCGAACGAGCCGGTGGCCTGGACGATGTAGCCGATGACGATCGGGGTCACGATGCCCGCCGCATTGCCGAAAGTGTTGAACACCCCGCCGGTGACGCCGGCCATCTCCTTGGGCGAGGTGTCCGACACCACCGCCCAGCCCAGCGACGCCACGCCCTTGCCGAAGAAGGCCGCGGCCATGATCACGATGACCAGCCACTCCTGCTCGACGTAGTTGCAGATGACGATGCAGGTGGCGAGGATCATCCCCAGCAGCAGCGGCGTCTTGCGGGCGATGTCGAGATTGCCGGTGCGCTTGAGCAGGTGGTCCGAGATCATCCCGCCCAGCAGGCCACCGGCGAAACCGCACAGGGCCGGCAGGGCGGCGGTGAAGCCGGCCTGCAGGATCGACAACCCCCGCGCCTTGACCAGGTAGATCGGAAACCAGGTGACGAAGAAGTAGGTCAGCACGTTGATGCAGTACTGGCCGACATAGACGCCCAGCAGCATGCGGCTGGTCAGCACCTGCTTGACGTTGGCCCAGGTGAAGGCCGCGCCGGCGCCTGCGGTCCTGTCCTCCATCCGCACCAGGCCGCCGCCGGCCTCGATGTAGT
Organism: Caulobacter sp. D5; assembly: GCF_003185805.1. Classification (GTDB taxonomy): domain Bacteria; phylum Pseudomonadota; class Alphaproteobacteria; order Caulobacterales; family Caulobacteraceae; genus Caulobacter. The sequence goes on from NZ_QHJY01000002.1 coordinate 7,163, forward strand.
CGAACTCGGCCTTGTTGATCGCCGGGTGCTCGACCGGGCTGTGGATCAGCTTGACGAAGAAGAAGGCCGCGACGATGCCGACCGCGCCCATGACCAGGAACACCGAGCGCCAGCCGAAGCTGTGGGCCAGCCAGCCCATCAGCGGGGCGAAGGCGACCAGCGAGAAGTACTGGGCCGAGTTGAAGATCGCCGAGGCGGTGCCGCGCTCGGAGCCGGGGAACCAGGCGGCGACGATGCGGGCGTTGGCCGGGAAGGACGGCGACTCCGCCAGCCCGACCAGGAATCGCATGGCGAACAGGGCCGCCGCGGCCGCGAAGCCGGTGAAGATCCCGGCGAAGCCCTGCAGCAGGGTGAAGAACGACCACAGCACGAGGGCGGCGGTGTAGATCTTCTTCGAGCCGAACCGGTCCAGCAGCGCCCCGCCGGGGATCTGGCCCAGGACGTAGGCCCAGGCGAAGGCCGACATGATGTAGCCCATGGCCACGGCGTCGAGGCCCAGTTCCTTCGACGCCGACTGGCCGGCGATCGAGAAGGTGGCGCGGTCGGCGTAGTTGATCGTCGTGATGATGAAGAGCGTCGCGATGATCAGCCAGCGTACGCGCGTACGCCTGGTGGATTCGGTCATGGACGCTCTCCCTGGGTCGCCGATCTGTCGTCGGCATCGTTCAGGGAAGGCTAGAGGGCGTCGCGGCGCAGGTCTAAGTCAATTCGCCTATGGACCGATCCACGGGCGACATGGATCGAACCGCGGTACGCATCGAAACCCAAGAGAATCAACAGGCCGGCCAAGCGGGTCTCGCCGAGCGCCCTTGGGGAACCCCGCCGATCTGTGCCGAACGCGCATAGGTTCATACCCGATTGGGATTGGCCCTCTGCTCGAACCCGTCCCTATGGTTCAGCCAACGAAGGAGCGGTCCGCCGCTCCCCAAAGCGACCCGCGAAGACGGGCATCGGGAGGGACCATGACGTCCAACAGGAATCCGCGCCTTCGCGCCGTGCTCGGCGCCAGCGCTTCGGCCTTCACGCTCCTGGCCGCCGCTCACGCCGCCGCCCAGGAAGCCCCGGCCCCGGCTCCGGCCCAGCCGGCCTCCGACGAGGTCGAGGCCATCGTCGTCACCGGCTTCCGCGCCAGCCTGCAGAGCGCCATCAATCTCAAGCGCAACGAAAGCGGCGTGGTCGACGCCATCAAGGCCGAGGACATCGCCCAGTTCCCCGACCTGAACCTGGCCGAGTCGCTGCAGCGCATCCCGGGCGTGTCGATCTCGCGCATCAACGGCGAAGGCCGCCAGATCACCGTGCGGGGCCTGGGCTCGGAATACACCCGCGTGCGCATCAACGGCATGGAGGCCATCTCCACCACCGGCGGCACGGCCAACAGCGGCGGCACAAACCGCGGCCGCGGCTTCGACTTCAACGTCTTCGCCTCGGACCTCTTCAACAGCATCGCCGTGCGCAAGACCGCCTCGGCCGACGTCGAGGAAGGCTCGCTGGGCGCCACGGTCGACCTGACCACGGCCCGCGCCTTCGACAGCCGCAAGCCCCAGCTCGTGCTGTCGGCCGGCGCCAGCTACAACGACCTGTCGGAGAAGACGACGCCCCGCGTCTCGGTCCTGGCCAGCAACACCTTCTTCGACGGCAAGGTCGGCGCCCTGATCTCGGTCGCCTACGAAGAGCGCCATCTGAAGGAAGAAGGCGCCAACATCACCCGCTGGGCCACCGGCGCCAGCAACGGCGGCTTCAACAGCGCCTCGACCGTGCCGGGCTACACCATCGCCCAGATCAACAGCGCCAACCTCTTCGCCCCGCGCATCCCGGCCTATGTCAGCTACGACATCGAGTCCAAGCGCCTCGGCGTGGCAGGCTCGCTGCAGTACAAGCCGACCTCCGACACCCAGGTCACGCTCGACGCCCTCTACGCCTACCTCGCCGGTACGCGGAAGGAGGCCCAGTTGCAGGCGATCGGCCTGTCGCGGGCCAACACCGGCAAGCCGCAGACCATCATCCGCGACGGCGTCATCGAGAACGGCAACCTGGTCTACGCCCGGATGGACAATGTCGATCTGCGCACCCAGTCGGCCTATGACGAGCTGAACACCGAGTTCAAGCAGTTCACCCTGTCGGCCACCCACGACTTCAACGAGCGCCTGCGGATCGGCGGCCTGGCCGGCTATTCGGACTCGACCTTCACCCAGCCGGTCTCGACCATCGTCACCTTCGACCGGGCCAACAGCCAGAACTACGTCTACGACTTCCGCAAGGGCCGTGCTCCGCAGATCCTGCTGGGCTTCGACGCGACCGACCCGACCAGCTGGGCCTCGACCAACGGCACCTCGGAGGTGCGCATCCGTCCGCAGTTCGTCGAGAACCAGTTCTCGACCGCCAAGGTCTATGGCGAGTGGGACCTCAACGACAATCTGCGCCTCAAGGCCGGCGTCGACTGGCGCAAGTTCGAGTACGACAGCTACGGCCAGTACCGGACCAGCGAGACCGCGGTCCAGACCCTCACCCCGGCCCAGCTGGCGTCAGTGTCGAAGGTGTTCAGCGGCTTTGGCCGCAACATGGACCTGCCGGCCGGCAACTTCACCAGCTGGCTCGTGCCCGACATCGACAAGTACGCCGCCCTGCTGAACATCTACAGCAACAGCGGCATCTACGCCCTGACCGACACCAACAACTCCAGCGCCCGCGGCCAGTACGGCGCGGTCGAGGAGCAGGACACCGGCGCCTACGTCCAGGCCGAGTTCAAGTTCAACGCCTTCGGCCTGCCGTTCCGCGGCGACGCCGGCGTGCGGCGGGTGCACACCCAGCAGGAGTCGGCCGGCTATGCGGCGGTCAGCGGCGCGATCCAGCGCGTCGAGGTCAAGCGCGACTACGATCTGACCCTGCCCTCGTTCAACCTGGCCGCCGATGTGAGCGACACCATCGTGGCCCGCGTCAGCGCCGCCCAGACCATCGCCCGCCCGGGCATCGGTTCGCTGTCGCCCGGCGGCGACGTGGCCGTGCAGGGCGCCAACCGCACCTACAGCTCGGGCAACCCGTACCTGACCCCGACCAAGTCGGACAATCTGGACTTCTCACTGGAATGGTACCCCTCGCAGGGGGCGATGCTGGCGGTGGGCCTGTTCTACAAGCGCATCGACACCTTCGTGGCCACCCTGCGCCGCGAGGCCGTCTACAACACTCTGGGCCTGCCGGACTCGCTGCTGACCGGCACCGGTGCGACCTCTTCGGAAGTGTTCCAGGTCACCCAGCCGGTGAACAGCGACGGCGGCGACCTGAAGGGCTTCGAGATCAATCTCCAGCAGCCCTTCACCTTCCTGCCCGGCTTCTGGCGTCACTTCGGCGTGGTGGCCAACTACACCTATGTCGACTCCCAGATCGAGTATCTGACCTCGACCACGCCCGGCGCGCCGACCGTCAACGCCACCCTGGTGGGGCTGTCGAAGAACGCCGCCAACCTGACCCTCTACTACGAGACCGAAAAGTGGAGCGTGCGCGGCTCGCTGGCCTATCGCGACGGCTACCTGACCCAGGTGCCCGGCAGCGACGGCAACACCGTCCAGGGCACCAACGAGACCCTCAACGTCGACCTCCAGGCCAGCTGGAACATCCGCGACAACCTCAAGCTCTCGCTCGAAGGCGTGAACCTGACCGACGAGTTCAACGACCAGTACGTCGGCGATAGCAACCGCCTCAACGTCTACACCCACAGCGGCCGCCAGTTCCTGGTGGGCCTGCGGTACAACTTCTAGGCGCGACCTACCTCCCCCCGGCGCCTAGGCAGCCCGCGCCGCTCTCCTTCCAGGGCGGCGCGGGCTTTCTTTTCGGGAAGGAAAGCAGCGCTCGCGAAGGCCTCGGCTGAAGCTTCACCCCGACGACGTCGGAGACACCGGCGAACTCAGACAGCCCCGTAGCGATAGTCATGAGTTGGCGCCCCTTGTCGGACGAAACTGATAACTACAATTACGCTATACTACTCCAGAGGATCCCCCGGAGTGACAAGGGTAGGAAAAAGAGGGCCTCGGGCGAAGAAGCCATGCCCTGACGATCATACGCCTCTAGTCCCTATTGGTACAGCGCAGCCCCGATAGACCTCAACACATGGATTCGAGGGCGCTTCGCACTACCGCTGCGCTAGCCCCCTCGATGACCTTTCCAAGCCGGTTCCACCTCCGAGGCACTCCGACCAAGCGCGCCGGCTGATCAAAGTCCAACCGGCCGGCGATCATCGGAAGTCCAAAAATGGCACCGCCGCTCTTGCCGATCGGATTGCGGGGCGTGGTGTGCCCCTGCGCCCCGTGCGCGCCCCTCTTCCGATCGAACGACACTGCAACCAGCCCCGCCTCGGTCTCGCTAGCCATGTCGAAGTATGCCTCTTTGGGCGTGTCCAACCGCATGCCCGGCATCATCCGATGGGCGCTGATCGGGTGTCCGACGACACTAGCGTAAAACACCTCGCCTATGGGGGCACCGCGCCCAAGCACCTCTTCGGGCATCACGCACGCCCTCGTCGCCGGATCCAGCACCTCCGATGACAGGGGGATGATCGCCAGGTCGACTTCTTTGTTGAAGTGCTCAACACCCTTGATCGCCTGGGCCAAGCCTGTCGCGTCGAAGTAGCCGATCGGCACACCGGGATTGTCCAGAAAGACATGCGCGCATGAGACCAGCACGGGCTGCCCGCGAAATTGCAGTAAGGTGGCGCTGCCGATCAGATAGGGTACGCTGTGGGGCTTTTCCCCCACGATGGGCACAACGCTTCGGAGCAGCGGCTCCACCTTGGCCTCAGCGACCGATCGCGAAAAGCCATCAATAGGAAAGCGCGCTTCCAGCACTGGATTTGCCGAGCGCTTCTTGAGCATTCGGTAGACCATTACTCCTCCCCTTTGCGACCTTCCTCAGGTCCTATCGGCCCGCGGCGTAGTCGACCGACACTGTGAAAGTTGGGTTCAGCGCTCGACGTTGGGGATCGGGCGATACTTGTTATCACCCGAACAAAACGCGCAGGGCTACGACAACCTTAAGGTAGTAAGCTAGCCAACTCGCTCAAGCCGCAATTCATTGTGGCTTGAGCTCGGCTCGAAGGGGGACCCAATGGCGCGACCGGCTAGCGACAATCACGACTTCGAGCGGCTGATCGCCGACCTGCTGCGCGCCAACGATTTCGAGGTGCAGGAGCAGCGACTAGACCAAAGGGGCTTTGACTTCCGTATCACGAGTCGCAGCGGGGAGGCCTTGGTCGAAGTCAAGGCTTAGGCGGCCAAGGGGGGTAGGCGATGGAGGGCTTTCGCATTCGCCCCCTCGCCGAGGCCGATATCGAGCGGGTCGTCCTCGCCGCAGGCGGCCGCCGCGCTCACCTCGACGCAGATGCCCGCGAGCTGCGCGGGGCCGACTTCGTGCTGGGCGACGTGGTGATCGAGTTGAAGGCCTTGGACGAGGAAGGCTTCGAAAAGCCCGATCGGCAGCGCAAGCTGGCGGCGCTCTTTGCCCAGCACGAGTCTGGTCGACCGGTGATCGTCGTCGATCGCGAACGCTTGCCCGAAACTGACCAGCGGGCCTATGACCGCATCGTCGAAGGGCCGATCAAGTCCGCGATCAAGTCGGCGCGAGGGCAGCTAGCTCAATCGCGCATAGAGATCGGCGAGACCCGCCATTCCGTCGTGATGCTGGTCAACAACGGCTACACCGCCCTCGACCACGACGAACTGCTGGCCCTGGCCGAGCGCCGGGCGCGCAACGACAGCAGCGAAATTGACGGCGTCATCGTCGCCGGCTGCTACTTCCACAGCGACGGGTTCGACGCGAACTTCTTCTGGCCGATGCATTACATCCCGATACGGAGCCAAGCCGTGCCGACGGTGTTCGAGGCCCTGCACGCGGCCTGGGACATCTTGGCCGAGGAAGCCATGACGGAGTTGGTCATCAAGGGCCATGGCGCACTGGCGCATAAGGGACCGGTGGTCGATCTTGCCTTCGAGGTCGACGAGGTCACCTTCGTCAAACCCTCCCCGCCGATGGGCCGAAAGTCAGACTTCTTCGTGCGGGGCCGTCCGCGGAGCGACAGTTCAGGCCTGACCCATTGCCCTCCAGTGGCGCAAACCTATCCACGCCTGTCTCTCGCCGACTGGACACGGATGAGGAAGCTCCTTCATCAGGCGCCCGGTCTTTGCGATAGCTTCGAAGCTTGGCTCAAGCAGGAGCAAACGGCCGCCGAGGCGGCGGTTCCCCTTCAGCCGTTTGTGACCGTCCCGGTAACTGCGGCCGCTTGGAAGGCCTGGGCGAAAGCCGAACTGCGCAGCGCGAACTTCACGACGCTGACGACCTACGCCGCTCTTCAGTTCGAGCTGCGCGCGCGCAAGCTACTGGCGGCTGCGGTGGAGCAGACCGTCAGCGCCCTGCGGCCTACCCGGTACATCTTGGCGCTCACGGAGGAGATCGGCCAAGACCGCGCCAACGACGTCTCGCACCTCGCTGTGATCGATGAGACAGACGGCGGGTTTAGAGTCGAGCCGATCCTTGAGGACGTCCGGATGTTCCATGAGTACGCTCTGGTCCTGGCGTGCGCCTACGCCCAGGCTCGCAGCGTCGAGGCGGTGCTGTGGCGAAAGGACCAGACCTATGGCTGGGTCTAGCACCACCTGCCGCCCCACTGCTCTTTCTTCGATAGGAAAGCCATCCAGCGCTGAACAGGACAGAATGGCTCCGCCATCCATTAGGTTCAGTTCCCGAACTTGAGAGCCGCAACACCGGCGACGAGCAGAGCCACGCCCAAATATTTGCAATCTATGAGAGTGATAGCCGCTTTTGCGAACGAGCAAGCCTTTCGCAATCCGCGCCTCCCAAGCCTCCGGAGCGCACGACGACGTGGATGTGTTTGCCGGTCGCAATGCCGGCGACCGACCCCTTGTCGTGAATGCGCGTCGAAATCAAACTTGACCTTGAATTGCCGGCAGTGCGCAACTGTAGGACGCTTCAACCCATCGTCGCCGCGTCGCCGGACAAATGGCCCGCCATGGGTGACGGGCTAGTCCATGCCTTGGCCGCAGGGTCGCGGCGCTATTACCAGAGACCATGACTGCACCTGATATCGTTCGCGCTACCCGAGACGGGGACCAGTTCCACTATGTTTGGGCGGCTCGCCAGTGCCTGGGCCTGCTGACCGCGCAGGACGGCCTGGCGGCCGTGACGATCGAAGGGCCCTCGAACGCCGAAATCCCGGGCGAAGAGGTCGAGGCCGGTCAGGAGCTGATCGACGTTGGCCTCTACTATGGGAGCGAGCGCATCGATCAGGCTTCCGCAATCCGCTATGTTCAGCTCAAGCACTCGACCGCTCGAACGCAGACGCCCTGGACCGCCAGCGGCCTCAAGGGCACGATCGACGGCTTCGCCAAGCGCTATAGAGAGATCGTCGCGCGCTCCTCGCCTGAGGACGTCGCCGCCCGGTTCACCTTCCAGTTCACGACCAATCGACCGATCGACCAGCGCGTCATCGAAGCCTTGGAGGACTTGACCGTGGGCGCGCCGGCCAGGCACGGCGATCTAGATGCCCTGCTACTTGGATATGCCGGGCTTGACCGAGGTTCCGCCGCCGCCTTCTTCCAGCTCTTCCGGGCCGAGGGGCTGGAGAACGATCTCTGGGCTCAGCAGAATCTTCTGGTCGAAGACCTGCGGGCCTTTCTGCCGGAGGCCGACGGCGACGCCCCGGTTCAATTGAAGGATCTGGTGACCCGCAAGGCCACCACGCAGTTCGCCGACAATCCCACCATCTTGCGCTACGACGTCCTCAGGGCATTGAAGACCGGCGAGGATGAGCTCTTCCCCTCACCGCCCCTGATCGAAGGCGCCTCCGAAGCCTTCGCCCGCGAGCAGGAGCCTGAAATCGTTCGAGTAGTCGTTGGCGCCGCTGCGCCTGTGGTGCTGCACGCCGACGGCGGGGTGGGCAAATCCATGGTCGCCACGCGCTTGGCGTTGGCTATGCCCGCCGGCTCGGTGACGATCGTCTACGACTGCTTCGGCACCGGCCTCTATCGAAGCGCCGTTGATTTTCGCCACCGCCATCGCGACGGTCTCGTCCAGATCGCCAACGAGCTGGCGGCCAAATCCCTTTGTCTTCCGCTGATCCCGTCGGCGCACGCAAATGCGAAGACCTACGTCCGCGCCTTCCTGCACCGCCTTCGCCAAGCCTCGACGGTCTTGCGGGCCAGGGCGCCAGGCGCCCTCCTGTGCTTGGTCATCGATGCCGCCGACAATGCGGAGATGGCTGCGGCCGCCCAGCAGGAGGCGTCGAGCTTCGCGCGAGATCTGATCCGGGCGCCGATGCCGGAGGGCGTTCGCCTGGTCTTCACGTCCCGAAGCCATCGCCGCGCCAGCCTCCAGGCGCCGCCGGAGGCTATCGAAATCGCGCTTCGCCCATTCAGCCTGGCCGAAAGCGCGCTTCATCTGCGGCGCGTCTATTCAGCGGCCACCGACAGCGAAGCGGCCGAGTTCGATCACCTCACAAGCTCCAACCCGCGCGTCCAGGCACTGGCCATGGACCAGAAGCGTCCGTTGGCCGAGATGCTGGCGGCCTTGGGCCCAAACCCGACAACCATCGAAGCGGCCATTGGCGAACTCCTGGCCGGCGCGATCCGGGGCCTCAAGGACAAGGCCCATGGTGTCGGCGAGCAGCAGATCGAACAGATCTGCCGGGGCCTGGCGGTGTTGCGCCCGCTGGTGCCGATTTCGGTGCTGTCTCGCCTAACCGGTGTCGACGAGGGCGCGATCAGAACCTTCGCGTTCGACCTTGGACGTCCATTGCTGGTGCGGGGCGACAGCCTCCATTTCCTGGACGAGCCGGCCGAGACATGGTTTCGGGAGACCTTCACTCCCGACGCAGACGGCCTGAAAACCTTCGTCGACCGGCTAAGGCCGCTCGCCAATTCAAGCTCCTATGTCGCCGGCGCTATCCCTCAACTGCTGCTTGAGGCCGGCCGCTATGACGAGCTGGTCGAGCTGGCCCTGTCGACCGACGCGCTGCCGTCGGACAGCCCCCTGGAGCGCCGCGACGTCGAGCTGCAGCGGCTGATCTTCGCGCTCAAAGCCTGCCTTCACATCAAGTCCTACCCGTCGGCGGCCAAGCTCGCCCTCAAGGCGGCCGGCGAGACCGCCGCGGAGAACCGGCAAAACGCCCTTCTCAAATCCAATATCCACTTGGCTGGCGTGCTCCTTGCGCCCGATCGCCTGCAGGAGCTGGTGTCACGGCGCACGTTCGGAGGGGGGTGGCAGGGCGCGCACCATGTCTATGACGCCGCCCTGCTTTCGGCTCGACCGGAATTTGCCGCCGACGCCAGCAGCCGCCTGCGGATGGCGCTCGATTGGCTGTTTGCCTGGTCCCGCGCTCGGTCAGACGACGACGATGATGGCAGCTCCCCGCGCGGCGACGTCACCGATAGCGACCGCGCCACGTTCTGCCTGGCCTATCTGCGCCTCAAGGACGCCAAGGCGGCCGTAGGCTTTCTTCGCCGGTGGCGTCACCGGCCGCTGTCGTTCAGCGTCGGCCGCATCTTAGCGGCCAAGTTGATCGATCTGGGTGATCTGGACGCCCTGGACGCCCTGGCCTCGTCATGCCGAAACGACATCTGGCTCTTATTGGCCCTGGCCCGGGCGATCAGGTCGTGCGGTCGAAAGATGCCAGCGCCTGCGCTCGAACGGCTGCTTCGGTTTCTCGAAGACCGCCGCGTCCAACTGGCGGAGTCGAACGGATGGAACGAGAAATGGGACGTGCTGGAGGCGGTCACCGCAGCCGTCGAGCTGGCGATCGCACAGCTTCCGCCGGCGCCTGAGCGTTGGGCGGCGCTCATCCGGCGCTACCTCCCCTCTTCGCCGCCGCACGCATTCACCAGCGACCTGCCCTACGACCGTGCCGAGATCCTGCGCGCCTACGTGCTGGAGGCGACGCTGCGGGGCCAGACACTCGCGCTCGTGGATATCGCGCCACCGGACGTTCGCGCCGAACTCGAGCAGGACCCCAAGCCTTACAATTTCAGCCGCGAGTGCGAGACCTTCCTGCGAGAGACCGGCGGCCTTCTACCTTGGGTGCAGCTTGGCGTCGATATCGTCTGTTCGCGCGAGCCCGCAGAGCTTGGCGGGGCGATCAGCGCCGCCGCCGAGGCCAGTGACAAGGCGGGAAAGCGCGACCACCGAGAAGCCTTCCAGCTTCGCAACGCAAACGCGATCCTTTGGCTTACCACCCTTCGCCAGACCGGGCTGATCACCGGTGAAGCGCTTGAGGCCTTCAAAACCTGGAGAGCTGGGCCCACCATTACGCTCTGGCCCCAGACGCTGACCGCCTTGTGCCGTACCGCCGCCCGAACGGCCGGTCTGGAGGCCTTCTCGCTCGATCTCTGCAATGAGACCCTGAAGGCCCTGGAGGCGAGCCGGGAAGACGCCCAGGAGCGGACGGAAGCCTATTTGCAGCTGGCGCGCGCCATCTATCCAGTGAGCGCCGATGAGGCCTCAGCGGTGCTCGATCACGCCGTCGCGATCGCCGACAGGATCGGCGAGGAGAACCTGGATCGTTGGAGCGCGCTGCTCAACCTGGCGCGATCGGCCGGCAGCGGCGACGCGCCTCGACCCAGATCGGCCTATCGCCTCGCCCGGGCCGCGGAGCTGACCTACGAATATGTGGTGCGTGACAAGCACTTTGCCTGGGACGAAACGGCCAAGTCGCTCGCCGCGCTTTCGCCGAGCTCCTGCCTGGCGATCTTCAGCCGATGGCGCGACCGGCGCTTTGGCCATGCCGCGCGGCTGCTGCCCATCGCGATCGAGACGTTTGTCAAAAGCCAGCAACTGCCGCCCCTCGCCTTTCCAGTACTGGCGGGCCTTGAGGCCTGGTGGTCGAGGATTGAGAACCTCAAGGATTTCCTCGCCAAGGAGCCGCTGCCATGGCGCCGGACTCAAGGCGCCGAGATCGCTTACCGCTATATCCGTCTGCAGTCGCAAGAACCGGAGAACTGGAAATCTTTGGCGGAACTGGCCCGCGCCCACGAGCTGGATTTCCCCGACCTGGATCGCCTGCGCCAAGCAAGCCAGGCCGTCGCGGACACCGACGCCGCGGCGGAGGCGGCAGCCGCCGCGCGCGCCAAGGCCGAGGCGGCCGCTCGTCCGCCGAACCTTGGCCTTCGCGCGGAAAAGGCGCCCCCCGACTGGGAGGCTGTTTTCAAAGACATCGACCCTGGCGCCACCCAATCCTTGCGCGAGGCTCATCGCCGCTGGCGCACCTTTGGACCGCCCTACTTCCTTGAAGCCTTCATCTGCGAGGCGGCCCGGCGGCTGAAACCAGGCCAAGAGTCCCCGCTCCTTCGAGCGATCACCGAATGGCCCGACTTCAATATCTATAGCCTTCGCAGCTTCCTGGATGGCGCGCCCGAGGCTTGGCTGGACCGCCTGGCCTATCGACAAGCGCTTAAGACGGCAGTCCTCACGGTTTGTCGTCGCGATCCCACGCGGGTCTATCTACGCGGCTGGGGACGCGTCCTCCCGTTTGAGATGCTCTTCACCAAAGGCGTCCTGACCGAAGCGGAGGTGGTCGCGGCCCAGATCAGCGGCTTTACCGACCTGGTCGCCGTACTCGACGCCGGCGGTCTTTTCCATCTGCTCGATCCAATCGCCGCCACCCTGACCCCCGATCAGGCCGATGAGGCTTTGCACTATGGGCTCGACCTGTTCGAGCCGACGCTGAACGAGGAGGACGGCGATGGCGTCTGGACCGACGCCTTGGCGCCGAAGGAGGATCTGATCGAAGCTCTGGCCGGCTACATCTGGGCGGGCTTGGCCTCGCCCAAGGTGGCTGAGCGTTGGGCTTTCGCCCATGTCGTACGCAACGCCGTCGAGATGGACTGGCGGGAGCTTCTGAAAGCCTTGGCGCAGCTGGCCCAGGCGAGCAAGGCCGGCCCTTTCGCCGACCACCGCCTACCCTTCTATGCTTGGCATGCCCGCCAGTGGCTGATCATCGGCCTGGAGCGCGGGGCCCAGTCGCGCGCCGCCGCCCTGGCGCCGTTCATTGCCTGGCTGCAAGACGTAGCGCTAGATGAGCACGTGGTCATCGCCGAGTTCGCGCGACGATGCCTGGTGGGCTGGGCGTCGACGCCGGACGGAAAAGACTTCGCCCTATCGACGCTGGATCAGGTCAATCGGCCCCTTCATCCGAAGACGATCTACCAGAGCTGGTTTCGCGATGAAGAGGCCGAGGCCGAAGAGGCCATCCCTGACGAAGACAAATACTATTTCGGCCTCGATGTCGGCCAGTATTGGCTCGCCCGCATGGGGGGTGTTTTTGGGCTGTCGCAAGGCACGACAGAAAGGCTGGCCTTGAAGGTGATCCGAGCGCGCCTGGGCGCCAATGGCGGCGGCTGGCGGGACGATGCGCGCCACACTCGCAAGATCTTCCGTGACGGCGAGACCCATCATTCTCACGGCAACATGCCGAAGACCGACAATCTCGGCGCTTATCAAGGCTATCACGCGATGATGTTGACGGCGGGCGCGCTGCTCAAGACGCGTTCCGTTGGCCAGCAAGCCGACGCCGACGAGGACAACTTCACCGATTGGATCGATGATCGCCTCCTGCGGCGCACGGACGGGCGCTGGCTGTTCGATAGGATCGATCCGGCCCTGCCTCGGTCGTCGAACGACAAAGGCTCATACGATGCCGAATGGCCCTGGCTGATAAGCCGCGACCATCTGGACGCGCAATTGCTAACTGCCGATGGCCGCACGGTGCTTTGGGGCTATTGGGCCAATGGCGGCAACTACCGGCGCGAAAGGGTCACGGTCCGCAGCGCCCTGGTGTCTGAACCCGCCGCCTCGGCTCTCCTGACCGCCTTGCAAACCGCCGACGAGCCTGGCCGGCTCTCCCTTCCCGACGCCGAGCGGTCCGACGCGGTGGAAATCGACGACGCCGTGCTCTTTGGTTGGGTCGCCGACCACAGCTATGGCTCTGGCCTGGATGAAGAGGATCCGTGGGCCGAGGGGCTTCACTTCCCAGGTCCCGCCCCCGCCAACGACATCATCGGCAAGCTGGCGCTCGAGCAGGATGCGGACGCGCGTTGGTGGCGAAGCCCGGACGGCGCGACGCTGCTGAGCGAAACCTGGACCACGACCGAAGATCATGGACGCGACGAGACGACCGTTTCGAGTTGGCGGCTCTCCGGAGACAAGGCCTCTGTTGCCGCCCTTTTGCAGGCGCATCCGGGACACTGTCTCATCCTGACGGTCGGCATGCGCCGCGATCTGCCCGATTATGCCCGGCGCAACGGCGAGTTCATCGAGTATCCGTGGTCCTATATGCGTTCCTACCTGATGAGGTCCGATGGTGCCGCAACCCCGTTCTAAGGCGATCATCGACCTTGGCAAACGCTTGGTCGAACAGCTGAACGATGATGGCGACCTGGCCGCGGCCTGGCTGTCGCACTTGCTGGCCGAACGCATCGTGGCGGCCGAACAGGCTGAAGGCGAACAGAAGGTCGCCGCCGAAGACGCGTGCGTGAAGCTGATCCTCGAACTTTGGAGCAAGCGAAACCATTTCAACGACCACCATCGCCCCTTGCGGGATATGGATTCGATCGTCCGGACCCTCGCCTCCCTCGACGTCGAGCGCGTCGACCACCGCTATTTCAGCAACGTTCTTCGGGGGCCAGCGGCCAATGGCGTGCCCGAACCGGCTCGCCAGTGGCTCGAGTTCGCGACCGAACTCGACACCACGGCCAAGACCTTGATCCGGCTGGCGCTCGCAAAGGCCGTCGAAGCGATGGGTCCCGACGCTCAGGCCTGGACCGATTTGGCCGCTGAAGCGGCCGTGGAGGAGCCCGCCGAGACGCTCATCGTGCGCTTCGTCTCGCCCGGGCACAGCGACGACGATTGGGAGCGGCAGGCTCGTCGGCGAGAGATCAAGAGCCTGCGCGAGTTCATCGCCCTGTCCGAGGGCCTCGCCGACAGCCTGCAAGCCAAGCTCGACGTCGAAACGCCGCCCGATAAGCCAAATTAGTCGGGCAAGAGCCAGGGCGCTCGAAGTCGGTGGCCTTAGGGCTACGATCAAGGGCAGTCGCAGACACTGCTCCCAAATCCGATCTTCGCGCGTATGGCTGGCGAAACGACGGCGGGGCGACACGCCGGACTCCAACTCCATGCGCAGGCCCAGCTTGCCAGGCCTGTGCATGCTGTTGGCGCAACAAGTTTCGAGCTTCCAGACGCCCGGGGGCGGGAGGAGTCCTCCCAGGCCTTTCTGCGTATCGCCGCGCAAGAGTTCTTGATTTGTTCCAATGCATGAACTAGCGTCGATGGGCAGGACAACCGGTAGGAACCTGCTAGACATCGGTCTTCACCGCCCGATGGAATGCCTATGCCAGGAACGGTCCCAAAGCCGACCCAGATCATTCACATGACCCACATCGGCAATCTCGACGCCATCTTCGCCAGGGGCGCGCTTTCCGCGACCGCGAAGCTTCAGGCACGGGGAACGCAGTTCACCAACATCGCCTATTCGTCGATCCAGGGGCAGCGGGCGACCAAACAAGTGCCGTGCGGTCCCGGCGGCTGCCTGCATGATTACGTGCCGTTCTATTTTACCACTCGCAGCCCGATGCTCTACACGATCAACCGAGGAAACGTGCCTTGTGAGGGCGGACAGGACGCCTTGGTGCATCTTGTTTCGACAGCTCAGAAGGTCGCGGCGGCCGGCCTGGGCTACGCTTTTAGCGATGGCCACGGAATCATGGCCTACTCCAGCTTCTACGATGACCTCGCCCAACTTGATGAAGTGGATTGGGGTGTCATCGGCAGCCGGCAGTGGGCGGACACGGTTGAGGATGGCGATCGCAAGCGACGCAAGCAGGCTGAGTTCCTGGTCTGGGATAGCTTTCCCATGCGCCTTCTGAGTGGCATTGCGGTGAGATCGCCGCAACGCCGCCAGCAGGTGGAAACCTTGCTGGAACGACATGGGTTGGAACTGAAAGTGGTGGATAAACCCGCCTGGTACTACTAGGAAGCCTGCGATGATCACATTCGCGAGCGGCGACCTCCTCCAATCGGGCGCCGAAGCCATCATCAACACCGTCAACTGCGTCGGGGTGATGGGCAAGGGCATTGCCCTGCAATTCAAGCAGGCCTTTCCACGCAACTACGATGCCTATCGGCGCGCTTGCGAGGCCGGCGAGGTGCGGCTGGGCGAGATGTTCGTCTTTGACACGGGCAGTATGATCAACCCGCGCTGGATCATAAACTTCCCGACCAAAGGCCACTGGAAGGCCAACTCTCGGCTGGAAGACATTGTCATCGGACTGGAAGACCTCAAGCGGGTGATAGTCGATCGGAACATTCGATCGATAGCAGTCCCTCCCCTGGGATGCGGCAATGGCGGTCTGAATTGGCGCGATGTCGAACCGGCCATCCGTCACGCCCTCGGAGACCTGAACAATGTCGATGTTCGCCTGTTCGCCCCGGGCGCCGCGCCGAAGGTCGATGAAATGCGCGTGGGCACTGAGCGGCCGAACATGAGCCGCGGTCGCGCCCTGGTGCTAAGCCTGCTGGGCCTTTATGGCGCTGCCGGTTACCGTCACAGCCTGCTGGAGATCCAGAAGCTGACTTATTTCCTTCAAGCAGCTGGCGAAGACCTCAAGCTCGGCTTCCACAAGCACCACTATGGACCCTACGCCGAGAACTTGAACCACGTCCTTCAGCGCATCGAAGGACACTTCATCCGGGGCTATGGCGATCGCAGCCAAGCCGCGGAGATTGCCGTACTCGAGGACGGGCGGCAGGAAGCCGAGGCTTTCCTGTCCAGCGAAGAGACCGCTCAACAGCGCTTGGAGCGTGTCGCCAAGCTAATTGAGGGCTTCGAGACGCCCTACGGCTTGGAACTACTCTCGACCGTGCATTGGATCCTGACCCACGATCGAGATTCCAAGAACGATCCTGAGCGCGTGATAGAGGCGGTAAAGTCGTGGAACCCGCGCAAAGCCGCCATCATGCGCGAACCGCATATCCGGACTGCTATCAATCATCTGCGCAGCCATGGATGGGTTGATCAGGACGCCCACGCGGCCTGATCTTCGTCATTCAGGAACCCGCGACAGCGCAACCGCAGCTTTCGACCGCGAGGACTTCAGTGAAACGAAGCCGCCTGACGCTTGAGAGCGTACCTGGCTTGGCCACCTTCGCCACAGCGCCTCTGGACCATGAGTACGAGGCCTATCTCTTCGGCTCCGACGTCGAAGCCGTTCCATTTCCCCACTGGACGGCACACCTTCGCGAGTTCTGGGGCTGGTACGCAGAGGCGCCTGACTATACGACCAGCGCCGAGCACCTTCCCACGGTCAAGGCGATGATCGCCGAAGGCCTGGTCCAGCAACGCCTTGAGGATCTCGCTGAAGAAGTCACCCAGGCAAAGTCGGGCGAAGAGCTCAACTGCTGCCTGGTCCGGCAGTACACGCGCGAAGGGCGGCTCTATCGAGAAATCAACGAAGTACTCCGGCGCGGCCATGTAGGCGAAGATCTGCGCCAACACGGTTTCACGCCGTGGGTGCTTCAGTTCAACTCGGCAATTCGTCAACGGCCGATCTTCGAAGGTGTCAGCTATCGCGGTGCGCGCCTTACTCCGGCGGACATCGACAAGTACCAGCCCGGCCTGATGTTCGAATGGGGCGGCTTCATCTCCGCCAGCAAACACCGCGACGTCGCGGTCGACATTGCCGGAAACGTCCTGTTCGAGATCACTCCCTGGGGTTCGTACAGCATGTACGGCAAGCGTAACCCAATCGACATCGCGGAGCTCTCCATAGCACCCGACGAAGCTGAGGTTATCTTCCCGATCGCTTGCACCTTTCGGGTTAAGGGGACTCGCAAGGAAGGACATCGATCGGTGATCGAGATGGAGACGGTCGATCAGTACTGAGCAGCCTACCTGCTTTTTTAGGATCGGCTCTTGGAGAGCCTCTGTCCGACCTTTGGGTCATTTACTTCCTGCCCACCGCCTCCCCCGTCCGGCTCCGCTCACCACCTCCCTGGCCAGGTCGGTGGACGGCTAGCTAGCGCCAGACACGGTGCGCCTCCCTGGCCTGCAATCGATAGCGCCTTAACATTTTGGGACGCAAGGGCTTGATAATCCGGGACATGTTGAGCCCGGAGGCAATCATGGCCGCTCGTCCGTCACGCCCATCTCGAAACACCCAACCTCTCAGCACAAAGGCGAAAGTGTGCGAGGTATTGCAAGAGCTACTTCCCACCGGGAACTGCTCGGTGGAGGCGGTCGCAGAGCGCTTTTCAATCGATCGACGATCCCTCCTGCGTCGCCTGAGATCCGAAGGCGCAACCTATTCGGACTTGCTAAAACAGGTACGAAACGAGCTTCTCGAACACTACATCGAGAACACCGACCTATCCCTGACCCAGATCGCAGGCCTATTAGGCTTTACAAGCATCTCGGCTC
This sequence comes from Caulobacter sp. D5, assembly GCF_003185805.1. Classification (GTDB taxonomy): domain Bacteria; phylum Pseudomonadota; class Alphaproteobacteria; order Caulobacterales; family Caulobacteraceae; genus Caulobacter. Next base: position 24,624 of record NZ_QHJY01000002.1, read on the forward strand.
TTTCGCGATGGAAGAAAAGCCAGCCCCGTCAGTCGCAGGCCGAAGCCCCAACTGCTCCTAGCGAGACCTTTTGGATGGAGGATGACATGTACTTCGACATCATCCACATCCCCAAGCCAACTCGAAAATCGCGAAAATAGCGTCCCGATCGGTCAACTTCGGACCATCTGATGGGAGCGTCACCGCGTGCACGAAAATACAATCTTGAGGTGCATCTCTTGTCGCACCCCAATTGAAAATGCGAACTTTTTACCGCCCTTTCTACGCTACGCTATGCCTTGTCGAGTAAGGGATCGTAGTCTCGGCGGCTCTGGCGTAGTTCGTCGTAGTCTAGCGTAGTTTGGCGCCCACTGTCGGACGAAACCGATAACTACGAATACGCTATTGTACTCCAGAGGCTCCCGCGGAGTGACAAGGGGCGTAAACGAGGCCGCCGGGCTTCGACGGTCCAGAGACAAGGAGCGGCCGCTTAGCCGCCCTGGCGTTTCAGGATCTCGCCAATGCGTCGCCCGAGTCGCTCGATGGCGAACGGCTTGCCGATGATCTCCATCCCGCCTTCGAGGAAGGCGGCCTGGTCGGCGGCCTGCTTGGCGTAGCCGGTCATGAACAGGATCGGAAGGTCGGGACGCCGCTCGCGGGCGATCTCGGCCAGCTGTCGGCCGTTGAGGCCCGGTAGCCCCACGTCGCTGATGAGCAGATCGATATGTCGCGAGGATTCGAGGATCGGCACGGCCTGACGGCCATCTGCGGTCTCGATGCCGCGATAGCCTAGTTCATCCAGCACCTGCATCACCAGCAGCCGCACAGCGGCGTCGTCCTCGATGACGAGCACGGTCTCGCCGGCGCCGATGGGCGCGGTGTGGTCGTCGACCGCTACGGCCGCTTCAACGAAGCCCTGATGACGCGGCAGGAAGAGCTGGATGGTCGTTCCCTGGCCTTCGACGCTGTCGATGACCACATGCCCTCGGGATTGTTGAACGAAGCCGTAGATCATCGACAGGCCCAGGCCCGTGCCCTGCCCCAGCGGCTTGGTCGTGTAGAAGGGATCGAAGACCTTCTGGAGCACTTCGGGCGGCATGCCCGTGCCGGTGTCGGTCACGCTGATGGCGACGTAGTCGCCGGCTTCGGCATGATCGCTGTCGGCCAGTTCTCGGTCCAGGAGATGAACGTTGCGCGCGGTGATAATCAGTTCGCCGCCGTCAGGCATGGCGTCGCGGGCGTTGATGCCGAGGTTGAGGATCGCGCTCTCTAGCTGGTTCTCGTCGGCGACAGCCGGCCAGAGGTCAGCTGAGATGTCGATGCGCAGCGACACCTGCTCGCCCAGCGTTCGGCGCAGAAGGTCTTCCATGGAAGCCGCCAGCGTACCCACGTCCAACGCGCGGTTGTCGAGGGTCTGGCGGCGGGAAAAGGCGAGCAGCCGGTGCGTGAGCGCCGCCGCGCGCTGTCCGGACTGCGTCGCCGCATCCAGGAAACGATCGACGTCGGCCATCCGCCCTTCGGCGATGCGTCGCCGCACCATGTCGATGCCGCCGAGGATGCCCGTGAGCATGTTGTTGAAGTCGTGCGCCAAGCCGCCGGTCAGTTGACCCACGGCCTCCATCTTCTGGCTTTGGCGCAGCTGGTCCTCCAGCGCCTTGCGCTGGGTGACGTCGCGCCCGATGCCGTAGATGGCGTCGCCTTCTGGCATGGCCGTCCAGTTGACCCACAGATAGGTCCCGTCCTTGGCCCGCATACGGCAGTCGAAATCGCCCATGGGCTCGCCCCGGGACAGGGACGCGAACTGCTCCATGGCGGCCTCGTGGTCATCGGCGTGCACAAGGCTGCCGGCCGGCATGGCGACAAGATCGGCTTCGTCGTAGCCCAGCAAGGTCTTCCAGGCGGGGTTGGCCGCGCGATAGAGTCCATCGGGCCCGATCACGTGCAAAAGGTCGCGCGACAGGTTCCAGACCCGATCGCGCTCCTGAGTGCGCGCGGCGACGCGGACCTCCAGGGTCTCGGTGAGCATGCGAAGCTGCTCTTCGGAACGCTTGGTCGAGGTGATGTCGTAGATCACGCCGATGAAGCTGACGCCGCCCGTTCCATGGGGCCGGTACTCGCCTCGCGAGGCGAGCCAGCGCTCTTCTCCCGTGTCGGCCCTGCGGACGCGGAACTCGTGGAAGGCCGGGCCGAAGGCGTGTTGTCCGTCCCGCCCCTGGATGATCGGCGGGTCATCGCGATGGACGAGGGCGTTGATGGTGCGGACAGGAAGGCTGATCGCCGGCCGCAGGCCCAGAAGCTGGCAGAACTGCTCGGAGACGTCGGCGGTCCCGTAGCCGCTGAGATACTCGAACGATCCGACGCCGCCCGCGGTCTGGGCGACCAGCAGCTGTTCCTCGACCCGCTTCTGGTCGGTGATGTCGGCCAGGACGCCGGAGAAGCGGACGGGGCGGTCGTGGGCGTCGAGATAGGTGCGTCCGCGGGCCGACACCCAATAGACCGCTCCATTTCGCACGACGCGATAGTCACGCGTGAAGACCTCTGCGCCGTGCAGGGCGCCCGCGACGGCGATCTTCAGCCGCAACCGATCGTCGGCATGAACCGGCGCGAAGAAGGACGAGGTCGGAAGACCTTCGGCGGCCGCCACCGGGTCGAGGCCGTATAGATTGGCGAAGCGTACGTCGGCGACCAGCGTGCCGGCGGCGATGTCCCATTCCCATGCGCCGGCCGCGCCCGCGATCGCCTGCGCGACCCGAAGCCGCTCGCGCGCTTCGGCCAGGCGCTGGCGACTGACGCGAAGCTGCTCGACCACCACCTCGTCTGCATATTCGCCCGTGACGTCGGCCTGCGTCGCGAAGCGATAGGCGAGCGCGCCGTCAGCGTCTCGAAGGGTGGTGATGTTGAGGCGGTTCCAGAACGGCGCCCCGTCGCGTCGCCGGTTCAGGATATCGGCGGTGACGGCGCCGTCGCGCCGCACGCCCTCGGCGATGAGCGCGACGGTCTTAGGGTCGACGTCGGGATCCTGCAGGAAGCGGCAGTTGCGCCCAACAGCTTGGCGCGCCGAATAGCCCGTCAGGCTTTCAAAGGCCGCATTCACGTAGACGATGGGATCATCGTCCCGTCGAGGATCGGTCACCGTGACCGCGACGCCCGATTTCACCAGGGCGTCGAACAACGGGCCGGCGAGCGCCCGCAGCGCTTCCAGCGCGGGGCTCGTCTCGTCATCCTGGGGACGTGTCGCGGCGTCGGCCTCGGTCATGATTCAAACTGAACGCCAAGCTTGGCAACAGGTTCAACCACGGTCACGCTTCGCCGACCACGCGCTCGATGAAATCGGCGATCAGGCCCTTCAGCGCCTGCAGCGACGGCAGGTCCATGAGCATCGCGATATAGCCGCGGATGTCCCGGTCGTTAATGGCGAAGTTGATGTACAGGAACAGCACCACGCCCCCATCGGAGGCCTCCGGTGAGAGGTGGAACAGCTTGGAGCCGTCGCCGCGGACGACCTGCGGCAACGACATCGTCAGGGGGCGCTGCAGCATGTTGGCCATGGTCGCCAGGCAGCTGTTGAGAACCACGTTGCCGGTCTCGGCTAAGGCCTCGTCTTCCATGTCGGCGGCGTCGGCGGCCGACAGGGCGCCGCCGGTCACCGCGTGGACCAGCGCCATGCTGTTGGATTGCGGGAAAATCAGCAGGGCTCGTCCCGAAAACACGCCGTCGAAGTCCTGACGGACGGCGACGAGCTCGCCGCTTTCGCGTTCCCGGATAAGCGTCGTAGCGCCCTCGCGGGTGACGACCTCGACCGACGGCACCGACAGCAGGACCTGCTCGCCGACCATCTTGCGAAGATTGGCGGCGGCGCGGCTGACCCCGATATTGACCAGTTCGGTCAGGGCGTCCCGCTCCAAGTCGTCGAGCAGGATGGACTGGGCGGTCATTGCGCCGCCGATCGCAGCCGCAGCGCGGCGCCCGACAGGAAGCCGCGCATGCCCTCCTCCGTCACCGGCTTGGCGATGAAGGTGGCGTTGGCGGCGCGCGCGCGACTGATGATCTCATCCTGGACGTTGGCGGTGGCCACGGCGATCGGCATGGTCGGGAAGCGTTCGCGCAGCTCCTCGGCCAAGGCCAGGCCGTCCCGCCCGGGCATGTTGTAGTCGAGGACCGCCACGTCGATCGCCTGGGCGTCGAGCGCGGCGATGGCTTCATCCGCATTGCCGGCCTCGACCCGCGTCCAGTCGGGCTGCAAGGCCGCGATGGTCTTGCCCAGGACGATCCGCGCCAGCTTGCTGTCATCGACGATGAGAACGGTCGTCCCCATGAACTTCTCCTCGCACCGCCGCGCACCGGCGCGGCGTAAAAAACTACGCCCTTGGAACTTCGGACGATTGCTCGCCGATCAGGGCGGGCAACAGTACGTCTCGCAGGAAGGGATCATCGGGAACACCAATGATCTTCGGACGAAAGGCCAGTATCGCCTGGATTACCGCCCCATGCAGACCTTCGCACGCCGCGAGGTCCAGGGTGGAGTCCGAAGCGCCTTGTAGCAGAGCCGTCAACGGCTCTGCGTCTTCTACCCGACATATCCCTTGCAGGCGAATGACCGGTCCATCGCGCACAATCGTCATGTCAGCAGCTCCGCCGGATCCAGGACCATCAACACCGCGCCGTCCGCGAGCAGCGTGGCGCCCATGACGCCCGGCGCCCCGGCGAGCAGTCCCGTCATGGGCCGCACGGCGGCGTCCATCCGGTCGACGATGGCGTCCACCGCCAGACCGACGAGTTCGCCTCGCGCCCGCGCCACGACGACCCGCTCGCTCGAGCGGGTTTCGGCGGAAGCGCCGCCCACTAGATCTCCGAGAGACAACAGCGGAACGACGGCGTCGCGCAGCTGAAACGCCCTGCCCGCGCGCACGGGTACGACGCGTTCGACCGCCACTCGGACGATCTCGACCACGGCGTCCAGCGCCAGGCCGTAGCGTTCCTCACCGCAGGTCACCACCATCACCTTCGTCAGGACCATGGTGACCGGCAGGATGAAGCGGACGGTCGTGCCCTGGCCCAACTGGCTATCGACCTCGACCTTACCGCCCAGTTTCTGGGCCGCTTCGCGCACCACGTCCATGCCCACGCCGCGGCCCGACACCGCGCTGACCTCGTTCGCCGAGGAGAATCCCGGGGTGAAGATCAGGTCGATCGACGCCTGGTCGTCCAGGCGATCGGCCGCCTCTTGCGTGAGCACGCCGCGATCCGTCGCCAGGGTGCGAATCCTGGCCGGATCGACCCCCGCGCCGTCGTCCCGCACCTCGATCACCACCTGGTCCGCAACCGCCCTGGCCGTGAACCTGATCGAAGCGACGGCCGGCTTGCCGGCGCGCGCGCGAACCTCGGCCGGCTCGATCCCGTGATCTATCGCGTTGCGCAGAACATGCAGCAGTGGCTCGAACAGAGCATCGACGATGGTCTTGTCGACCTCGACGTCGCCGCCTTCCACCTCGAGCGACACAGCCTTGTCCAGCGAGCGGGCGATTTCCCGCGCCATACGATGGAACCGAGCGAACAGCGGGCCGAGCGCCACCAGGCGAACCTTGCCCACCGTCACATGCAGGTCGCCGACCAGCCGGTCCAACTGGGCTTGCCTCGCGCGCAGGGCCTGGCCCAGAGCCTGCCCACCGGGAAGGGCCTCAGCCTGGGCCGCCAAGTCCGCCAGGCCGTTCTTGGCGATGACGAGATCGCCGGCCAGCGCCGCCAGGCGGTCTACGCGCTCGGCGTCGATGCGCAGGGTCTTGCGCGCGCCGTGCTCGGGCGCTCCCCGCGCCTCCCTCGTCATCAGGTCGACGAACTCAACCTGGTCGGCCACGAAACGGAACGCCCCCTCGACCTCAGCCCGACCCAGTGTCGAAACCGCCTCCAGCACCAGATTGCAGGCATAGGGATCGTAGTCCTCGGACGCCGCCCAGGGCTCGCGCGGTGATATCCTGAGGCCCGCCAGGCCCGGCGTCGCCGCGATGATGGCGACGGGATCGTCGCCCGCAAAATAGCTGTCGGCGCGCGGAGTGTAGCGAACAGCCGTAACCCCCTTGTCGGCGAAGCCTTCGGGCGGGCGCCAACTCGTCGCCGCCGGCCGGACCGCAAGGTTCGCCGGAGCGCTCACCGAAGCGACCAGAGCCCGGAGACGCGCAGTTTCCGTCTGGCTGGTCTCTTCGGCGCTGGCGGGCAGGACGCCGTGATGATCCAGCGCATCCAGCCAGCGATCGATCGTGTCCACGACGCTGAACAGGGCTTCGAAATCCTCGGCCACGCCGGTGCGCTCTGCCCGCAGCAGGGCCAGCAGGTCTTCGGCGGCATGCAGCATCAGGCTCATCGGCCGCAGGTCGAACAGGCCCGCCGAGCCCTTCAGCGTGTGGATCGCCCGAAAGCAGCCGTCCAGCGCGCCGGCGTCGTCAGGCTGGCGCGCCAACCTGCCGAGGTCGTGTTCGGCGCCGGCGACCAGTTCGCGGCCTTCGCTCAGGAACTGGACCATGAGATCGTCGGTCATGCGGCCTCTCCGGGCCGCTGGAAGACGACCGCGTCCTCGAACCGGCGCACCAGGAACCGGTCGCTGATGCGGCTCATGGACTCGGTATGGCCCAGGCACAGGTAGCCGCCCGGATTCAGCCGGTCATAGAGGTTCCTGGCGGCCGCCAGCCGAGAGGCGTCGTCGAAATAGATCAGCACGTTGCGGCAGAAGATGATGTCGAACGTCCCCTGCCCCGCCAAGCTGGGCCCGTCCACGAGATTGGCCGGGCTGAAGCTCACCGACTCCCGCAGGTCTTTGATCAGCTTGCGACGATGCCGGCGGCTCGGCTCGAAATAGGCCTCGACGACCTCGGGCGGCAGCTTCGACAGCGCGCGCTCGCCGTACAGACCCTCGTGCGCGGCGTGCAGGGCGCGCGTATCGATGTCCGAGCCGACGATCTCGACATTGTAGGCGTCCACCATGCGCCAGTTCTCGAGCAGCCAGATCGCGATCGAATAGGCCTCTTCGCCCGTCGAGCACGGCGCCGACCAGATCCTGATCTTGTCGCCCGGACGGCGCGAGGTAATCAAGTCCGGCAGCAGAGACCGGCTGAGACAGGCCAGCTGGTGCTCTTCGCGATAGAAATAAGTCTCATTGACGGTGAAGGCGTTGATCAGCGCCTCGCGCTCGACGGGGTCTGTCCGCAGTTGACCGAAATAGGTCGCGAAGTCCGGGCAGCGGGTCGCGACGATGCGGTCGGTCAGGCGCCGCTCGATGTAGTAGCGCTTGCTCTCGCCGAACTGCATGCCAGTCTGCCGGTACAGGAACTCGCAGACCCTTTTCAGGTCGCCGGCGCTCAGATGCGCCTGCTCTGGCGTCGGGGTCTGGCTCACCCCGCCCCGACCATGTCGCAGACCTTGCCGGCGATGGCGTCCAGGCGCGCCACGACGTCCGCGCCGCCGGCTTTGACCAGCTCGCCCGGCATGCCCCAGACGACGGCGGTGTCCTCGGACTGGGCGATCGTGCGCCCACCGGCGGCGCGCAGCGCCGTCATGGCGCGCGCGCCATCGTCGCCCATGCCGGTCATCAGCACGCCCACCAGTCGCTCGGGCGGCATGACGGCGGCTGCGCTGTTCACCAGCCGGTCGACGCTGGGATGCCAGCGGTGCTCGGCGCTGGACGGCGTCGACAGCGCCACCGGACCGGCGCTGCGCCGGCTGATCGTCATGTCGGCGTCCCCACGCGCGATATAGACGCAGCCGGGAGCAAGCGGCGTCGGCCGCGCCACCTCGATCACCCGCAAGGCGCAAAGCCCGTCCAGCCGGTGGGCCAGGGACGCCGTGAACGCCGCCGGCATGTGCTGCGCCACCAGGATCGGCCAGGGGAAGTCCGCGGGCATTTCGCCGAGCACGGCGTCAAGGGCCGGCGGACCGCCCGTCGAAGAGCCGATGATGACCAGCCCCGGCGGCATGCCGGCCGGTAGGGGCTTCCAGGCCGCGACAGCCTTGCCGCGCGGCGCCGGCGGCAGGACGATGGCGCCATGGCGGGCCCTCAGGCGCTCGGCCAGGCGGTGGGATCGGCGCAAGCGCGACGCCGCAGCCATCACCACCTTTTCGACCAGGATCGGCGCGAACTCGTCGACGGCCAGCGACACCGCCCCGTCCGGCTTGACGACGAAATCGACAGCGCCGAGCTCCAGCGCCTCCAGGGTGGCGTCCGCCCCCTCGGCGGTCAGCGACGAGACCATCACCACCGGACAGGGTCGCTCGACCATGATCCGGTCAAGGCAGCTGAGGCCGTCCATGCGCGGCATCTGGACGTCCAGGGTGATCACGTCGGGCTTGAACGCGTGAACCTGCGCCAAAGCCTCGACCCCGTCGCGCGCGAAGGCGACCTCGAAGCCCGGCGTATCTTGAAAAACATCGCCCAGTACGCGGCGCATCAGGGCGGAATCGTCGACGATCAGCAGACGGGTCACGAGGCGGGCGACCTCGCCGTCAGATCGCGCAGCAGGTCGGTCTCGGCGCGCTCCAGCAAAGCGCGCGTATCGATGAGCAGGATGACGTCCTCCTCGCGCTCCACCTTCGCGGCGCGGTCGAACAAGCGGTCGCCATCGCCCGATAGTTCCGGCGCAGGCATCAGATCGCCGGCTTCAACTTCCAGGATCCTGGACACGGCGTCGACGGCAAACCCGGCCTGCAATCCATCCACGGTTACCACGACGACGCGGCGCGTTTCGCCGGCCGCTTCGCCGCGAACCGCGAAGCGCTTGCGCTGGTCGATCACGGGGATCACCCTGCCACGCAGGCTCATCACCCCCTGGACGTAGGCCGGCGCCTTCGGCAGGCGGGTCAGGGTTTCGGGCAGGCGGACCACCTCATCGACGGCGGCGATGGGCAGGCCGTAGGTTTCATCGCCCAGGCGAATGACCAGGAAGCGCTCCCGCGCCGTCGCAGAGGTCGCGCTGGCCATGGCCGTATCCTTCTGGTCGTTCGTCTCGGCGAGCAGTTGCGCCACCCGCTCATCGGAAAGCACGCGCTCGGGGGCCAGAATCGACACCAGGCCTCGACCGTCCGGAAGCCGCAGCACGGAGTCGATCCGAGCCTCGCCGCTGGCGCGATTGAACAGGCTGGGCGCGGGCCCCACGGCGTCGCGAGACGCCCGCAGGATGACGCTGATCCGATCGACCAGCAGCGCCAGGCGACGGTCGCCGATGCGCACGACCACGATGCGGTCGTGGGCTTGCACGTCCCGCTCCGCCAATCCCAGAAGGGCTCGCAGGGAGACGACCGGCAGCACCTCGTCGCGCAGTTCGAAGACGCCGATCAGGACAGCCTCGGTTCGTGGAAGGGCGACGACGCCATTGGGAACAGCCATCACCTCGGCGACGGCGTCTAGGGCCAAGGCATAGTCTTGCCCAGCCAAGACGAAGTTGAGGAACGCCAGTTCCGCCGCCGCGGCTGTCGATCGCGCGACGACCTCGCGCTCGGGCGCGCGACGCACGGCGCGGAAGGCCGAGAACCTGTCCTGCAGCGCCGCATCCAGATCGAACCAGCGCGCACCGTCCCCATCGTCGAGCAGGAGCCGGCCGTGCCCCGCCTCGGCGCCGTCCGTCTCCGAAGACTTCAGGGCCTCGATGGCCTCGACCGCCAAGCCTATAGGCGGATCGCGGCGCAGCACAACGACGCGCGAGGCCTCCGCGCGAGCCTCCTCGAGAACTTCGTCGCCCAGCAAAGCGCCCAGCGACACCACCGGCAGCACCAGACCACGCAGGTGCGTGACGCCCAGCAGGCCGGGCGGGCCATGCGGCATGCGCGTGATGCGAGGCGTGCGGATCACCTCGGCTACACCGTCGGCGGCCATGGCCACGCGCGCGCCGCCGGCGCGAACCGTCAGCCTCTGGTGGGTCTCGTTCGACGCCACCCTAGCCCGCCGCGGCTTGCTGCTGCAGTTCGCTTGCCAGAAGCGCGATCTCCTCGATCGCGGCGGCCAGTTCCTCGGCGCTCTGCGACTGCTGTCGGGCGGCGGCGGCGGCCTGGGCCGCCGCGCTGCTGGCCTCCTCTGCCGCCGAAGCGATCTGGCTGATCCCCGACAGCACCTGGGCGCTGGCGGCCAGGACGTCCTGCGCGCCCTGCGCGATGTCGTCCGAGCCGGTCTTGAGCCCGGCGGTGTCGACGGCGATCTGCGCGAGCCGAGCCTCGATGGCTCGGTTCTTGTCGAGCTCGGCGGTGGCCAAGGCGTTGATCTGATCGACTTCTCGCCGGACCTTGGCGATCTGCGCGGCGATGGCGGACACCAAGTCCTTGACCGCGTCGGCGTTGTGCGAGGCGTCGCGCGCCAGCGTGCGTATGTCGCCCGACACGACCGCGAAGCCCCTGCCCGCATCGCCGGCTCGAGCCGCTTCGACCGCGCCGCTCGTCGCCAGCATCGTGATCTGCACCGCGACCAGACCCAGTCCATCGACGATCTTGCCGATCGAGCCGGCCAGTTCCTCCAACTCCTCGACGGTCTCCAGGACGGCGCCGTTCTCGTCGACGGACGTGGCGACGCCCTTCGCCAGACGCGCGACGGCCGCCTGGCCCTCCGTCAGCATGGTTTGCATGGCCGCGACGCGCTCGGCTCCGGCGATCGCATTGGCGCTGGACGCACGGGCGGCCTTTTCGATCTCCTCCATGGCCGAGCCGGCCTGCTGGGTCGCGGCCGCCTGGATTTGAGCGCCGCGGCTGATCTGGTCAATGGCCACGAGAATCTCACCGGCCGCGCCCGACAGTTCCTGCACAGTGGCCGACAGCTCTTCGGCGGCGGCCGAAGCCTCTTCAGCCGCAGCCGAGGCGCCTTCACCGCCGACCAGCATCTCGATCATCTCGGCCAGGGCCTCTGACGCCGTCTGGCTCTGCTCCAGCGATTGCCCTTGCTGCTGCACGGAGCGCTGGGCCTCGGCGGCGGCGGCGGCCTGTTCCTCGGCCGCGCTCGACACGCTCTCGGCGCCGCGCCGCGCCTCGTTGGCGGCGCCAGCGGCCTCGACGGCGGCGATCAGGATCATCTGGCTGTCTTCACCCAGGGTCGTCATCTCGCGACGCACGGCGGCGAGGATTTCGCCGACCTGGGCGCCGGCCGCCGCCTCGGCCGCGGCGGGGGT
>NZ_QHJY01000251.1 GCF_003185805.1 Caulobacter sp. D5
AAGATCCTCCCCCTGAAGGGGGAGGTGGCCCGAAGGGCCGGAGGGGGAAGCGGCTGCTGATCATTTGCGGCAGCGGACTCCGAAGTTACTTCCCCCTCAGTCGCTCCGCGACAGCTCCCCCTTCAGGGGGAGCATCTCCATCAATACCCCAGCGCCACCCCGTCCTTGCGCATCTCGGTCGCGGCCGCATACCGCCCCGGCCAGCGCTCGATGGCCTGGTAGCCGCCATAGCCGCCGGCGTCGGTCTTCAGTTTCCAGCCGATGGCCTCCAGCGCCTTGCGGGTCTCCGCCGGCACGCCGCTCTCCAGGTCGAGCGCCGCGACGTCCTCCGCCGCGATCCCCGTCGGCTCGGGCGAGCCGCCGTGGTGCCAGCGCGGGGCGTCGCCGGCTTCCTGCACGCCCAGGCCGAAGTCGACCATGTTGCTGATGATCTGGGTCTGGCCCTGCGGCTGCATGTCGCCGCCCATGACGCCGAAGCTCAGCCACGGCTCGCCCTTGCGGGTGGCGAAGCCGGGGATGATCGTCTGGAAGGGCCGCTTGCCAGGCGCGTAGATGTTGGGATGTCCATCGGTCAGGGCGAAGAGCTCGCCGCGGTCCTGGAACATGAAGCCCAGGCCGTCGGGCGACAGGCCGGACCCCATGCCGCGATAGTTCGACTGGATGATCGACACCATCATCCCGTCCTTGTCGGCGGTGGTGAAATAGGTGGTGTCGCCCTTGCTCGGCGCCGTGCCCGGGAACGACGGCGTCCAGATCTTGTCCGGACGGATCAGCTTGGCGCGCTCCTTGGCGTAGTCCTTGGAGATAAGCCAGTCGATCGGTGAGGTGTAGAAGTCCTGGTCGGCATAGAACCGCGCGCGGTCCTCATAGGCCAGGCGCTTGGCCTCGACGGCGTGATGGATCGCCTGCGCCGACTGGAAGCCCATGCCGGCCACGTCGAACTGCTCGAGGATGTTGAGCATCTGCAGGGTGGCCAGGCCCTGCGTATTGTCAGCCAGGGCGTGGACGTCGACGCCGCGATAGCCGGTGGTGTGGACGCTGGTCCAGACGGCGCGGTTGGCGGTGAGATCCGCCTTGGTCATCCAGCCGCCGATACGCTTGAAATAGGCCTCGATCGTCGTCGCGATCTCGCCCTCGTAGAAGGCGCGGCCGCCGCCCTGGGCGATCAGGCGATAGGTGCGGGCCAGGGCCGGGTTCTTGAAGATCTCGCCCTCGACGGGCGTCTTGCCGGTCGGGGCCCAGACCTTCTTGAAGTTCTCGACCTCCTCGATGTTGGACGAGGGGGTGGTGAAGCGGCGATAGCTGCCCGCCAGGTAATAGGCGACGTTCTGGGTGACCGGGTGGCCTTCCTCGGCCGTGGCGATGGCGGGCTCGAAGAGGTCGGCCCACTTCAGCTTGCCGTAGCGCTCGTGCAGGGCTCGCCAGGCGTCGACCGCGCCGGGCACGCTGACGCTGACCGCGCCGTAAGCGGGGATCTTGCCGTCCTTGGCGCGGCTGCGCACCGTCTCCAGCGACAGGCCTTTGGGCGAGCGGCCCGAGCCGTTCAGGCCGACCACCTTGCGGGTCTTGGGATCCCACAGCAGCACGTAGCAGTCGCCGCCGATCCCGCACGAGATCGGCTCGCACAGGCCCAGCATGGCGTTGGCGGCGATCGCCGCGTCGGCCGCCGAGCCGCCCTTCCTGAGCACCGCGATCGCCGCCTGGGTGGCCAGCGGATGGGCCGTGGCCGCTGCGCCGTGGACGCCCCAGGCCGCCGAGCGCGAGGCGAAGCTGGCGCCGTCCACCCGGTCGCCGCCGTGCACGTCGGGCCGCTTCCGGTTGGGATTGGGGCCGGTGAGGATCTGCGACTGGGCGTAGGCCTGGCCTGCGAAGGCGGCGGCCGGCAGGGCGGCGAAGAAGGTGCGGCGGCGCATGGCGAGATCCCCACGAAAACGGCGAGTCCGTTTCTAGGGGCGGCCGGGAGGGGAGGCTAGGCGTTGCGCGAAAAGTGGGTGAGGGCGGGAGGAACCCCCCTCAGTCGCTCCGCGACAGCTCCCCCAGAGGGGGAGCATCTTCTTGGCATAGATCCTCCCCCGCTGGGGGAGGTGGCCCGGAGGGCGCTACCCCAGCGCCAGCTCGTCCAGCTCCTTGCCCAGCATCAGCGCCAGGGCCTCGACCACCAGTACGTGGTCCTGCCGCTGGGGCAGGCCAGAGACCGTCACCGCGCCGATGCAGCCGAGGCCCCGCACCAGCAGCGGAAAGCCGCCGCCATGCGTGGCGTAGTCGCGGGTCGGCAGGCCGTGCTTGGCCTCCAGCGTCTCGCCCTTGGCGGCCAGGGCCAGGCCAACGCCGTAGGAGCTCTTGGAGAAGTGCAGCACCGTGTTGCGCTTGCGGCGCAGCCAGTCGGCGTTCTCGCCGGTCGAGCCGGGCAGGGCGGCGTGGAACAGCGCCCGGTCCCGCAGCGACACGTCGATGGCCAGCGGCGCCTTGCGGGCCAGGGCCGCGTCGCGCAGGCCAGCCCCCAGGGCCCAGGCGGTGTCGAGATCGAAGCGTTCGAACACCAGCGCCGCTTCCTGGGCGGCGATGCGGGCGATGTCGTCCTGGTGGCTCATCAGGCGGTCTCGACGCTCAGTTCGCGGCGCTCGGCGGCCGAGCGGGCGGCCAGATCCAGCAGCTCCATCACCTGCAAGGCCTCGCGGGCCGGCACGGGATTGGGCGCGCCGGTCAGGATGGCGTCGCGCACCCCGGCGTAGTAGGCCGCGTAGTCGCCGCGCGCGGCGGGCACGGTCTCGGTCGTCAGGACGTCGCCGTCGGCGCGGGTCAGGGTTCCGGGGCGGGGATCGAGGCCGAAGCCTTCGTCGGCCGGGGTCAGGCCGCGCTTGAGGGCGTCTTCCTGGGCGTCGAGGCCCTGCTTGATGAAGCTGCCCTTCGTGCCGTGCACCGCCAGGCGCAGGTCGGCGGCGGCGGTCAGCAGGCTGCCGTGCAGGATCACCCGCAGGGCGTCGTAGCGCAGCACGACGTGGAAATAGTCGTCGGCCCCCGCGCCCTCGCGCTGCACGCCGATGTCGGCGCTGACCGCCAGGGGCTGGCCGAACAGCTGCAAGGCCTGGTCCAGCAGGTGCGGACCCAGGTCGAACCAGGCCCCGGCGCCAGGGCCGGCCCGTTCGCGCCAGCGGTCGCGCACGGTCGGGCGGAAGCGGTCGAAGTGGCTTTCGTACTGCGTGACCTCGCCCAGCGCGCCCTCGGCGATCAGGGCCTTCAACGTGAGAAAGTCGGCGTCCCAGCGCCGGTTGTGGAACACCGAGAGCAGACGATCGGCGGTCTCGGCCGAGGCGACCAGGGCGCGGGCCTCGTCGAGGGTGACGGTGAACGGCTTGTCGACCACCAGGTGCTTGCCGGCGGCGAGCGCGGTCTGGCCCTGAGGGGCGTGCAGTTCGTTGGGCGTGGCGATGACGACGAGGTCGATCTCGGCGTCGGCCAGGGCCTCGTCGAGGCTGGCGACCACCTTGGCCTCGGGATGGTCGGCGGCGACCTTGGCCGGGTCGCTGGAGACCACGGTGTGCAAAACGAGGCCCGGCGTCGTGGAAATCAGCGGGGCGTGGAAGGTCTTGCCGACATAGCCGTAGCCGACGAGGGCGACGTTGAGCGGGGCGGTGGCGGTAGCTTGAGACAACGTTGTCATGGCTTCAAGCTTAGGCCCTGAACACGGCGAGGTCACGGCGCCGCCGGTAAAAAGCGCCTGGAAATCCCCATGAAAAAAGCCCCCGGCGCGGCTGCGTCCGAGGGCTCGATTTCAGTCAGGTCGCGAAGATCAGATCTTCACGGGCTCCATCTTCGGGGCCAGCAGGTGCACGACGAGCAGGGCGACGAGATAGGCGCTGCCGGCGACGATGAAGATTGGGGTGTAGGTCCCGATCGTCTCGAGGACCTGGCCGATATATTTGGAGAACACCATGCCGCCGAGGGCCCCGAGCATGCCGCCGATGCCGACGACCGAGCCGACGGCGCCGCGCGGGAAGACGTCCGAGGGCAGGGTGTAGAGGTTGGCCGAGAAGCCTTGGTGGGCGGCGGTGGCGACCCCGATGATCAGCACCGCGACCCAGACCGAGCTGGCGAACGAGGCGAACATCACCGGC
>NZ_QHJY01000252.1 GCF_003185805.1 Caulobacter sp. D5
TGCTCGAGGTGAACGGCCACAAGCTGGTCGGCGACGAGCCCCCGGCCCTGGGCGGCCAGGACGCCGGCCCGCCGCCGTTCGGCTTCGTGCTGGCGGGTCTGGCCGCCTGCACCGCCACGACGCTGCGGATGTACGCCGACCGCAAGGGCTGGGGCGAGGTGACCATCACCGTCGACCTGGCGCTCGACACCCACGGCGACAAGCCGAGGATCGACCGCAAGGTGGCCGCCACCGGCGAGCTGGACGAAGCCGCCGTCGCCCGCCTGCGCGACGTCGTCGAGCGCACGCCGGTGACCCTGGCCCTGAAGGGCGGGTTCACGATCAATACGGTGCTGGAGCGGGGGTGAACAAGAAGACCCTCCCCCTGAAGGGGGAGGTGGCCCGGAGGGCCGGAGGGGGAAGTCGCAACTGACGCGCCGCTTCCTCTTCCCTCCCCGTCGCCTTCGGCGACACCTCTCCCTTCAGGGAGAGGGTCCAGACAAAAGGGCCCGGCGTCGCCGCCGGGCCCTTCTTCGTTCTCAGTCCGAACGCGCCGCTCAGTGCGACTCGTTCTTCCAGACCTGGCGGTAGGCCGCGTAGAGCAGGCCGGCGAACAGGATCAGGTAGATCAGCACGGCGAAGCCGGTCTGCTTGCGCTCTTCCAGCTTGGGCTCGGCGGCCCACATCAGGAAGGCCGAGACGTCCTTGGCCTGCTGGTCGATCGTCGAGGGCGTGCCGTCGTCGAAGGTGACGAGGCCGGCCTTCAGCGGCGGGGCCATGGCGATGAAGCCGCCCGGCGGAACATGCTCGTGCGAGCCGCTCCAGTACGAGGTCAGGTCGCCGGCCATGTACGGGTTGTAGTGCTGGCCCGGACCGACCTTCAGGCCGGCCGGGGCGTCCTTGTAGCCCGTGACGATGGCGTGGATGTAGTCCGGACCGCCTTCGCGGGCCTTGGCCAGCAGCGACATGTCCGGCGGCAGGGCGCCGCCGTTGCTGGCGCGGGCCGCGGCCTCGTTCGGGAACGGCGAGGGGAAGCGGTCGGCGCTGGTGGCCGGACGCTTGATGGCGTCGCCGGTCTCGGAGTCGATGTCGGCGACCTCGAACTCCTTGGCGATCGCCTTGACCCACGGGTTGTCGTTCGAGTTCGGGTACTTGTCGTTATAGAACGGGCCGCCCTTGTCGCCGAGGTTCCGGAAGCTGACCAGCTTCATGGAGTGGCAGGCCGAGCAGACCTCGCGATAGACCTTGTAGCCGCGTTGCAGCTGGGCCTGGTCGAACTTGCCGAACGGCCCCTCGAACGACCAGTGGATCTTCTCGGGTTCCAGCGCGTGACCGGCGGCCAGGGCCGGAGCCGAAGCCCCGACCGTCAGCAGACCCGCGACCGCTGCGATGGCGAAGAGTTTGCGCAGCATCGGGATCAGCCCTTCATTTCAGGCGCGGCGGTCGCTTCAGCCGGCGCGGCGGCCGGGTGCGACAGGGCGGGCGAGGCGATCGAGTCCGGCACCGGCAGGGTCTTCTCGACCAGGCCCAGCACCGGCAGGATCACCAGGAAGAACGCGAAGTAGTAGAGCGAGGCGAACCGGCTCAGCCACACGAAGCTGTTCAGGTCGGAGTCGATCAGGGTGAAGGTCTTGAAGTGACCCAGCACCGGATCGTCCGGCAGCTTGGCGCCGCAGAGGCCCAGGATGCAGCACACCACCACGAAGATAAGGAAATAGAGCTTCGCGGTCGGGCGGTAGCGCATCGAGCGCACCTTCGAGGTGTCCAGCCACGGCAGGGCGAACAGGCAGGCGATGGCGCCGAACATGGCCAGCACGCCCATCAGCTTGTCCGGCACGGCGCGCAGGATCGCGTAGAACGGCAGGAAGTACCATTCGGGCACGATGTGCGACGGCGTCACCAGCGGGTTGGCCTCGACGTAGTTGTCGGCATGGCCCAGGGCGTTCGGCAGGTAGAAGACGAACACCGCGAAGAGGATCATGAAGACGCTCATCGCAAAGGCGTCCTTCACCGTGGCGTACGGCGTGAAGGGCAGGGTGTCGGCCTTCGACTTGGGCTCGACGCCGGTCGGGTTGTTCTGGCCGACCACGTGCAGCGCCCAGATGTGCAGGATCACGACGCCCGCGATCATGAAGGGCAGCAGGTAGTGCAGCGAGAAGAAGCGGTTCAGCGTGGCGTTGTCGACGGCGAAGCCGCCCCACAGCCAGGTGGTGATCGACGGGCCGACGATCGGCAGGGCGCCGAACAGGTTGGTGATCACGACGGCGCCGTGGAAGCTCATCTGGCCCCAGGGCAGCACGTAGCCCATGAAGGCCGTGGCCATCATCAGCAGGTAGATCACGCAGCCCAGGATCCACAGCACCTCGCGGGGCGCCTTGTAGGAGCCGTAATAGAGGCCGCGCAGCATGTGGACGTAGACGGCGATGAAGAACATCGACGCCCCGTTGGCGTGCATGTAGCGGATCAGCCAGCCGTAGTTCACGTCGCGCATGATGTGCTCGACGCTGGCGAAGGCGTGGTCGGCGCTCGGCGTGTAGTGCATCACAAGGATGATGCCGGTGATCAGCTGGCTGGCCAGGCACAGCGACAGGATGCCGCCGAAGGTCCACCAGTAGTTCAGGTTACGCGGGGTGGGGTAGTCGACGAAGCTGTCGTAGCCCAGGCGCACGATCGGCAGACGGGCGTCGAGCCAGCGCTCGATACCGGTCTTGGGTTGGTAGGTCGAATGTCCGCTCATCTGGCTTACCCGATCTTGACCTTGGTGTCGGACAGGAAGGCGTACTCCGGAACCACCAGGTTCTTCGGAGCGGGGCCCTTACGGATCCGGCCGGACGTGTCGTAGTGCGAGCCGTGGCACGGGCAGAACCAGCCGCCGTAGTCGCCGCCGCCGAAGGTGGGCACGCAGCCCAGGTGCGTGCACGAACCGATCAGCACCAGCCATTGGGCCTTGCCCGGCTTGACGCGCTCGGCGTCGGTCTGCGGGTCGCGCAGGCCCGGATCGTGGTCGTCCTTCACCGCGCGGGCGATCTCGGCCGAGGTGCGGTTGCGCACGAACAGCGGCTTGCCGCGCCACTTCAGCGTGACCTGCTGGCCGTCGGCGACCTTGGTCAGGTCGAACTCGGTCGAGGCCAGGGCCAGCGTATCGGCAGAGGGATTCATCTGGTCGATGAACGGCCAGGCAATGGCGGCTGCGCCGCCGGCGGCGGCCGTAATGGCCGCGATGTAAATGAAATCGCGTCGGCTGGGATCGGACCCAGACTCGGTCTTTGCGCCCACGGCGGTGTCGGCCACCTTGTTCCACCCTTCGTTTCCGTCGGACCGGCGAGCGACCCGACCAGGAAGCGCCCATTTAGGCGCAGTATCTTTTATTCGACCCGCAAGCGGATCTTCGCCACAAGGGGCATGCTCCCTATCGGATGGGCGAACAGAGTTCGCAAGCCCTTTCGATGCGCAGCAATGCCCCTACTAGCCCCATGGTTGGTTCGTTAGAATGCGTCTCGCCCTTTTTCAACCCGGCATTCCCCAGAACGTGGGCGCGGCGATTCGGCTTTCGGCCTGCCTGGCGGTCGGGCTCGACGTCATCGAGCCCTGCAGCTTTCCCTTGGACGACAAGAGCTTGAAGCGCGCGGCCCTCGACTACGGCCCGCTGACGCACCTGACGCGGCATGATTCGTGGGAATCGTTCCTGGCCGCGCCGCAGCGGACGGAGGGGCGCCTGGTGCTTTTCACAACCCGCGGCGACAGAAGCTTCCACGACTTCGCCTTCCAGCCCGGCGACACCCTGCTGTTCGGCAACGAGAGTCGCGGCGCGCCCGAAGAGGTGCACGCCGCCGTCGACGCCCGGCTGGTCATTCCCCTGCGCCCCGAGGCCCGCTCGCTGAACGTCTCGGTGACCGCGGGCATGGCCCTGGCCGAGGCCCTGCGCCAGACCGGCGGCTTCCCCGCCCTGCCCTGATCTTTCCCTGGCCCGGCCACTAAAAAAGGCGGCCCCGTTTCCGGGACCGCCCAAGGTTCAGTCCGGCGCTCAGGCCGGCCAGGCGAGATGTGGAGTCCTCGCCCGCCGGTCTTGGCGTCCCAGGCGGTAAGGCCTAGGCGAGCACCATGATCACGACCCGGCGGTTCTGCGCCCGGCCCTCCTTGGTCTCGTTCGGGGCGATCGGATCTTCCGAGCCGTACGAGATGGTCGCCATCCGGTTCAGGGCCACGCCCTGACGGGACAGATACTTGCGCACCGCGTCGGCGCGGCGTTGGCCGAGCTTTTCGTTGTAGTCGGTCTCGCCGGTGGCGTCGGTGTAGCCCTGGATCTCCAGGTAGACGTTCTTGTTCTCTTCCTTGAGCTTCGACGCGAAGTCGGCGAGGCGCTGTTCGGCCTCCGGCGACAGGGCGTCCTGGTCGGTCGGGAACTTCACGGAATCGTCGGAAAGCACCATCGAGTACATGAACTTGCCCTCGGCCAGCTTGCCGGCCGCCGTGGCGCGCTCCAGCGCCTCGCGCGAGGTCTTGTCGAGTTCCGAGATCTGGGTGTCGTGGCCATCGACGCGGGTGGCGACTCCGCCGACCTGGGTGTTGACGTACTTCTTGGTCGCGCAGCCGCTGACCGCCAGGCCCCCAGCCACCAGCGCGACCACCGCCGCCATCTTCAAGCTGCCTTTGACTTGGCCGATCATTGTTCGCCTTCTCTCTTCATTGATCCAATAAAGCTTGACCTTGGACCTACACACTCCATCCGGGTCGTTCAGCTTTCGCATTACGAAACCGTCAGGTGACAGAGGCGAAAAATGGGCGTGTTCTTGTCGCGATTGGCGCCGCTTTGAACCTATGTTCTTGGTGACTTTATAGACCGCGCGCGATCGTGCGAACGCCGGTTTGGTTCCACGAATTATTTTCGAATGGGATAGGGATTTTTGGCCGCTCGAAGGGGGCCGAGAGCCGCCGGCGGGTCCCGAAAGGACGCCGGACGGAATCACCAGCCGGCCTGAAACGGGCGCGGCGGGGCATCGCTCGTCCTCCAGATGTAGGGAGCTTTCGCGCGACTTCAAACGAAAAACGCGCGCCCCGGAGACCGGAGCGCGCGCTTCGTCGAAATCGATAGATTGAGACCTACTGCAAGGTCGCCCGGCCGAAGGACAGGCCTTCCGAACCGGCC
The DNA here is from genome assembly GCF_003185805.1 of Caulobacter sp. D5. Taxonomy (GTDB): domain Bacteria; phylum Pseudomonadota; class Alphaproteobacteria; order Caulobacterales; family Caulobacteraceae; genus Caulobacter. Next base: position 5,126 of record NZ_QHJY01000252.1, read on the forward strand.
CCGACGGCGATGACGCCGCCGTCCTCGAGTTCGCCGGCCAGCAGGCGGCGGGCGATCGGGTCGACCAGCTCCTTCTGGATCACGCGCTTGAGCGGGCGCGCGCCATAGACCGGGTCGTAGCCCTTGTCGGCCAGCCACTGCAGGGCGCCGGCGTCCAGCGCCAGGGTCATGCGGCGATCGGCCAGCAGCTTCTCCACCCGTCCCAGCTGGATGCGGACGATGTCGCTCATGTTCGAGCGGTCCAGCCGCTTGAACAGGATGATCTCGTCGATCCGGTTGAGGAACTCCGGACGGAAGTGGCCGCGCACCGTGGTCATGACCAGGGGCCGGACCTCTTCCACGTCGGCCCCGTCCTCCTGGTTGGCCAGGAACTCGGCGCCGAGGTTGGAGGTCATGATGATGATCGTGTTGCGGAAGTCGACCGTGCGGCCTTGCCCGTCCGTGAGACGGCCGTCATCCAACACTTGAAGAAGAACGTTGAAGACGTCCGGGTGGGCCTTCTCGATCTCGTCGAACAGCACCACCTGGTACGGACGGCGACGGATGGCCTCCGTCAGCGCCCCGCCCTCGTCGTAGCCGACATAGCCGGGAGGCGCCCCGATCAGGCGGCTGACCGAGTGCTTCTCCATGTATTCCGACATGTCCATGCGGGTGATCGCATGCTCGTCGGCGAACATGAACTCGGCCAGGGCCTTGGTCAGCTCGGTCTTGCCCACGCCTGTCGGGCCCAGGAACAGGAACGAGCCGATCGGGCGCGTGGGATCGTGCAGGCCGGCGCGGGCGCGGCGGACGGCGTCGGACACCGCCTCCAGGGCCTCGTCCTGGCCGACCACGCGCGAACGCAGGGCGACCTCCATCTGCAAGAGCTTCTCGCGCTCGCCTTCCAGCATCTTCTCGACCGGCACGCCGGTCCAGCGGCTGACGACGGCGGCGATCTGCTCGGCGTCGACGACTTCCGGCGTCAGGGCCTTGCCCCCGCCGGTCTCGCCGGCCTCGGCGTCGGCCAGGCGCTTTTCCAGCGCCGGGATCTCGCCGTACTGGAGCTGGCCGGCGCGGGCGAAGTCGCCGGCGCGCTGGGCGTTGGCCAGGTCGGCCCGCAGGCGGTCCAGGGCCTCGCGCGCCTGGGCGGCGCCGCCGACCTTGTCCTTCTCGGCCTTCCAGCGGGCAGTCATCTCGTCCGAGCGGAACTGCAGGTCGTCGATCTCGACCTCCAGGTTCTCCAGGCGCTGCTTGGAGGCGGCGTCGGTTTCCTTGGACAGGGCCTCGCGCTCGATCTTCAGCTGCACCAGGCGGCGGTCGATCTCGTCGAGCTCCTCGGGCTTGCTGTCGATCGCCATCCGCACGCGGCTGGCCGCCTCGTCCACCAGGTCGATGGCCTTGTCGGGCAGGAAGCGGTCGGCGATGTAGCGGTTGCTGAGCGTCGCGGCGGCCACGATGGCGCTGTCCGAGATCCGCACGCCGTGGTGGACCTCGTACTTCTCCTTGAGGCCGCGCAGGATCGAGACGGTGTCCTCCACCGTGGGCTCCTGCACGAACACCGGCTGGAACCGGCGAGCCAAGGCGGCGTCCTTCTCGACGTGCTTGCGGTATTCGTCGAGCGTGGTGGCGCCCACGCAATGCAACTCGCCGCGCGCCAGGGCGGGCTTGAGCAGGTTGGAGGCGTCCATCGCCCCGTCGCTCTTCCCGGCGCCGACCAGGGTGTGCATCTCGTCGATGAACAGGATGATCGAGCCCTCGGCGGCCGTGACCTCGCCGAGCACGGCCTTCAGCCGCTCCTCGAACTCGCCGCGATACTTCGCGCCGGCGATCAGGCTGCCCATGTCGAGCGACAGCAGCTTCTTGTCCTTCAGGCTCTCGGGCACGTCGCCGTTGACGATACGTTGCGCCAGGCCCTCGACGATGGCGGTCTTGCCGACGCCGGGCTCGCCGATCAGGACGGGATTGTTCTTGGTGCGGCGGGAGAGAACCTGGATGGTGCGGCGGATCTCTTCGTCGCGGCCGATCACCGGGTCGATCTTGCCGTCGCGGGCGGCCGCCGTCAGGTCGCGGGCGTAGCGCTTGAGCGCGTCATAGCCTTCCTCGGCGTTGGCGCTGTCGGCGGTGCGGCCCTTGCGCAGGGCGGCGGCGGCGGCCTCCAGGCTCTGGGCCGAGACGCCGGCGTCCTTCAGCGCCTTGGCGCTGTCCGCGCCGTCCTTGGCGATGGCGACCAGCAGGCGCTCGGTGGTGACGAAGGCGTCGCCGGCCTTCTTGGCGCCGTCCTCGGCGGTGGCGAACACGCGGGCCGTGTCGGGCTTCATGTAGAGCTGGCCGCCGGCGCCGTCGACGCGCGGGTTCTTGGCCAGGATCGCGTCCACGGCGGCGTCGGCCGCGTCGGGGCGACCGCCGGCGTTGACGATGATGGTGCGCGAAAGCCCGTCCTTTTCTTCCAGCAGCACCTTCAGAAGGTGTTCGGGCCCGAGCTGCTGGTGACCACGGGCCAAAGCCAGGCTCTGCGCGGACTGCACGGCCTGCTTGGCGCGGTCGGAATAGATGTCGATCTTCACTCTGAACGTCCCCTTGTTAGGCGGATCAGACCAGGCCGCCTCCGATGAGCGCGGCCCGACCTGTCAGGGGATGTAGTGTGACCTTCAGGCCACACAAGGCGTCACCAGCCCCGGCTGGCGATATAAGTTTCCAGGGCCTGGATGCGGGTGGCGTCCGACGGGTGGGTCGAGGTGAACTCGGCGCGGTTCGAACCACCCTGGGCCTGCATCTTGCGCCACAGGGCCACGGCCTCGCGCGGGCGGTAACCGGCGCGCTGCATGAAGTCGACGCCCAGGCGGTCGGCCTCCAGTTCGTGCTTGCGCGAGAACGGCAGCAGGAAGCCGACCTGCGCCCCCGCCCCGCCCAGCGCCGAAACGGCCTTGCCGCCGTCGCTGGTCCCGCCGCCGGCGGCCGCCTGGGCGATAGCCAGCACCAGCTGGGTGCTCATCTGCTGCGAATAGCGCTCGGCCGCGTGGCGGGCGACGACGTGCGCGGCCTCGTGGCCCAGCACGGCGGCCAGCTGGTCGTCGTTGTCGACCAGCTGCACCAGCCCCGAATTGACGCCCACATGGCCGCCCGGCAGCACGAAGGCGTTGGGCACCGGATTGTCGAACACCACGTAGTCCCACGGCCGGTCAGCCAGGCCCGCGGCCGTGACGACCCGCTGGCCCACCCGCTCGACCCGGGCGTTCAGCCGCGGATCCTGCGAGATCTTGCCGGTGCGCAGCGCCTGGCCCCACGCCTGCTCGCCCGAACGGGCCAGGGCCGCGTCGTCGACGACGGCGAACTGGTCGCGGCCGAGCTCGGCGTTGTAGGCGCAGGCGGAAAGCGCCGCCGTCGACGCCAGGACGGCGAACAGGGCAAGCGACGGGCGGCGAAGCATGAGCGGCTCGGGGGCTGATTGGTCTGCGCCCCGACTTAAGTCGGCTCGGGGTCGGCTTGCAACCATCGGGTCATAGGGGTCTTCCCTTGCGCGTCAGCGGCGCAGTTCGAGAATGTCGAGCTTCGACTCCTGCTGCGGCCACGGCAGCACCAGGCGATAGCGGTTCGCGCCGACGCGCTCGAACACCCCGGCCTGGTCGCGTTGCGGGTCGCGGCGGTAGGTCGCGCGCCCCTCGCGGTCGCCCCAGGCGACGGCGCCCAGGAACACCTGGCGTCGCGGCGCGTCGGGATAGAGATTTCCGGACTGGCGCTGCGAGCCGGTGGTCTTTTCGAGGATCAGATCGCCGCCCGGGGTCAGCTCCACCCGGCAGCGGAACCAGCCGTAGGCGACGTAAGGCAGGCCGCGCCCGTCCTGGCTGCCCAGCTTGATGGTGCGGCAGCGATAGGCGCCCGGCGTCGGCTGCGGGCGAGCCAGGGCCGCGCGCGGATCGACCAGCGGGCCCAGCGCCCGCAGTTCACGCCCGTGACCGCCCCGGCGCGCTTCCGACAGGGCGGCGTCCCACGCTTCGTCCAGCCGCTCGATCCGCCGCACGTCGTCGCGGCTGGCGTCGCGCCGCCAGTCGCCCGAGGCGGCCCAGGCCGGTGCGGAGAGCGCCGGAGCAGCGGCGGCGAGGGACAGGACGATGGCGGCGACGGCGCGCATGGGCGGCTCCTGGGAACGTCGAAGGAGCGTGGATAACTCCCCAGACCTCGGAGCGGTTCGTCAGCGCGCCGCGGCGATGGTCCGCGCCAGGTGCCTGGGATCCACCGGCTTGCTGAGGATCGGCGCGTCGCGCAGGTCGGCCCGCACGCCCTGGTCGCCATAGCCGGTGACGAAGGCGAAGGGCACGCCGCGCTCGCGCAGCACGTCGGCGGCCGCGAACGAGGTGCCGCCGTCCAGATTGACGTCCAGCAGTGCGAAATCGACCTTCTCGCGCCGCGCGGCCTCGACGGCGCTTTCGGCCGAGACGGCGGGGCCGGTGACCTCGCAGCCGAGGTCGGTCAGCAGGTCCTCGACCAGCATGGCGACCATGATCTCGTCCTCGACGATCAGAACGCGCATTCAGGCGGCTCCTCGGGCCGGTACGGCGTTGGCGGCCGGCTTGCGACGCAGGCGGGCGACGATGGCGCAGGCCACCCCGTCGGGCTGGTAGTCCAGGGTCGCCTCGCCATCGAGCTCCAGGGCCAGGCCCCGGGTGATCAGGCGGCTGCCGAAGCCCTGGCGCTCGGGCGGGGAGACCAGCGGGCCGCCGCTCTCCTTCCAGCCCAGCCGCAGGCGCTCGTCATCGCCCTCGCCTTCCCGGCTCCAGCCGATCGTGACCTGGCCGGCGGGAGTGGAAAGGGCGCCGTACTTGGTGGCGTTGGTCATCAGCTCGTGCAGGGCCAGCGACAGCGACAGGGCGGTCTTCGGCGACAGCCGCACCGAGGGCCCCGACAGGGTGAAGCGCGTGGCGTCGCCGTAGGACTCGATCAGCCCGGCCATGATGTCGCGCAGGTCCGCGCCCTCCCAGCTTTCGCGGGTCAGGATGTCGTGGGTGCGGGCCAGGGCCAAAAGGCGGGTGGTCAGGGACTCGCGGGCGTCGCCCAGGTCGGCGGCGTTGCGCAGGGTCTGGCCGGCCACCGACTGCACGGTGGCCAGGGTGTTCTTGACCCGGTGATTGAGCTCGTTGACCAGCAGCCTCTGCAGCTCCTCGGTCCGCTTGCGCTCGGTGACGTCGCGCATCACGCCGGTGAAGAACCGCCGGCCGCCCGAGCGCCACTCGGCGATCGAAAGTTCGAGGGGAAAGGTCGAGCCGTCCTGCCGGCGGCCGAACACCTCGCGGCCGATGCCGATGATCCGGCGCTCGCCGGTGGCGCGGTAGGTCTCGAGATAGCCGTCGTGCCCCGCGTGATGCGGCTCGGGCATCAGGGCCTTGACGTTGGACCCGATCATGTCGGCGGCGGCGTAGCCGAACAGCCGCTCGGCGGCGGGATTGAACGCCTCGATGCGGCCGTGCTCGTCGATCACGACGATCGCGTCCACCGCCGTATCGACGATGGCGCGATAGCGGGCCTCTTCGCCCGCGCCGCCGGTCTTGGCTCCACGCCCGCCCATGGCCGGCTCTCCTGTGGTCCAGAAGAGCCTAGCCTATGGGTTTAGCGCTCGCCAAGTCCTCGCGGAGGATGTCTCAAGCTTCTTCGGATTCCGAAGCCGGAGCGTCGCCGCCTTCGAAGCTGCGCGGGGCGCGGCGACGACGGGGCTTCTTGACCTCTTCGCCGGCGGCCTCGGGGGCCGGAGCGGCGGCGGTCTCGGCCGCCGGAGCGGCTTCGGCCTCGACCTTGGCCTTCGGCTCGGACTTGCGGCCGAGGAACGCCGGGGCGTGGCTGACCGCGCGGTCCTGGCCGCGCAGCGCCGGCGAGCTTTCGCTCACCGAGGCCTCGCCGCCGCCCAGCGGGGCGGCTTCCGGCTCGATCACGGCCAGCGGATCACGCTCGCCGCGGTCACGGTCGCGATTGCGGTCACGATCCCGGTCGCGGCGCGAGCGGCGGCCTTCGCGGGCCTCGCCCTGGAACTCGCCGCCTTCGGCCGCCGGACGCTCTTCGCGCGGCTGGCGCTCTTCACGGGGACGGTCGTCGCGCGGACGATCATCCCGGGGGCGATCGTCGCGGTCGCGGAAGCGGTCTTCGCGGGGACGGTCGTCACGCGGGCGGTCGTCACGGGGACGATCATCGCGCGGACGGTCATCACGGGGCCGATCGTCACGAGGACGGTCGTCGCGGCTGCGGTCGCGGTCGTCGCGGTCGCGCCAGCGGTCGCGGCGCTGTTCGCCCTGGCCCTGGCCGTCGCGGGGACGGTCGTCGCGGTTGCGATCGCGGTCACGGTTCTCGAAGCGGTCGCGGTTGCGGTCGCGGCGTTGCTCGCCCTGACCTTCGCCGCCCTCGCCGCCTTCAGCGCCCTCGGCGGGCGTCTCGACGGCGGCCGGGGCCTCGACGACTTCTTCCGGCTCGGCCTCGAAGTCGATCTCGTACGCCGAGTAGGCGTCCTTGCCGATGATGTCGCTGACCGAACGATTCGGCTGGATGGCGCGCAGCACACGGAAATAGTGCTCGGCGTGCTGCAGGTAGTTCTCGGCCAGCACCCGGTCGCCGGACGACGAGGCGTCGCGGGCCAGCTGCTGGTACTTTTCATAGACGCTCTGGGCCGCGCCGCGGACCTTCACGCCGTCGGGACCGTTCGAATCGAAGGCCCGGTTGGCGTTGTGCTGCTGTGGCTTGCCACCACCGCCCCCGCGGTTGTTGCGGCCACGCTGGCGCTTCATGCCCTTGAAATCTCTCATCTTCTCTTCTGAACCTGTCCGGCCGGGAAGCTTTGCCTCGGTCGGTGTTTGGTCTCTTGAGACTGGTGGCCCCGCTTGGGCGCGCCTTCGATGTTCTTGAGACGTGGGTTTCGTTAAGGGTCTCCGTCCGGATCGGGCGCGGCTTTCGGCCTCGTCGGCCGTTCGCGCCTGCCGGATGCGTCTGGCGACCGTCGAAACGACCGCTCTTCCCGTCACCCGGCGATTTGGAAGGAGACCCCTTTCGTCTAGCGCCTCACGCGGCCGTTTCCAAGGGGTTTTTGAACCCCGTGACAACGCGGTCGTGGGTGGAGAGGTCCTTGACCGTCCGCACGTTCTGCGCGCCGGCCGCCTTGAACAGGATCTCGACGTCCGCCGACTGGTCGAAACCGATCTCGACACAGAACAGGCCGCCGGGCTTGAGCACCCGCAGGATCTCGGGCGCCAGGGCGCGATAGGCGGTCAGGCCGTCGGTCCCGCCGTCCAGAGCCAAGCGCGGCTCGTGGTCGCGCACTTCCGGCTCCAGGGTGTCGATATGGGCGGTCGGGATGTAGGGCGGGTTGGACACCACCACGTCGAAAGACGCATCGCCCAGGCCCGTCGTCCAGTCGCCGCGCATCAGCGCCACGCGGCCGTCGAGATCCAGGTTGGCGGCGTTCTCGCGCGCCACGGCCAGGGCCTCCTCGGAGATGTCGATCCCCAGGCCCTTGGCGGCCGGACGCTCGGCCAGGATGGCCATCAGCATCGAGCCCGAGCCGACGCCCAGGTCCAGCAGGTTGAAGGCCATGGTCTCGGGGAAGGCCTTCAGCACCTCGTCGACGATGACCTCGGTCTCGGGTCGCGGGGTCAGCACGTCCTTGGTCACCGACAGCAGGATCTTCCAGAACCCCTTGCGGCCGATGATGTGGCTGACCGGCTCGCGGCGGGCGCGGCGCTCCAGGTAGTCATCCAGCGTGGCGACCTGCTCGGCGGTCAGCTCACGATAGGGGTCGGTGATGATGTCGGTGCGGCTGACGCCGGCGGCGACTTCCAGCATCAGGCGCGCGTCGATGGCGGGCTGATCGATGCCGGCTTCCTTCAGGCGCTCCTTGGCGCCGTTCCAGGCTTTGACGAGAGTGAGGGTCATGGCGGCTCCAATAGCGCGTCGCGGCGGCGAGGGCGAGATTGAGCGCGATACCAGTTTTTGGTATTCTCGGTCTTGGAGGTTCTTGATGAGCAAAAACACCTCGGTCAGCCTCGGCCCGCACTTCCAGACCTTCATCGAAAGCCAGGTGGCCGAAGGCCGCTACGGCTCGGCCAGCGACGTCATCCGCGCGGGCTTGCGGATGTTGGAAGAGCACGAAGCCAAGCTCGACGCGATCCGGGCGGCGCTTATCGAAGGCGAAGCCAGCGGGTTCGCCGAAGAGTTCGACGTCGAGGAATTTCTCCACGACATGCACGCTGAACAAGCTGAAAGCGGACGCCTCAAGCCGTGAGCCGACTGACGATCCGACCGCGTGCCCGGAAGGATCTTCATGGCATCTGGGTCTACTCCCATGACCATTGGGGGGCGCAGCGCGCGGACTCCTACATCCGCGAACTGGATAGGGCGATGAAGAGGTTGGCGCACGATCCCTCGGCCGGCGAGGCCTGTGATCATATCCGAACCGGCTATCGCCGCCGGCCGTGCGGCTCGCACATGATCTACTATCGGCTCGCGGATCGGGGAATTGAGGTTGCACGCGTACTCCATCAACAGATGGACGCCGCCGCGAATCTCTAGCTAGCCCCCACCACCACCGCATCCCCCTGCCCCACCGCGCCGCCTTCGGTGACGTTCAGGTAGATGCCGCAGAAGGTGTGGCCGTAGTTGTCGAACAGGGCCTTCACCACCTCGATGTCGCGCTCGGCGGTGATCGGGTCGACGTGGGTGGCCGCGCAGCGGACGATGGGCTTGAGCACCTGGGCGGTCGCCGCGCCGACGCTCACCGTCTTTCCCGTCCAGTCGTTCTCGGCCCAGGCCGGCCAGCCCTCGACATAGAGATTGGCGCGAAAGCGCAGGGGATCGACCGGGCGGCCGATCTTTTCGGCCAGGTCGCGCACGCTGGCCAGGTTCACGATCGAGACGAAACCCGACTTGCTGTCCATGAACCGGTGCGCGCCCGGCCCCTCCAGCACCCGCAGCGGACCTCTCGCCTCGTCGCCTAGCAGGGCCGCGAGCCAGGCCTCGAAACCGCGCCGGCCTTCCTCGCCGCGCAGGTCGCCGGCGAAGGGCGCCAGCCCTTCGGCAGAGGCGGTCAGCACGCCGCTTTCCTCGTCATAGGCCGTGCGCGCCCTGGCCACCTGCGGGATCTTGGCCAGCACGGTGAACTTCATCTTCGACAGGTGGCCCGGCGCGGCCGCATCGAAGCCGCTGGGGCCGTCCTCGACCGCATAGAGCCGGTCGCACGGGAAGCAGGCGCCCGCGCTCAGCGTCGCCGTCTCCAGGCGCTCGGGCGTGAAGCCCTTGACGGGATGGCGATGGAGCGAGGCGACCTGGGCTTGCATGGCGGCAAGGTGGTCGCGCAACTGGAGCTTGGCAAGCTCAAGGAACGCAGCGCCCGCTCGCGAATTTCCCAAGCTCGGGAGGCCCGTTCATGACCGACACCGCGCCGCGACGCCCCATCCGGTCGTGGCTGGCCACGCGGCCCTATCATCTCGCGCCCTGGATCCTGCTGCTGGCGGTCGCGCCGTTCGCTTTCCCCAAGCGGCTGGAGCCGGTCGAGGAGCCCCACACGCCGCCGCCGGGCCTGTCGGAAGACCGGACCATGCCGCCCGACGAGTTCGACGCCGCCGAGCCCCGGCGCGGCCGCGCCGCCCGGCATCCCTATGTCATTCCCCTGCTCGGCTGGCGCGACATCCTCTGGCGCACCGCCCGCGAGATCAGCGTCGACAAGCTGCCGTCCGTGGCCGGAGGCGTGACCTTCTACACCCTGCTGGCCCTGTTCCCGGCCATCGGCGCCTTCGTCTCGCTCTATGGCCTGTTCGCCGACGTCGGGGCGGTGGAGAAGCAGTTGCAGGAGATGGCCACGGTCTTCCCCGCCAGCGTCGTCCAGATCGTCGGCGAGCAGATGCTGCGCCTGGCCAGCCAGGAGGGAAGCAAGCTGGGCCTGGCCTTCGTGGTCAGCCTGCTGCTGTCGATCTGGAGCGCCAACGCCAGCATGAAGGCGCTCTTCGACGGGCTGAACGTCGCCTATGACGAGGACGAGAAGCGCCACTTCGTCGGCAAGACCCTGCTGACCTACGGCTTCACCCTGTGCGCCCTGGTCTATGCGGTGTTCATCGCCGCGGTGCTGATCGCCCTGCCAATCGCCTTCGAGCGGCTGGGCCTGGGCGCGATCGCCGCCCTGTGGATCCCGCTGCGCTGGCTGACGGTGTGGCTGGTCACCGCCCTGGCCTTCGCCATGCTCTATCGCTTCGCCCCCTGCCGGGCGCGGCCGCGCTGGCGCTGGGTGGTGCTGGGCGCGCTGTTCGGCGCCGCCGCCTGGCTGATCGGCTCGCTGGGCTTCTCGCTCTACGTCAACAAGGTCGCCCACTACGACGCCACCTACGGCCCGCTGGGGGCGGTGATCGCCTTCATGGTCTGGGTGTGGTTCTCGATCATGACCGTGCTGATCGGCGCCGAGCTCAACGCCGAGATCGAGCACCAGACCGCCCACGACTCCACCACCGGCCCCGAAAAGCCGATGGGCGCGCGCGGCGCGGCCATGGCCGACACGGTGGGGCTGGCTTTCCACCCCTGGGAGATGATCAAGCGCGAGGCCGGCACGGTCAAACGCATCGGCGGCCGCTACTGGGGCCACGCCACGCGGATGGGCCGCAAGGAACCGCCGCCTCCCGAGCCCTGAGACCTCAAGACCCGGGCTTGGCGCCGCGCGCGACCCATGGCTTAGCTCGCCAATCATGATCTTCGCCCCCGCCCAACCTCCCGAACACGAAGCCCTCGTCGCCCTGGTCAATTCCGCCTATCGCGGCCAAGGCGCCCAGGCCGGCTGGACCACCGAGGCCGGCTATATCGACGGCCAGCGCATCGACCTCGCCAGCCTGCAGGCCGATCTGGCCGCCGCGCCGGACGCCGTTATCCTCACCGCCCGCGACGACGAAGGCGGCCCGATCCTGGGCTCCGTCTGGCTGGAGCCGGCCAAGCCCGGCCTCTGGTACCTGGGCATGCTGACCATTCGCCCCGACCTGCAGGACCGGCAGTTGGGCCGCACCCTGCTGGCGGCCGGCGAGGCCTACGCCCGCGAACGCGGCGCGACTCGCATGCAGATGACCGTGGTCCACATCCGCGACACCCTGATCGCCTGGTACGAACGCCGCGGCTACGCCCTCACCGGCGAGACCCGCCCCTTCCCCCACGGCGACGACCGCTTCGGCAAGCCGCTGCGGGATGATCTGAGCTTCGTGGTGATGGAGAAAGCGCTCTGATCCCTCTCCCCTTGCGGGAGAGGGTGGCCTCCGAAGGAGGTCGGGTGAGGGGTCGCACGAACAGAAACGCCGCGAAAGCCGATCAGCTTTCGCGGCGT
>NZ_QHJY01000253.1 GCF_003185805.1 Caulobacter sp. D5
ACCCCTCACCCGACCTCGCTCCGCGAGGCCACCCTCTCCCGCAAGGGGAGAGGGATCAGTGGGTCGCTTCGAACGCCTCGAGGTCCCGCTCCAGCTTCCATTGCAGCTGCGCCTTCGGGTTCGCGCCCAGGAACGCCTCGCAGGCCTTGCCCGGCTTGGCGCATTCGGCCGCGCCGCGCAGGCTTTTGCCCGGCACGAAGGCGTATTCCAGGCTGTCGCGGGCGATGGCCTTGAGGTCGCGATAGGTCAGGCCCTGCTCGGTCGCGGCGCGCAGATACTCGTTGGTCAGGTCGATGCGCGAGACGCCCTCGTCGTCGGTCGACAGCACCACCGGCACGCCGGCCTTGCGGTAGAGGTGCAGCGGGTGGTCGGCGCCCTTCACGCCGAGGATGACGTCGTTGCTGGTCAGGTTGATCTCGACGGCGACCTTGTCGCGGGCCATGCGCTTGAGCAGGTCTCGCGCCTCGGCCTCGTGGGCGATGTCGACGCCGTGGCCGATGCGCGCGGCGCCCGCCACCTCGACCGCCTCGCGGATGTGGAACGACAGGTCGCGCGGCGGGACCAGGCCCAGGGTCAGCTCGCCGGCGTGCAGCGACAGCTTCACCTTCGGATAGCGGGCGTGCAGGTAGCCCAGCATCCGCATGTGCAGGCGGTAGTCGGCCAGGGAGGTCGGGTTGTCTTCCGGCGCGACGATGTTGACCCCGACGAAGCGCGGATCGGCGTCGGCCAGGGCGAAGGCGGCCGTCAGCTGGGCGAACACCACCTGCGGCGGCAGGATCCGCACGGCGAAGGCCTGGTAGCCCAGCGCCACGGCGCAGGCGCCCTGGCGCGGCTTCTGGGTCTGGCAGCCCAGGCGGCGATCGGACTCGGCCTCGGCGGCGTCCATCTCGGCGCGGACCTTGGCGACGAGGTCGGGGATCCCAGGCTCCAGGGCGGCGAAGGCCTTGTCGAAGTCGCCGTCCCAGGCCGAACCGCGGACCTTGTTCACCAGGTCGTAGATGGCGCCCGGGTTCACCGAGGTCTCGACATAGCCGACATGGTCGCCGGCGGCGTATTCGCGGACCACCGCCAGCATGGCCGGCAGGTTGTTCTCGGTCACCGCCCCGAAGCGGCCGAAGGTCGAGAAGAACTGGTCGTGGCCGGAGGCCTGGGCGCCGTCGGCGCCGGGATTGTAGTTCAGCATCGACAGCGAGTTGAGCGCCCGGGCGTAGAGGGCCGGATCGGCCTTGGCCAGGCCCCGGGCCGGCTTGCGGCCGGGCGCGTCGCACGGTCCGCTGGCCAGGGCCGGCTGGACGTCGGTGGTGACGCACAGGCCGTCGGCGTCGGCCCAGGCCAGGAAATCCTCGGCGTAGGGGGTTCCCGACAGGTGGTTGTGCAGGTCGCCGCCCTTGGGCATGGCCTGGAGGAACAGCCGCAAGGCGGCGCGGTTCTTCAGCGCCGCGTCGAAGGCGGCCGATGCGCGCGCTTCGGGCGTGGGGACCGGCGGCGCCGCCAGGGCGGGCGCTACGGCGGACGAGAGCGTCAACAGCCCGGCCGCCACAGCAAGTCCGCTCACCAACCGATTTTTCGCGCGCATCGTCCGCCCCCAGATCCTTCCCGCCTACCGAGGATGATTTGCCGCGTTTGGCAAATCAAGGCGGACGGAAAGGACCGGGTCGGGTCGTCGCGATCAGAGGTTCAGCAGCGGGAACCGGTCGGCGGCCCGGGCGGAGACCGAGGCGTCGGCCGACAGGCCAAGACCCGCGCCGGCGCCCAGCAGCCAGCCGGTCAGCAGCAGGCCAAGGCCCGCATGGAAGGTCTGCAGGGTCTCGCGCAGGCCTTCGGCGCCGGGCTTGGTGAGGTCGAAGTCGGCCTGGCCGACCGCGCCGCCGTCGATGCTGCTGGTCCAGCCCGTGGCCGAGGCGTCGTCCTCGTGGATCACCAGGCCGTCGTCATGGGCGGCGTCCAGGGCGTAGCCGTTGCCGCCCAGGGTGACGGAGAAGTCGCCCTTGGTCTGCTCGCTGACCCCGTCGATGACGATCGCCTGGTCGCCGCGGGTGACCACCACCTGCTCGGCGTAGGTCATGTTGTTCCAGCTGGAGGTCTCGGTGTTGATGGTGATCTTCGTGCCGTTCTCGAGCTGGAAGGTGGTCGTGCCCCAGAAGTCGCCGATGTGCTCGCCGTTGTAGCTGACATGGGGGTCGCCCCAGACGCGGGTGGCGTTGCCGTCGGCGTCGCGCACGACGATCTCGGAGCTCGCCTCGTTGATCGACAGGGTGTAGCCGTCGCCGATATCGATCTCGGCCTTGCCCTCGCCGGGCATGGTGGCGGTGAACGGCTGCTGGGCGGGCGCGGGCTGGAACAGGCCGGCGACGATGGCGCCCAGGGTGAACTGCATGGCGCCGAAGCTGCCCAGCGACTTGCCGAGCTCGGCCCCGATCCCGGTCAGGATCGCGCTGTTGATCGCCGTGCTCAGCGACCCGTTGATGGTGGTCATCGCTCCTACCCTCTCTCATCGCCGCCGTGCGGCCTGCGACGAAAGGTGGCGCCGAGCGGGGCCGTCGAGATAGCTGGGGCGTACCCCATCAGGGAAAACCCTAGCGCCCAGACCCTCCCCCTGAAGGGGGAGGTGTCGGCGAAGCCGACGGAGGGGGATGTGATTGCCGAGCCAGCAACCGCCCAAAGTCGGAAGGGACTTCCCCCTCCGGCCCTTCGGGCCACCTCCCCCTTCAGGGGGAGGGTCTTGCTACCCCTTCCCATCCAGCGCCCGCAGCACCTGCAGGATCGTCGAGGGCCGCGCGCCGATCTCGTTGAGGAGCAGTTGAACGAGGCCCGTCAGCATGGCCAGGACCACCGCCGTGGCGATCCACGACTTGATGGCCAGGCCCAGGGAGAAGACGTTGAGCTGCGGGGCGTAGCGGTTGATCAGGCCAAGGCCGCCGTCGATCAGGTAGAGCACGATCAGGGCCGGGGTCGACAGCATCACCGCCATCACCATCAGGCGCGAGAACTCGCCCTCGAACAGGGAAAGGCTGCGCAAGGACAGCACCGGGGTCAGGCTGCCGATCGGCCAGATGGCGTAGCTGTCGAGGATCACCCCGACCATCAGCAGCAGGCCGCCCGAGAACATGAAGACGAAGTTGGCCAGGCGGCCGAGGAACTCGCCGGTCAGCGAGGTCTGGTGGCCGCTCAGGGGATCGACGACCTGGGCCATGGTCGCCCCGACCTTGGCGTCGATGATCTGGCCGGCCGCCTCCAGGGCCCACAGCATGGTCCCGAAGAAGAAGCCGATGACCAGGCCGATCACCGCCTCCTTGCCGAAGATCAGGATCCACTGGACCGTCGGCAGCTCCATCTGGGCGACCTGCGGCTGCAGGGTGATGACGATGATCCCGAAGGCCAGGAAGATCGAGTTGCGCACCAGGGCCGGCACGGTCTCGGGCGACAAGAGCGGCAGCAGCATGAAGGCCGCCGCCACCCGGGTCGCGCCGACCGCGAGCACCATGGTGTTGGAGAAGATCGCGCCCAGCCAGTCGGGCGTGTTCATCGGCGGACCATGGCCGGGAACTCGGTGAACACCCGGTCGCCGAAGCGGTAGAGCGTGCCGCCCAGCAGGCTGGCGGTGACGAAGATGGTCAGCACGATGGCGAAGAACTTGGCCGCGTACTGCAGGGTCTGCTCCTGCAGCTGGGTGGCCGACTGGATCACGGCGACCAGGAGGCCGACCAGCGAGGCGGCGACGATCGGCGGGGCCGACAGGATCAGCACCAGCCACAGGGCCTGGTTGACGAGCTCGATGGCCTGGGCGTTCAGCATGGCGCGGCCCTCCTTAGGTGTAGGACAGCACGAGGCCGTGGGCGAGCTTCACCCAGCCGTCGATCAGCACGAACAGCAAAAGCTTGAACGGCAGCGACACCGTGGTCGGCGACAGCATCATCATGCCCATGGCCAGCAGGATGTTGGATACGACGAGGTCGATGATCAGGAACGGCAGGAAGATCAGGAAGCCGATCTGGAAGGCGGCGGCCAGCTCCGAGACGGTGAAGGCCGGGACGACGACGATGAAGTCGCGCTGGGTCAGGGCGCGGGCCGTTTCCGGGCCGTTGATGCGCTGGGCGGTCTTCAGGAAGAAGGCCCGCTCGCGGGGCGTCGAATGCTTGATCAGGAACTCGCGCAGCGGCTCCTTGGCCTTGTCGGCGTAGGTGAACAGGGCCTGGGTGTCGCTGCTGACGGCGGCGATCGGTTTGACGCCCTGGTTGGCGGCGGCCATCTGCTGGCCGACCGGATACATGACGTAGAGCGTCAGAATCAAAGCCAGGCCGTTGAGCACGATGTTGGGCGGCACCTGCTGCAGGCCCAGCGCATTGCGCAGCAGGCTGAGCGTGACGACGATCTTGGTGAACGAGGTGACCATCACCGCCACGAAGGGCGCGAGCGCCAGCAGGATGACGGTGATGAGGGCCGAGCCGGGCGAGAACTGCGAGAGGTCCATCTGCGCTCAGCCCTCACCGCCTATGGTTTCGACCAGCACGCCCCAGGCCTCGCCGACCGGCACGAGGCGGCCGCGGGCGATCGGGCGGCCGCCGGCCAGCAGCACCGCGGGGGCGTCCTCGCGCGGGCCGGCCAAGACGACGGTCGCGCCGGGCCGAAGACCCGAAAGCTCCGACAGCGGCAGGCTGGCCTCGCCCAGCAGCACCTTCAGCGGCACGGGCAGGTCGGCGGGCGCGACCGGCGCGGCGTCGGTGGGAACGTCCTGTGTGGGGACGACGGCGATGTCGAGCGGCGGCGGAGCCATGGCGCTCTCCTCGATGGCGTTGAGCGTGAAGCGATGGTGGGAAAGGTCGAACCGACCGACGAGGCGGCGGTCGAACAGGGTCAGGCTGGCCAGGCCCGGGCGGGTGGCCGACAGCGGGGTCAGCACGATGTCGCCGGGGCGCAGCGAGGCGGCGGTGGCCGCCGGCAGCTCCGTACCGTCCAGCACCAGCGGGCC
>NZ_QHJY01000254.1 GCF_003185805.1 Caulobacter sp. D5
GCGCTCGCCGCCGCCGGCGCGGGCCTGCTCACGACGACGATCCAGCTCTTCGAGGATGTGTTGCAAGGTCGTGGGCTCCAAGCAGGGACTGGAACCCAAAGGCGTAAAGAGCCCCGGCGGGGCTGGCAAGGCGCAGCCTTCAGGCGGCCCTGGGTCCGAACAGGATGATCGCCGCACCGGCCAGGCAGACCACCGCCCCGATCAGGTCCCAGCGGTCGGGCCTCACCTGCTCGACCGTCCGCATCCAGACGATGGACGAGGCGATGTAGATCCCGCCATAGGCCGCGAAGGCCCGGCCCGCGGCGTCGGCCTCGATCTTGGTCAGCAGCCAGGCGAAGGCGACCAGGGCCAGGACGCCGGGGATCGCCCACAGCGCCGAACGCCCCTGCCGCAGCCAGGCCCAGAAGGAAAAACAGCCGCCGATCTCGCAGACGGCCGTCAGAACGTAGACGAGGAAGCTTCTCACCGGCCCGTTTATCGGCGAAGAGCGGCGAACCACCGCTCGAGCGCGGCCGCCTCGATCGCCAGGTTGGCGGCTCGGGTCACGGCCTCGTGGTCGTCGCCCCACTGCTCGGCCTGATAGATCTCGTCGAGGCGCGAGAGATCCAGCGCCTTCTGGCCGGTGACGCGGCCGGCGCGCAGGGCCAGGGCCAGGACGGTGGAGCCCAGCAGGCCGGCGGCATAGGCCACGCCCGCCAGGCTGAAGTCGTCCAGGGTCAGGGCCAGGGCCTCGACCGTGGCCAGGGTGGCCGGCGGCTGCGGGGCGTGGATGATCCCGGTGACCGGCGTCAGCGTCACGCCGTGCTCGGCCTTGGCCCAGTCGAGCATGGCGCCCCACTCGCGCTCCTGGCGCTCAATCAGGGGCGTGGGGCCGTCGGCGCGATAGCAGAGCAGGTCCGAGCCGGCATAGGCGGCGACCTCTCGGGCGACCTCGGCCCGGGTTTCGGCGATACGGTCGATGGCGGTGAAGGCCAGGCGCGTGGCGGGCATGGCCGTGGAGTCGATGACCTTTTCCTGGGCCTCCCACTCGCCGGCGACGACCTGGGCCAGGGCCAGGGTCGGCAGGGCCAGCGGCTTCTTCTGCGGCGACTTGGGCGTGCGGCCGTCGAGCAGCACCGGATAAGCGCCGTCCTTGGCCTCGCCGGCGGTCGCGGCCTTGTAGAAGCGGCGCGGCTTGTCGATCAGGTCGGGCTTGTCGGACACGGGAAAGGCTCATTTCTTGGATATGGGCGAAGCAAGAGCGTCGCCGCCGCGTTGAATGAGCGATCGCCCGCCAGACCGCAAGCCTGGCCGCAAGCCAGACCTAAGGGGAGAGCCGCCTTGAGCCTGCCTTCCAAGGACCTGATGGCCGCCCTGGCCGCCACCCGTTTCGGGATGGGCGCGCGGCCGGGCGAGATCGACGCGGCCCGAAGCGATCCCAAGGGGTTCCTTGCCGACCAGGTCCGCCGCGAGGGCGCCGACCAGCCGCAGGGCGACGGCGACAGCGCCGCCACACGCTTCGCCGCCTTCGCCGACTACCGCATGGAGCGGCGGGCCATGCGCCAGGAGGCGCGGGCGATCAAGGGCGAGGACGGCATGAAGCCGATCCCTCTGGTCGACGCCAAGCCCGGTCGCGACGCCCTGCAGCAGGCCCAGAAAGACGCCCAGCGCTATCTGCGCGACAAGACCAGCGACGACTTCCTCTCCCGCGCCCAGCTGGCCTGCGACACTCCGGCCGGCTTTCGCGAGCGCTGGGCGCTGTTCTTCGCCAACCACTTCACGGTGTCGGCCACCCGGCAAGCGACGGCGGTGATGATCGGGCCGTTCGAGCGCGAGGCGATCCGGCCCAATGTGTTCGGACGTTTCGAGGACCTGCTGGTCGCCTCCAGCACCCATCCGGCCATGCTGACCTATCTGGACCAGGCCCAGTCGATCGGCCCGACCAGTCGGGCGGCGGGACGCGGCAACAATCGGCGGGCGGGGCTGAACGAGAACCTGGCCCGCGAGATCCTGGAGCTGCACACCGTCGGCGTCGACGGCGGCTACGCCCAGGCCGACGTCACAGAGTTCGCCCGCGCCCTGACCGGCTTCAGCATCGGCCGGGCGCAGGACCCGGACGCCGGCGCCTTCCTGTTCCGGACGGGCGCCCACGAGCCGGGCCAGCGGACCATATTGGGCGCCCGCTACGCCGAGGACGGCGAGGGCCAGGGGCTGGCTGTGCTGAAGGCGCTGGCGAACGACCGGCGCACCGCCCGCCACGTCTGCGGCAAGCTCGCCCGCCACTTCGTCGCCGACGAGCCGCCGCCGGCCCTGGTCGCGCGGCTGGAGAAGCGCTGGATGGACACCGGCGGGCGGCTGGATGAGGTGGCGCAGGCCCTGGTCGAGGCCCCGGAGGCCTGGGATCCGGACGCGGCCAAGATCAAGACGCCTTACGAGTTCGTGGTCTCGACCTGGCGCGCCGTCGGCGGCCGACCGGAGAAGATCGAGAAGCTGAACCCGATCCTGACCAGCCTGAACCAGAAGCCGTTCACCCCGCCCTCGCCCAAGGGCTGGCCCGAGGAGGCTCAGGCCTGGGCCTCGCCCGACGGGCTGATCAAGCGCATGCAGTGGGCGCAGGGCTTCGCCTCGGCCGTCGCCGACACCCGCGATCCCGACGCCCTGGCGCGCTCGGCGCTGGGGGCGCGATTGAGCGAACCCACGGCCCGCGCCGTCGCCCGCGCTGAGACGCGCCGCGAAGCCTTCGCCCTGCTGGTGATGAGTCCGGAGTTCCAACGCCGATGACCGCTGCCTCGCCCTCCCCCTCGCGTCGTTCGTTCCTGGCCGCGGCCGCCAGCCTTGGCGTCGCCGTCAGCTTCGTCGGGCGACAGGCCCACGCCGCGACGGGCGCCAAGAAGCTGATCGTCGTGGTCTGTCGCGGCGGCATGGACGGTATGTCGGTCGCTCCGCCGGTGGGCGATCCGGACTACGCCGCCCTGCGCGGGGCCATCGCCATCAAGCCGGAAGAGGTGCTGAAGCTGGACGGGACCTTCGGCCTGCACCCGTCGCTGACCGCCGTCCACGCCCTGGCGCTGAAGGGCCAGGCGCGGATCGCCCCGGCCATCGCCACGCCCGACCGCGCCCGCTCGCACTTTGAGGCCCAGGACGTGCTGGAGACCGGCGAGGCCAAGGTCTACGGCGCCGACAGCGGCTGGCTGAACCGCACGCTGCAGGTGATGGGGCCGGGCAGGACCGAGGCCCTGTCGGTGGGCGGCACGGCGCCGCTGATCCTGCGCGGGCCGGTGCAGGCGGCCAGCTGGTCGCCGGGCAAGGGCGTCGACGAGACCGCGCGCCTGCCCACCCTGCTGCAGGACCTCTACAAGGGCGACGCCCTGCTCGGCCCCGCCTTCGCGCGCGGGCTGGAGACCGAGGCCATGGCCCAGGCGGCGATGACGGCCATGGCGCCCGCTCCGACCACCGTCCAGGGAATGGCGCCGGCCATGAACGCCCCCGCCATGAATGCGCCGGGCGGCCGTCCCGCCGACAACCGCCAGGGCCGCGAGGCGGCGCGCAAGCTGGGCTCGACCCTGGCCGGCTTCATGCGCCAGGCCGACGGCCCGCAGATCGCCGCCCTGTCGCTGGACGGCTTCGACACCCACGCCGGCCAGCCCGGCCAGATCGCCACGCGCCTGGCCTATCTGGACGCCGTGCTCGACGGCCTGCACGAGGGACTGGGTCCGGACTGGAAGAACACGGTGGTGGTCGCCGCCACCGAATTTGGCCGCACCGCCCGGGTCAACGGCACCGGCGGCACCGACCACGGCACGGCCTCGACCGCCCTGGTGCTCGGCGGGGCCTTGAAGCCCGGCGGCATCATCGGCGACTGGCCGACGCTGAAGGATACGGCTCTGTTCGAGAACCGCGACGTAGCCCCGACCCTGGACATGCGCGGCCTGTTCAAGGGCGTGCTGGTGGATCACCTGGGGGTCGAGCGGACGGCGGTGGAGCGCAAGGTGTTCGCCGACAGCGCGGGGGCGAACGCGGTGACGGGGCTGGTTTGAGACCGCTCGATCCCTATCCGTAAAATCCCCGCTTTCGCGGGGATTTTACGGAGTTTTGGAGACCTAAGCAGGAACCGCGTCGAAGGCCATCGTCAGCCGGCGCGCGTCG
Source organism: Caulobacter sp. D5 (assembly GCF_003185805.1). GTDB lineage: Bacteria > Pseudomonadota > Alphaproteobacteria > Caulobacterales > Caulobacteraceae > Caulobacter. Next base: position 4,126 of record NZ_QHJY01000254.1, read on the forward strand.
CCGGTGAACGGCACGGTGCCGTGCCACATGTAGGACGGGAACAGCACCAGGGTGCCCGGCGCGGGCTTCACCGCGTGCTCGGCCATCAGCTTGGGCGCCGTGGCGCAGCCGGGCTGGCCGAACTTGATCCAGCCTTCGCGCTTGTCCGGATCGTCCACGCCCGGCGGCAGGTCGATGTAGAAGGCCGACGACACCCAGCCCTGCGGATGGACATGGTCGGTGTGGAAGCCGTTCGGCTTGAGGCTGACCGACCAGCCGCCCTGGATGGCGGCGACGCCGGTGCGGCGGATGCGGAGCGGATCGCTCCCCTCGCCGATCTCGGCGGCGTAGCGCTCGACGCTGGCGCGGGCGTTGGCGAAGAAGGCCTGGAACAGCGGTTCAGGCGAGGAATGCAGCGACTGCACCTGGGCGCCGCCGCGCAGCGACTGCTGCAAGGGGTGGGCCTCCAGGTCGTGCAGCTGGCCCAGGCGCGTGCGCAGGTCGGCCAGGAAGCTGTCGAGGTCGGGCCAACCGTCGGGCGTGGGCAGGACGTAGGGCCGCACGAAGGCGTCGTAGTCGTAGAGCGCGCCATAGCGGGGATCGCCCAGAATCCGCCAGGCCGTGGCCTGCAAGGCCAGGGCATGCTGGTCGTAGGGCAAGGCGGCCACCACCGCACCGGCCGCCGAGGACGCGCCGGCCGCGTCGCCGGTCGCCAGAAGGGCTTCAGCCAGGGCCTTGAGCACGGGAGCGGCGTTAGGGGCCA
>NZ_QHJY01000255.1 GCF_003185805.1 Caulobacter sp. D5
CAAGGCCTGGTTCGTGCTCGACGAGGGCATGGTGGTGGTGGCCGACAATCCGGTGACGCAAGGGCCGGCGGCGATCATCGGCGTGGCCGAGAAGGGCTATGGCACGATGCGGATCACCGCTCCGGCGCCGGGCGGTCACTCCTCGACCCCGCCGGCCCAGACCGGGGTGACCACCCTGGCCCGCGCCGTGCTGGCCATCGCCGACCATCCGCACCCGATGAAATTCGAAGGCCCGGGCGCCGACATGCTGAAGGCCCTGGCCCCCAGCGCCTCGCCGGTGGTGAAGATGGCGGCCGCCAACACCTGGCTGTTCTCGCCGCTGCTGATCAAGCAGACGGCCCACTCGCCGGCCGGGGCGGCCATGCTGCACACCACCACGGCCCCGACCATGCTGAGGGGCTCGCCCAAGGACAACGTCCTGCCGCAGGACGCCACGGCCTGGATCAACTACCGCATCGCGCCGGGCGACACCGCCGCCGCCGTGATGGCCCGCGCCAGGAAGGCCGTCGGCGACCTGCCGGTGACCTTCGCCTGGGAGCGGGCGCCCAACGATCCCTCGCCGGTGTCATCGACGTCGTCGGGCGGCTGGAAGACCCTGGCCTCGCTGGCCGGAAACGAGAGCGGCGCGCCGGTGGCGCCGGGCCTGGTGATCGCCGCGACCGACAGCCGCTTCATGTCGCCGATCGCCGACGACATCTACCGCTTCCAGCCGATCACCCTGTCGATGGACGGCACCAAGATGATCCACGGCACCAACGAGCACATGACCGTGGCCAACCTCGAAGAGATGGTGCGGTTCTACCAGCGACTGGTGGAGACGGCGGGGCGCTGATCGCGTCCATCCCCTCCCATCCGTAAAATCCCCGCGAAAGCGGGGACCCAGGTGTTTTATCGTCGAGCGCCAGGGGCTTCAGAAAAAGCCTGGGTCCCCGCTTTCGCGGGGATTTTACGGGTAAAAAAGTTCGCGCCCTTAAAATGCCGGGCGACTGACGCTAGAATCCCGATCATGCCCGCCGACGACGCTCGTATCGCTTCCCCTGCCGCCGGCGCCGCCAAGGCCCCGCCCGCCAAGTTCGGCAAGGGCTTCCTGTTCGACGCCTGGTACTTTGCCGCCCTGTCGCGCGAGGTGAAGACCGGCAAGCTCGTTCGCTACGAGATCCTCGGCGAGCCGGTGCTGGTCAGCCGGGGCAAGGACGGCAAGGTGTTCGCCATCCGCGACGTCTGCCCGCACCGCGCCGCGCCCCTGTCGGGCGGCAAGCTGACCCAGGAGGCCGACGGCCGCTCCAGCGTCGAATGCCCCTATCACGGCTGGCGGTTCGGCTCGGACGGCGTCTGCGCATCCATCCCCTCGCTGACCAGCGACCAGAGCCTGGAGGTCTCGCGCATCCGCGTGCGGCGCTACCCGGCGGCCGAGAGCCAGGGGATGGTGTTCGTCTGGATCAGCGCCGACCCGCGCTTCGACGACGAGCCGCCGCAAGCCCCGCCCGAGTTTCCCGGCGTGGTCGGCGGACAGGCCAAGATCGTCGACTCGATGATCTTTGAGACCCACATGGACCACGCGGTGGTCGGCCTGATGGACCCCACCCACGCCCCCTATGTGCACGAGGCCTGGTGGGCCCGCTCATCCAAGCGCCAGTCGGAGAAGACTAAGGTCTTCGCGCCTTCGCCCGAGGGCTTCGTCATGCGCCGCCACGGGCGCAGCAAGGCCAACCGCCTGTACGACATCCTCGGCGGCGCGCCCGAGATCGAGATCACCTTCCGCCTGCCAGGCTATCGCTGGGAGCACATCGTGGTGGGCAAGCATCAGGTGCTGGCCCTGACCTGCCTGACGCCGCTGACCGAGACCAGCACGCGGATCAGCCAGCTGATCTGGTCGGACCATCCGGTGATGGCCTTCCGCGCCCTGATCGCCCCCTTCGCCCGCGAGTTCCTGCGCCAGGACGGCCGTATGGTGAACCTGCAGAACGAGGGGCTGAAGTACGACCCCGCCCTGATCTGGATCGACGACGCCGACACCCAGGCCAAGTGGTACCAGCAGCTGAAGCGTGAATGGACCGCCAGCCGCAACGAGGGCCGGCCCTTCGTCAATCCGGTCAAGGAAACCACGCTGAAGTGGCGCAGCTGACGGCCGCGCCGTTCGCAGCGGCTATTCCATCGTCAGGAAAAGGACGGTGCAGTTGGCGTTGTTGCCCGTCACGGTGAGGGTCTGTCCGGCGACCTTGGCGGTCATCAGCATCGACATGATCGCATTGGCGTTGGCGATGCGCCGGTCTTCGGTGTCGCCCTGGGGGCTGTAGAACAGCAGGGCGCCGGCCGCGCAGGCGCCTGCGGCCCGGTCGATCTTGAAGACGACGGTGGAAGGCATGTAGGTCGCCTCGATGCCGATCACCTTGGCGCCGGGAATGCCCCAGTCGTAGGCGGCGGCGGGCTGGGCGGCGGCCAGCAGGCCGCAGGTCGCGGCGACCAGGATCGCCTTGGTCTTGATGGTCATGGAATCCCCCAGGAAAACGATCAATGCTCGCTCAGCCTGTATTTTACGTGATTCCTGTGAAACTCTATTCAGGGTCGTGTTTTTGGTTTTCGGAAAATGCCTCGGCATAACGGCGCGAGGGGTCGGAGCGCGGCTGCTGGCCGTCCTGAAGACCCTACCAGACGCGACCGGCTGGCGGTGGTGCGCCGTCGCGGCCTTGGCCTGCGGCGCGGCCATGGCCGCGATCGGCTTCTCGACCGGCCTCTATCGCCTGACCGAGACCGCGCCGGGCTTGCCGCTGCGGTTGCTGATAGTCTGGATCATCCCGGCTCTGGGCGAGGAGCTGCCGTTCCGGGGCCTGCTGCTGCCCGGCCGCGACGAGACCCGCAGGCCCTGGCTGTGGGTCGCCGTCTCGACCGGGCTCTATGTCGCCTGGCATCCCTTCGAGGCGCTGACCTTCCTACCGCACGCGACGACGTTCCTGCGCTGGGACTTCCTGCTGTGCACGGCGATCCTGGGTCTGGCCTGCGCCGCCATGCGCCTGCGCACGGGTTCGCTGTGGCCGGCGGTGCTGCTGCACGGCGGCTTCGTGGTGATCTGGCAGACCTGGCTGGGCGGGGTCAGTGCGCTGGGGTGAAGCGACCTGCTAGCGCAGGGTCACCACCGAGGCGACGCAGCCGCTGTTGACGCCGTAGACGCCGACCGTCTGGCCGGTCGACTTGGCGGTGACCAGCAGCGAGAACACGGCCTGGGCGTTGGCGATCCTGATCGCCTCGCTGGCGCCGCCGGCGTTCCAGAATATCAACGAGCCGGCGGGGCAGGTTCCCGCGTCGGTGTCGAGCTTGAACAGGATGGTGGCGGGGACGTAGGTCGCCTCGACGAAGGTGACCTTCGAGGTGATTATCCAGTCCTGGGCCTGGGTCGGAACCGACGCCGCCGCGACGATGAGACCGGCCGCCAGGCCCGCCTTCAGTTTCATGGACATGCGTCGCCTTCCTTCCGAACTCCGAGATGCGGGTATCTCGCAAACTTCCACCTGGGGACGCAATAAGGCAAAGCTTGCGGCGCACGAAAAGCCCGCCTGGCCAGGGGGGAAGGGCCAGGCGGGCTCGCACGGAGCGCGCGGGGGAAGGGGTTGGGGCGCGCCCCTAGCGTCCGTTAGGCGCGGTAGACGTAGGCGCTGGAGACGTAGCCGACGCCGACGCCGTTCTGGCCGACCAGGATCCACTTGCCGTCGCCGGTGCGGCCCAGGGCCTGGAAGGTCTCGCCGGTGACGACCGAGCCGACGCGCTGGCCGCGGGTCGAGGCCGAGGCGCGCAGGTTCAGGTTCGAGCGGGCGACGTACTTGCCGCTGATCTTGGTCATCGGCGCGGCGTCGATGTTGTGCGAGATGCGGATGCCGTTGCTGGTCTTGTAGGCCCCGCCGACGTCACGGGCGGCGTCCTTCTTCTGCATGTTGCAGCCGACGTAGGAGCCGGCGCCGGCGCCGACCACGGCGCCGATGGCGGTGCCCGTGCCACGGTCGTTCTTGGCCAGGTTCGAGCCGGCGACGGCGCCCAGCAGGCCGCCGATCACGGCGCCGGTTTCCTGCTTCTTGCCCGAGGCCTGGCAGCCGACGACGCCGCCCAGGCGCTGTTCGACGGCGTTGGCGGCCGGGGCCGCGGCCATGGTGAAGGCGGTGGCGGCGGCGGCGATGGTCAGACCGATGGTCTTCAGAGTGGTGGTCTTTTGCATGGCGAGTGTCCTTCGTCCCTTATGATTTTGCCGGGGCGCGTCGGCCCCGTGAGACGCAACATGGCAGGGCGAAGCTGAACCGCGCCGTCAGGTCGTTCGACAGAATTCGTTCATGTTGAAATTTTTCGCGGAGACCGGTCAGGCGGCGCTATTCACGCCCCTGGGGTCGTGGTGTCGAAATACACAACCAGAAAGATTATCATCGGTCATGATGCGGCCGCCACGCGGCCCGCAACACCGCGTCGGGGAGGGATGTCATGAGGAAGATCGCTTTCGCGGCGGCCGCGGCCGTCGTGCTGGGCGCGGGACTGTGGGGCTGCGGCAAGGCTCCGGAAGCGTCCAAGCCCGAGGTCCTGCTGGATGCGGCGGTGATCACGCCCGTGCCGCTGCCGACCACCGCCGACTATCCGGTCGCCCAGGCCACGATCCAGGGCTGGATCAACACCAGCAACACCGCGGCCATCCGCAACCACGCCTGGCAGCTTTGGCAGGCGATGTCGCAGCCGTCGGGCCAGGTGTTCAACGGCCAGGACCTGCCGATCTGGGACACCTGGGCCGGATCCGCCGAAGTGTTCCCGCCCGCGCCGACCGGTCTGCAGGCGACGGCGACCGCGCCCAAGACGACCGTGGCCGACCGGGTCAAGGCGCCGCGCTCGCCGCACCAGTTCATCTCGCCCAACCAGTTCCACCACGGCCGGGGCGGCATCCCCAGCCCGCAGTTCGACGGCGCCATCACCGCGTTCAACAAGTTCAGCCCCGAGGCGGCCGCCTTCATCGATTCCAGCCAGCCGGGACCAGGCGGGCCCTACACCTATTCCAACGGCAACGACCTTGGCCTGCTGAACCAGAACTGGCCGACCACGACCCCGGCCCAGAACCGCACGATCAACGCCTTCCCGACGCGCGGCATCGAACTGAAGCCGGTGTTCGGCCTGGTCAAGGCGACGGGCCTGACCATCCAGCCGCTGTGGCAGGGACCGGGGGGCTCGACCAACGCCACCAATCCGATGCCGCCGACCTGGACAACCTGTGTTCTGATCGACCCGAACGGCAAGGGCGCGGTGCGTCCGGCCACCAAGGAAGAGATCGCCCAGGCGCCCAACGCCGCCGGCGCGGCCTATTTCAGCGCCTGCAAGACCTTCCTGTGGGGGCCGCTCAGCAGCTTCTACGCGGTCAAGCTCAGCGCCGCCGAAGCCGCCGCCTTCAACGCCGCCAACGCCCCGCCGCCCACGCCCGCGCCGCCCCTGGCCGCCAAGGGCGACTACGCGGTGCTGCAGGCCATGCACGTCAACACCAAGGAAATCCCGTTCTGGACCTGGCAGACCTTCTGGTGGCAACCGGGCGGCGACACGCCCAACGGCTTCCCCGGCAGCAAGCAGGGCCAGCCCTCGTCGCTGAAGACGCCGTGGAACAACTACGCCAGCTGCACGGCCTACGACCAGACGACCACGCCGGGCGGCTCGACCATGACGGTGTGCTTCAACCCCTATCTGGAGACCAGCACCAACATCCCGGCGGGCATCACCTCCAACTGCATGAGCTGCCACGGGGTGGCGGTGATCGCCGCCAACGCGCCGTATCCGCTGGCCTACACGGCGCCGATCTCGTTCTTCACCGACAAGACCTACTTCACCACCAGCAACACCCAGGCCGACTTCTCCTGGGCCGTGGCCGGCGCGGCCGTCGTGCCGCCGAAGACCTCGACGACGACCAAGTCCAAGTAGAGCGCGCCGCGCCCGTCCTTCGGGGCGGGCGCGGACCTCCCCGATCTCTGATGCCGCGCGCAACCGCATGCTGCGTCGCGGCATTGCTCGCAGGTGCGAAAGAGATCAGAGTGCCGGAAAAATAGAAGTACGGCGCAGGGGAGTTCGAGAGCCATGACCGACGCGGTCGCCCAGGAGTCCAAGTCCCTGATCCTTCCCGGCCTGACCGGTCTGCTGCGCGAGGCGGCGACTTCGGCCCAGCTGTTCGTGGCCGAGGCCAGGCCGGCGGTGAAGGCGGGCGTCAGCGGCGAGGACGGCAGGATCGACCGCAAGCTGGCCGACGCCCAGCAGCACGCCGTGCACGGTTTCGGGTGGTACGCCGCCTATGCCGAGCTGATGAACCAGGTCGCCGGCTGGGCCGAGCGGCTGGAAGGCGAGGGGCGGTTCGGCGAGATCGAAGCCCTGCTGGCCCAGCTTCTGTTCAGTGAATACGCCGCCCAGCTGATCGGCGGCGTGCCGATGAACCAGGGCGAGATCGTGCGGCCCGCCCACCTGGTCACCGACCGCGCTGTCATGAACCGCCTGTTCTCGAATGGCGTCATGAAGCTGATGGTCGAGGGCGGGACCCAGGCCGTGAAGACCCGCGTCGCCCAGCGCCTGGCCGAGGCCAAGGGCCGGCCGACCCTGGAGCACACCGGTCTCGACGAGACCTTCGAGATGATCCGCGACCAGTTCCACGCCTTCGCCGAGGAGAAGGTCACGCCTAACGCCCACGACTGGCATCTGAAGGACCAGCTGATCCCGATCGAGCTGGTCGAGGAACTGGGCGCGCTGGGCGTGTTCGGCCTGACCATCCCCGAGGACTACGGCGGCAGCGGCATGGGCAAGACGGCCATGTGCGTGGTCTCTGAAGAGCTGTCGCGGGCCTGGATCGGCGTCGGCTCGCTGGCCACCCGCTCGGAGATCGCCGGCGAGCTGATCCTGACCGGCGGGACCGAAGAGCAGAAGCAGCACTGGCTGCCCAAGATCGCCAGCGCCGAGATCCTGCCGACGGCCGTCTTCACCGAGCCTAACACCGGCTCGGACCTCGGCAGTTTGCGCACCCGCGCCGTGCTGGAGGGCGAGCAATACGTGGTGACCGGGAACAAGACCTGGATCACCCACGCCGCCCGCGCCGACGTCATGACCCTGCTGGTGCGCACCGATCCGGCCACCACTGATTATCGCGGCCTCTCCATGCTGCTGGCGCCCAAGCCGCGCGGTGTCGAAGGCGACGATTTCCCGGCGGAAGGCATGAGCGGCGGCGAGATCGGCGTGATCGGCTATCGCGGCATGAAGGAGTACGAGCTGGGCTTCGACGGTTTCGCCGTGCCTGCCGAAAACCTGCTGGGCGGCGTGCCGGGCCAGGGCTTCAAGCAGCTGATGGCCACCTTCGAGAGCGCCCGCATCCAGACCGCCGCCCGCGCGGTGGGCGTGGCCCAGGCGGCGCTCGAGGTCGGTTTGTCCTACGCGCTCGACCGCAAGCAGTTCGGCGATGCGATCTTCGCCTTCCCCCGGGTGCACAACAAGCTGGCCATGATGGCCGCCGAGATCATGGGCGTGCGCCAGCTGACCTATTTCGCCGCCCGCCAGAAGGACGAGGGCAAGCGCTGCGACCTCGAGGCCGGCATGGCCAAGCTGATCGCCGCCCGCGTCGCCTGGGCCGCCGCCGACAACGCCCTGCAGATCCACGGCGGCAACGGCTTCGCCATGGAATACGCCGCCAGCCGCCTGCTGGCCGACGCCCGGATCCTCAACATCTTCGAGGGGGCGGGGGAGATCCAGGCCCAGGTCATCGCCCGGCGCCTGCTGGAAGACGGGAACTAGGAGATGCTCCCCCTGAAGGGGGAGCTGTCGCGGAGCGACTGAGGGGGATGTGATAGCGGCATTTCAGCAGCCGCTTCCCCCTCCGACCCTTCGGGCCACCTCCCCCTTCAGGGGGAGGATCTTAAAGCCGAGGCCGCCAGCCGCTGGCGATCAGGCCGATCTGGCGGTCCATGGCCGCCGACATCGTCGCGGCGTCGGCGCCCTGGGCGGCGGCCAGGCGGTAGTTGGAGGCGTAGCAGGCCTTCAGCACTTCCACCGTCAGGGCGAAGTCGAGGTCGGGGCGCACGTCGCCGCGGCCGACGCCGTCGCGCAGCACCATCTCCAGCATGTCGGCCAGGTGTTCGTTGCGGCCGTAGGGGGTGACCCCCGGATCGTTGGTCGGGCTGTAGGAAGCCGCGATGTGGGCCAGGAACAGCCGCACCCGACGCGTCTCGAACTCGTAGTGGATGGCGAAGATCGAGCACAGTCGATCCGCCGTGGTTCCGCGCAGGAACGGCAGCACCCGGTCGAACTCGGCATAGAGATCGCCGAGCCGCCGCTGCATCACATGGCTGAGCACCTCGGCCTTGGAGGCGAAGGTCGTGAAGACGCTGCCCACCGACACGCCCGCCCGTTCGGCGATGGCGCGGATGGTCGTCTCTTCGTAGCCGGTCTCGTTGAACAGGTCGCGCGCGGCCTCGAGCACGCGCTCGCGCGTCGCCTGTTTCTGTTCGTCACGTACGCCCACGCAGTTCCCCCTCCGGACACGCAGCGCTGATTGCACATCGACCCGAACGCCCGACCCCAACGGACGTCCGCATCGTCATTCTTTTCGTTGGCCTGGCCGACCGGGGGACGATCCGCCCCCCGGCGGGACCGTCCTCAGGCGCGCGCGCCGGCGAGGATCAGCGTGAGCTGTTCGCGCAGGTGAGCCACCAGGTTCTCGACCGTCCAACCGTCGAAGACGGCGCGGCGATAGTTGGCGACATACACGTCCCAGGCGATCTCGGCCACGAGTTTCGTGTTGACGTCGGCCTTCAGTTCGCCGGCCTTCACACCGCGCTCCAGGGCGTCGTTGATCAGGGCGAACAGGTGCTTGATGTCGCCGCGGGCGCGCTTCTCGGCGGCGTCCGAACGGGTCCAGGAAACGGCGATGCTGGCTTGCAGCAGCGGCAGTTGCTCCAGGTGGAAGCTGTAGGCCACGCCGAACAGGCCGATCAGGGCGTCGGCGACGTTCTCGCCGTCGCGAGCGGCCTGCTTCATCTGGGCGTAGATGACTTCGTAGTCGGCGGTCAGGATCTCGTCGAACAGCTCGCTCTTGTCCGAGAAGCTGGCGAACACCGCGCCGGTCGACATGCCGGCGGCCTGGGCGATGTCACGGATCGTGGCGCCCTCGTAGCCGCGCTCGCTGAACAGCTGGCGGGCGGCCGACAGCACGCGTTCGCGGGTGCGCTGCTTGGCGAGCGCCCGGCGGGTCAGCTTCACCGGGGTTTCGGAACCGGACTCGATGTTGACGGAAACAAAGCTCATGCGGCGGCCTCCAGGCGGGCGAGCGCGGCTTCAGCGCGCTTTTCAAATTCGATGCAGTACTCGTCGACGACGTTTTGAAGGACGTCGGCGTAGCGGCGGGCGAGGTCGCGCCCATCCTGGGCGGCGTCTCGAAGGTCGATGATCAGTTGGCGGACTTCCGCCAGGGCTTCTTCCCGTTCGGAGGGAGCCGCGGTGAGCCGGGCGCTCTGCGACATGTCGTCTTCTCTCCAGACCGACCGCGGAAACAAACTGCGCTGAACGATCCGCGGCTGGGTGTCGATCATGTTCAACGAACGCGCACTGTGAATTCAGGTGGGGCCGTCTACCCTTGTGCGCAAGGGATTTCAACCCACAAATATAGCCAAAATCGATGAACCTTGGCTGGTTTTCGTTCTATGGTAGCGCTCATCATTCGTCGATGCGACAAATGCACTCAACGAACACACTCGCCGAACGCGTTCTGTGAACTTTGGGGTGAGTTGGGCGGTGCTGGCGTTCCCTGGGGCTCCGGCCTAGGTTGAGCCATGGCCCACCTGTTCCAGATCCTGATCCCCGTCGCCCTGTTCGCCGTGCTGGCGACGTTGTGCGTCGGGATCTACGCCCTGTTCCGCGGCGGCGACTTCGGCCGGTCCTATTCCAACCGGCTGATGCGGCTGCGCGTGGTGCTGCAGTTCGTCGCCGTGCTGGTGCTGGTGGCCGCCTTCTGGTGGACCCACCGCTAGCTTTACTAGTCTGCTGATTTTGCAGCTTTGTTTCAGAGGGTAACGGGATGGTCGTCCTGAACCGCATCTATACCCGCACGGGCGACAAGGGCTCGACGCGGCTGTCGACGGGCGAGCCGGTCAGCAAGGCCTCCCTGCGGGTCGAGGCCTATGGCGGGGTCGACGAGACCAACGCCTTCATCGGCGTCGCCCGCCAGCACGCGAGCGAGGATCCCGAGCTCGACGCCATGCTGGAGCGGATCCAGAACGACCTCTTCGACCTCGGCGCGGATCTGGCCACGCCCGAGCAGAACGAAAAGCCCGAATGGGAGCCGCTGCGCGTGGTCGAGGCCCAGGTCGAGCGGCTGGAGGCCGAGATCGATCTGATCAACGAACGCCTCTCGCCCCTGACCTCGTTCGTGCTGCCGGCCGGTTCGGCGCTGTCGGCCGCCCTGCACGCGGCCCGCACCGTCTGCCGCCGGGCCGAGCGCACCTGCGTGGCCCTGGCCGCTACGGAAGGCGAGATCGTCGGCCAGCCGGCGCTGAAATATCTCAATCGCCTGTCGGACCTCTTGTTCGTCGCCGCCCGACGCGCCAATTCCGACGGCGCGCGGGACGTGCTGTGGAAGCCCGGCGCGACGCGATAACGGGAAAACCCGACGGGAAGACGATGCGTATTGGTATCCTGGAGACGGGCGAGCCGCCCGAAAGCCTGATCCCCGACCACGGCCGCTACGGCGGCATGTTCCAGCGGCTGCTGGGGCCGGTCCACGACTACACGTCCTTCGACGTCCAGGCCGGCGAGCTGCCCAAGGCGGTGGACGCCTGCGACGCCTGGCTGGTCACCGGCAGCTCGGCGGGCGTCTATGACGACCTGCCGTGGATCGCGCCGCTGAAGGGCTTCCTGGCCAACGCCCGCGACAAGGCGCCGATCGTCGGGGTCTGTTTCGGCCACCAGGTGATGGCCGAGGCCTTCGGCGGCAGCGCCGTGAAGTCCGAGCGCGGCTGGGGCATCGGCCTGCAGAGCTATGCGGTCTCGCATGCGGCCGGCTGGATGGACGACGGCTCCAGCGTCAGCGCCCCGGGCTCGCACCAGGACCAGGTGGTGGCCCTGGCTCCCGGCGGGCGGGTGCTGGCCGGCAGCGCCTTCACCCCGTTCGGCGTGCTGGCCTATGGCGACAAGGCCATGTCGATGCAGTTCCACCCGGAGTTCGACGTCGCCTACGCCAGGGCGCTGATCGAGAGCCGGCGCGGCACGCGGTTCTCGGAAGTCGAGGCCGACGCGGCGGTGGCCTCGCTGGCCGCGCCCAACGACAGCCGCCGCATCGCCGTCTGGATCGAGCGCTTCCTGAACGAGGCAACCGGCGCCTGATCCTGGCCGTTGCAGGCGGGGGGAAACGGAGATGCCGATGTCCCGCCCCGCCGCCCTGCTGCTGATCGCCGGCCTTGCCCTCGCGGGTGGGACGCTGGCGGCGAGCGCCCTGGCGCAGGGCGAGCCGCCGGCTGGCGCGGCCGCGTCGCCGCCCCCGGTCGTGCTGAAGACCGCCGCCGACTTCCAGTCGATCAAGGATCCCGCCGCCCGCTCGCTGGCCCTGTTCGCTGAGGCCGGCAAGGTGATCCAGAGCCCGCGCTGCCTGAACTGCCATCCGGCCACCCGCGTCCCGACCCAGGGCGATGATTTGCATCCGCACGACCCGCCGATGGTGGCCGGCGAGGCCGGCCACGGGCCGGACGGCCTGCCGTGCCGGTCGTGTCACGGCCCGGCCAACGTCACGACCTTCGGCGAGCACATCAAGAGCATGCCGGGCGATCCGAAATGGGCGGTGGCCCCGGCGAAGATGGCCTGGCAGGGCAAGTCGCTGGGGGCGATCTGCGCCCAGCTGAAGGATCCCGCCCGCAACGGCGGCAAGACCCTGGCCCAGCTGCAGCAGCACATGGCCCACGACCATCTGGTCGGCTGGGCCTGGGCCCCCGGCGAGGGCCGCAAGCCCGCGGCGGGGACGCAGGCGCAACTGGGCGAGCTGGTGCAGGCCTGGATCGACACCGGCGCCAGGTGCCCGAAGGCTTAGGGCGGATCGACATTCAGGCTCGGTGCGTGGTCCTCGTCCTTCGACAAGCTCAGGATGAGGACCATTTACAGGCTCGGGCGGCGGAAAAACCTCATCCTGAGCCTGTCGAAGGACGAGGTTTTCGTCTCAAACGCCGAATGCCGATCAGCCCCAGAGGTTCAGGGGTGGGCCGCGGCCCAGTCCATGACCTCCTGCAACGGCGCCACCCACACCTGGTCGGGATGGGCCTTCAGCCAGGCCAGCAGTTCCTGGTGCGCCGGGTTGGAGACCTGCAGGTAGTCGCCGCCCACGCCGTGGAACAGGAACACCGCCACCCCGCCGCCGGCCGCGGCGCTCTTGGCGAAGTCGATCAGCTGGGCGCCGGTCACGCTCTCCGGAAAGCCGCGCGAGGGGACGTGCATCGGGTCGATCCTGGCGCCGGCCAGGTCTTCCGGCGTCGTCACCACGCCCCGGGCGTAGCTCACCAGGCCAGAGGCCCGCAGCGCCTCCAGATAGTCGACGCCGCCGGCCTTGCTGGCCCCGCAGGGCGTGGCGAAGCCGTGGCGGGTCTTGCCGTCGATGGCGGTCAGCAGGACGTTCTGCTGCTCGATCTCCTTGAGCAGGCTGGCGGGCGTATAGGCCTCGGCGACATAGCGCGGATCGGCCGGGAAGTTGGCCGCCGGACAGGCGTGGAAGATGGTGTGGTTGGCCAGTTCGTGGCCTTCGGCGGCCGCCGCCCGCCAGCGCGGAAGGTCGACCGCCTTGACGCCCGACAGGAAGAAGCTGCCCTTGAAGCCCGCCGCGTCCAGGGCCGGCACGGCGTTGTCGAGTTGCGAGACCAGGGCGTCGTCATAGGTCAGGGCCACGGCCGCCTTGGCGCCGTTCGGCCACTGGGTGGCGCAGGCGGCGGAAACGCCGCACGCCAGGCTCATGACGATCGCCAGCAAGGTCTTCATAGGCGCGCGCTCCCTAAAGCCGCTTGGAGAACGAGAAGCGGGTTTCCTGGTCGTCGGACTCCAGCGCCAGGGCGCCGCCATGGGAGCGGGCGATCTCCGAGGCGATGTAGAGCCCCAGGCCCAGTCCCTGCTGCATCTCGGCCGACCCGCGCGTGAACGGCTGGAACAGCTTGGCCATCGTCTCGGGCGGGATGGCGGGACCGCCATTGACCACCGCCAGCACGAACAGGCCGTCGCGGGTGACGGCCTCGACCCTCACCGGCTGGGTCGGATCGCCGTGGGTCAGGGCGTTGCCCAGAAGGTTGGACAGCATCTGGGCGATCCGGGCCTGGTCGCAGACGACCGCCTGGGTCAAGGCGATCTCGGACTCGATCCGCCGGTGCGGCTGGGCGCTGCGCAGTTCGGCGACCAGCTGTTCCAGCGACCGGCTCAAGGTCTCGGGCGGCGTGGGGCGCGCATCCAGGCCGAAGCCGCCGCCCAGCCGCACGCGGGCGAAGTCCATGACGTCGTCGATCAGCCCCGCCATCCGCGCGACGCTCTGCTCCATCTGGCCCAGGATGAACTCGGCCTTCTCGCCCGAGGGCTGCTTGCGCAGCAGGCGGGCGCCGCCGTTGATCGCGGCCAGGGGATTGCGCAGGTCGTGGCCGAGCACGGCGATGAACTGGTCGCGCAGCTCCGAGGCCCGCTGCGAGGTGGCCAGGGCGACCTGGCTTTCGGCGAGACGGTCCTGGGCGTCCAGATGGCTGCCGATCAGCTTGGCGAACAGCTCGAAGGTCGCCAGGGCCTGGGTTCCCCGCAGGTTGGCGGGGCGAGGGTCGATGGCGCACAAGGTGCCGAAGAACTGGCCGTTGTGGTGGATCGGCGTCGAGATGTAGCTCTGCAGGCCGTATTGCAGCGGCGTGTGGTGATCGCGCCAGACCGGATCCTCGGCCACGTGGTCGATGACCACGGCGGTCTCGTTGTCGCGGATCTCGTCGCAGATGGTCGAGGCGACTTCCAGCTCGCCGCCGGGCAGCAGACCAAAGCCGATCTCGTCGCGCACGGCGCAGGCGACCCAGCGGTCCTTGGTGACCCGGGCCACCGCGGCGAAGCCCATGCCGGTGGTGCGGCAGATCACTTCCAGGATCTGGGGCACCACCTCGATCTTGGCGACCTTGGCGACATCGGCCAGCAGCTCCGCCGGCGTGGCCTGACTTTCCGTCCGACCCGCGGGATCGTCCGTGTTCGTCGCCAAATCGTCGGAATCCATGCGCCCCTCCCAGACACCCTGACAACCCACTGGGATGGGTTTCGCCGGTCGAGCATAGCAAGGCCGGCGGCGTCGGCGCCATAGGCCGTGCGAGCGACGCCGGACCTCAGGCCGCGACCCGCTCCTCGTCGCGCACGCTGCGGCGGAAATCCCGGGGCGAGCAGCCGTACTGGTCGCGGAAGGCGCGGCTGAAGTGGGCGCTGCCGTTGAAGCCCCAGCGGAAGCAGATCTCCGAGATCGACAGCCGGGCGAACTGCGGGCTGGCCAGGTCGTTGCGGCAGCGCTCCAGGCGTCGCGTGCGCAGGTAGTGGCTGAAGGTCTCCTCCACGCCCTCGAACAGCTTCTGCACGTAGCGCGGCGAGACGCCCTCCTCGTCGGCCACCCGGCGGATGGTCAGGTTCGGGTCGGGGAGCAGGGTCTCGATGGTCTGGCGCAGCCGTTGAAGGTGGGCGCTGCGGGCGTCGGTCGGCCAGGCCGCGCCGCGTTCTTCGCCGGCCTCCAGCAGGCACAGGCCCAGGAACTCGGCCAGGGCCAGTTCGACGGGGCGCAGCTGGTCGACGGTCAAGTCCTCCAGCGCGTCGGCGGTCGAGCGCAGCAGGCCCGACAGGATGTGCTTGACCCCGCCTTCCCCCCGAAGGCGACCTACGCGAAGCGCGCGCGGCGCGACCAGCCGGTGGTTCAGGGCCACGCGCGGGGCGCGGACGAACATCAGCCGGCAGCGGGTGGCCAGCCGCAGGGCGGCCGCCTGGCCGGTGGGGCCAAACGCGATGTCGCCGATCGACAGGTCTTCGCCCAGGTCGTCGCTGACCACCGCGGCCTGGCCGTCGAGCAGCACCGCCATCCACACCGCCGCCGGCTGGTTGGTCAAACGGCCCGAGATGGTCTGGGCCCCGGCGTTGACCAGGGCGAACTCGATGCCCAGCGGGCTGGTCAGGCAGACCACCGAGGTCGAGGCCGGCTCCAGCTCCGACAGGCTCTCGACCGGCAAACCGAGGCGCGACATGGCCTCGCGCCAGGCGTCGGCCCGCTCGGCGCGGGGGTAGCTGTCGGTGCTGAACGACCAGGCGCGCAAGGCCTCAGGTTCTCTTCGGGAAGATGTCGCGCGGGATGCGCACGTGACAGCCCTGCTTGCCGTCCACCACCTGGGTCACCCCGAAGTCGGAGGCCACGCTCATCAGCGAATAGGCGTCGTTCTTGGTCAGGCCGACGTGATCGGACAGCAGGCTCAGCATGTTGAGGGAGGCTTGCCGCATGGCCACGTTGAGATCCTCGTCGAACCCGTGGACGATCCACCACTTGGGGGTCTCCAGCAAAGGCCCCGGGCTCTCGAAATCCTTGCGAAGGACGATCTGCATCAGGACGTTGAGCGAACTTTCGATCGCGGTGCCTGAAAGTTCGCCATCGCCCTGGCTGACATGGGGATCTCCGATGGAGAACAGTCCGCCCTCCACCTGGACGGGATAGTACATCGTCGCCCCGGCCCCGATCCGCCAGTTGTCGATGTTGCCGCCGTGCAGGCCGGGCGGGATGGTGCTGACGCGGCCGTCGACGGCCGGCGCGACGCCGGCGGTGCCCAGGTGCGGCCGGGCCGGGATGCGCACGCCGGGCAGGGCGCTCTGGCGGTCGCATTCGGGACAGTTGGTGATCGTGCCGGGCGTCAGGTACTTGCCCGGAAAGTCGTAGGCGTAGAGGGCGCTGGCGGTGTTGTAGTCGGCGTCGAGCTCATAGATCGTCACCCGCTCCTTCTCGCCGAACTCCTTGTAGAGATAGCCCCAGTTAGCCGCGAGGTTGGAGCCGTAGTTGTTGCGCGGAACCATGCGCAGGTAGCGCACCTCCAGCACGTCGCCGGGCTTGGCGTCCTCGATCCAGATCGGCCCCGTCATGATGTGGACGCCGGGATTGCGGTCGTCCTCGGGAACCTCGGTGAAGATGCGGGTGATCGCCTCGTCCATCATCAGGTCGGGGGCGTCGCCGGCATGGTGGGTGATCGCCTCGGCCTGGATCAGGTCGCCGCTCTTGATGCGCAGGGCCGGCTTGATCGACGGATCGAAATAGCCCCAGTGGATGGTCTCCGGCGTGGCTTTCAGGTGGTGCAGGGCGCCGGGCGCGACGTCGGGACGGACCTGGCCGGGTTCGCAGATGAAGGGCATCGGGATCTGTCCTTTTAGGCCGCCGGGGAGCGCGCCAGGGTTAAGTGTGAGCGGTTAACCCGCCCGGGCGCGCGCTACTTGGAAGCTGAAGCCTGCTGGTAAGCAGGCTTCAGCGTGACGCTGGTCATGCTCAGCGAGCCGTGCTCGATGTGGTCGGGGGAAAAGCGGGCGACGTCGCCGGGCAGGCGCGCGCCCAGCACGTAGAGCAGCGGCCAGTAGTGGTCGGGGGTCGGCACGGCCCGGCGGGCGTCCTCGCCAAGCTTTTCGAATTCGACGGCGGCCAGCGGCTGGTCATCGGCGATGGCCGTCTTGATCGCCTCGTTGAAGCGCTGCGACCAGTCATAGGGCGCGCAATGCCGGTCGCCCCAGTCCATGGCCGGCAGGTTGTGGACGATGTTGCCGGTGCCGACGATCAGCACGCCTTCATCCCGCAGCGAGGCCAGGCGCTGGCCCATCTCATAGTGCCATTCGGGAGACTTCGTGCCGTCCATCGACAGCTGGATCACTGGCACGTCGGCCTCGGGCCAGGCCTTGCACAGCACCGACCAGGTTCCGTGGTCCAGGCCCCACTGGCGCTCGTCCAGCACCACCGGGATCTCGGGCGCCAGCAGGTCGCGCACCCGGGCCGCCAGTTCCGGAGAGCCCGGCGCGGGGTACTGCACCTCGAACAGGGCGCGGGGGAACGAGGCGCCGAAGTCGTGGATGGTGCGCGGCTGGCTCATGGCCGTGACGCCGACGCCCTTGGTGATCCAGTGGGCCGAGACGCAGAGAATGGCCTTGGGCTTGCCGTGCCTGGCCTCGATCTCGTCGGCCATGGATCGCCAGGTCTTGGTCGTGTCGTTGGTCTCCAGGGCGATCATCGGGCTGCCGTGACCGAAGAAGACGACGGGAAGGCGCGTGCTCATCTCAGGCGGCCTCCACCGGAGCGGCGGGCGTCTCGCCGCCCTTCAGCCGCGCCCACTGGGCCTGGTAGCGCGGGGCGAGCCAGCGGTTGAACTGCACCTGCGCGCCCTCCTGCCAGCTGTAGCGGCCACGGATGGCGAAGCGCGAGCGCAGGCCCTTCTGGACCAGCTCGTCGACATGCATGTCCTGGGCGATGATCTGGCCGGCCGAGGTCATGATCATCTCCAGCCGCTCCTTGAAGCCGTAGCTATCGCGCGCGCCGGGGGCGACCAGGATGCCGGTGTCCTGGGCCATGGTCTCCGGACCCGTCGGCCGCAGGATCAGGTAGATGACCATGTCGCTGGTCATCACGAGCGACAGGGTCGGCGGGATGTTGGCGAAGGTCGCCCGGCTCCGGTCCTCGTCCGACAGCTTGGGGAAGATCGGCAGCACCGCCTTCTGGGTCGGGTTGAAACTGGCGTCGGGGTGCAGGGTGCCGTTGTAGCGCAGGAAGCCGGCGTCGCCGGGCTCGGCCTCGGGGAAGCTGGCCAGCTCGCTGGGAATGAAGTCGTGCAGCACGCCGCGATGCAGCTTGCTGGCGTGGTAGCCGTCGTTGTTGTTCTCGAACATCACCTTCCAGTTCCAGGCGAACTGGCCGGTCATGGGCTCGAGCGCCTCGGCGGTCTCGA
The DNA here is from genome assembly GCF_003185805.1 of Caulobacter sp. D5. Taxonomy (GTDB): domain Bacteria; phylum Pseudomonadota; class Alphaproteobacteria; order Caulobacterales; family Caulobacteraceae; genus Caulobacter. Next base: position 17,958 of record NZ_QHJY01000255.1, read on the forward strand.
GATCGAAATTGGCGATGGCGGCCTCGACGGCGGCCAGGCGCGGGGCCAGAGGTTCAGCGTCCGCGTCGAAATTGACGAAGATGAAGCCCAGCCAGATCTCGACCTTGAAGGTCGGCAGGCTGATCTTCTTCTTGTCGAAGCCGCAGGTGCGGTCCATGGCCGGGGCGTTCACCAGGTCGCCGTTCAGCGAATAGACCCAGTGGTGATAGGGGCAGACGAAGCCGCGGGCGTTGCCCTTGCCCTCGGCCACCAGCATGGCGCGGTGCTGGCACACCGACGACATCGCCTTGATCTCGCCGGCCCGGTTGCGGGTGACCAGGATCGGCTCGCCGACGATCTCGGTGGTGAAGAAGTCGCCGGGCTCCTGCACCTGGTCCACCCGGCCCACGCACAGCCATTCGCGGTCGAACAGGGCGGCCTTCTCGAAGTCGTAGAACTCAGCGTCGGTGTAGCAGGCCGGCGGCAGCGTCTCGGCCGCGCCCACCTCTTGGGTGGAGCTGGACAGCCCGTCGAAGAAGGCGTCGCTGAACAGGGTCACGGCCGGGCGCTCGCTGAAGGAAAGAAGACCCCTCAAGGCTGGCGCCGCGACACGTCCCGGTCTTGCTCCAGCGCGCACGAAAACTTGGTCAGCCGCAGGGGCGCGCCGCGCCGTCGCCCGCCGAACGGGCGCTGCTGTCGCCGGGACGTACAGGAGGCGGGATTTTGACCGTACGCGCACGAGACGGGGGAAAGAGACAGGGCGCTCTGAGGCAAGACCGTGGTTTTTCAGCCGCCTAGGCTTGCCGCCATACAGTCACCCGAAGGTCGATCCCATGCTCGCCGAAGCACCGCCCGCCCTGGCCACCAAGCCCCTCAAGAAGGGCGCGCAAGACGACTTCGGCGCGGAGATCCTGAACATCGACCTGCCGACCGCCTCGGACGCCGAGTTGGACGGCGTGGTCGCGGCCTTCCACGCCCACGGGGCGGTGCTGGTGCGCGACCAGCAGATGACGCCGGACGACCTGATGGCCTTCATCGGCCGGTTCGGCGATCCGGAAGACCACACCCAGACCCGCTTCACCCTGCCGGGTTATCCGAAGATCTTCATCCTCTCCAACCGCGTCGTCGACGGCCAGCCGATCGGGGCCCACAACGACGGCGTCGGCTGGCACACCGACTACAGCTACAAGCCCGAGCCCGTGATGCTGACCATGCTCTATTGCGTGGAAGCGCCGGAGGAGGGCTCCGACACCCTGCTGGCCGACGGCTGCGCCGCCTGGAACGCGCTCTCCGCCGAGAAGCAGGCCGAGCTGCTGCCGCTGCGACTGCACCACAGCTACAAGCACTTCATGGCCACCCGCACCTTCGGCGAGCAGATGATCCTGTCGCCCGAAATGGAAGCGGCCAATCCCGACGTCGAGCACCCGCTGATCCGCACCCACCCCTCGGACGGCCGCAAGGCCCTGTGGCCCTCGACCGGCACGGTGACCGAGGTGATCGGCAAGCCCGGCCCCGAAGGCCTCGCCCTGCTCGAAGAGCTGGTGGAGTTCATGACCCAGGAGCGCTTCGTCCACGCCCACAAGTGGCGGCCCGGCGACATCCTGATGTGGGACAACCGCTGCACCCTGCACACCGGCACGCTGTACGACGACCAGAAGTACTTCCGGACCATGCACCGCCTGTGGGTGAAGGGCGACGCGCCGTTCTGACGCTCTCAGATGCTCCCCCTCTGGGGGAGCTGTCGGCGGAGCCGACTGAGGGGGCCGCCGA
>NZ_QHJY01000256.1 GCF_003185805.1 Caulobacter sp. D5
GCAAAACACGCCCCAGACACCAGGCCCACATAGCCCGTGCCAATCATCGCTACGCGCATCTGTTATCCCCTGCTCATCAGAGCCCCGCCAATCGGCGGCACAAAAACATCGGTGTTCGTCATTCGACATTCCGCGCCCGAAGGCAATCGTTAGTCGGTGACAATTTGAAAAGATTTCGCCGACGGCCGAAGTTTCCGGCGCCCACTCGGCCATTAGGCACAAAGGCGCGGCGCTTTTACGGCGAATGAAAAATCTGCATGAATTTAATGTGCAAGAGACGAATTCCGCCAAAGGCGAATGCTTAAAGTCAAGCTCCAGGCATGTATTTGGCTCGCCCGTTAAGGTTACTCCCAGAACGGCGAATCGAAGACAGAAGAAACCAAACAGCTGTTGGCGTGAACGCGCAGGTCTCCCGCACACGCCGGGAAAGACCCTCCGCTGATCATGGTCGAACGAGCGGTGTCGCCCGGCGTTGGGTCTGATCGGGCTTCAAGACCCCCGGCCATTCACCGAACGTCCCCGCCTTCGCGAGGGAGGGACGGATTTGAAGGGCGCGAACAACTGAATGTCGATCCGGCCTAGACCGTCACCTCGTAGAACAGCGGGTCCTCGACGATGTCGTCGCCCTTGACGCCGTTCTCGTCGGCGCGGACCAGGGCTTCCTTGGCCTGCTTGCGCAGGGCCTCCTCCAGCGACGGCAGGGGGATGTGGTCCCAATGCTTCTTGCCGGCCATCACCTCGTCGACGGGGTTCAGCGCGATGCGCAGCCGCTCCATCGACAGCAGATAGTCCTTCAGGGTGGCGTTGTGGCTGCCGTGGTGGCCGACCTTGTAGACGATGGTGCGGCGCACGAGGTCCAGGCCCTCGACGTCGCTGGCCTCGCCCTCGGGCCTGGTCCACTTGACGTCCTTCCAGGACAGCCAGTTGCCGACCTGGGCGTCGGCGGCGAACAGCAGGACGTCGCGGCCGGCGTCACCTCCGCCATCCCCTGGCCCGTCCAGCTCGATGGCCAGCACCAGGCTGGTGTTGTTGGTGTCGTTGTCGAGCTTGATGGCGAAGTCGAGCGCGCTGGAGCCGACGTCGTCGATGCCGCGCCAGCCGGACGCTCCGGCCTGGTTCCAGTAGTTGTCCTGGAAGAACTTCACCTCGGCGCGGGCCACGTCGAGCGGGATCGTGAACAGCGGCGAGAACGGTCGCCCCTCGATCCCCGGCGGCGGCCCGCCGGCCGGCGCGTCGAACGCCATGTCGAAGGTCTCGGGCGCCTTCTTGCTGGGCGTCGACTTGCGGATCAGGTCGTGGTCGCGCGGCGGCCCCAGCACCATGATCCGGGCCTTGGCCCCCGGCGGCCGGTAGGGATCCTGGCCGGGCTTGCAGTAGAGAAGCTTGCCTTCCGGGGCCAGTTCGCGCGCCACCTGCACGGCGTCTTCCGTCGTGGCGCGGCCGCCGGCCGCCCCGAACGGCACGTCGTCGATCCCGAAGAAGTCCATCAGCCCGGCGATCTTCTCGCCCGCCGCCGCGTCGCCGGCCGCCTGCATCTGGCCGGCCACGGCCTGCAGGGCGTCGACCGCCCCGCGCCGGCCGCGCGCGTCGAGCAGCGACTTGGCGAAACTGTCGTCCGGATCCTCGGTCCAGGCCATCCATACCTGGCCGACCTCCAGCTTGCGGAAGATCGCCTCGGCCTGGAGGAAGCCCGAGACGTGGTCGCCGTGGGCGTGGGTCAGCACCAGCAAGTCGATGACGTTGCCGGTCTCGGCGACGACGTTCTCCATCACGGCGTTGATCTTGGCGCGGGCGTCCTTGGTGCCGAGGATGACGCCGCAGTCGATCAGGATGTTGAAATCCCGGTCGCCGTCGCGCGCCAGGCGGACGAGCAGGCAGTCGCCCAGTCCGTGGCGATACATCCTCACCTTGGCGCGGTGATCGGTCACGCTCGCCCTCCCCGTCTCAACAGCAGTCGTGAAGCATGGCGAAGGGCTCGCGGTCGCCCATGACGCCGAAATAGGCGCTGCGGACGTGGCCGGTCCCGCGCGGCGGCGGGGCTGCGGCCGTCTCGGCCCAAGCCTGGGCGAGATTGGCCACCCGCTTCCGGATCAGGTAGCGGGCCTGGTAGCTCTCCAGGTCGAACAGCACCGTGCAGCCGCCCCGGCGGGTGACGCCGCCGCTGTCGGTCCATTTCTGGGTGATCTCGACGACGATGTCGCTGACCGTGACCCCGTCGGGGCCGATCCGCCGGGCGGGCCGCACCGAGTGGACCTCGATCTTGCCGATCGTCACCTCCTCGCTGAAGGTCTCGCCGTTCTCGACATAGTCGATCTTCTGCACACCCTCGTCGCGGTAGAGGCCGAAGGCCTTGAGCTCCAGGTCGGTGGCCCGCTCGTCGAGCGGCACCTGGACCCAGGCGCCGTTCTCCCAGCGCCGGCCCGAGAGCCAGGCGTGCAGGACGCGGGCGTTGTCGCGCGACAGGTTCCAGGCCTTCTGGCGGCGGTTGCGCAGGTTCCAGCCGAGATCCAGCTTGGGCAGCAGCCGCGAGGCCGTGGTGATGACCGGCGGCGGCGCCTCCCAGACCAGGCTGCCGGGCGACAGGTGCGGCACGTTCTGCGGGAAGATCCCGCGCTTGGCGAAGCCGGCGATCAGGGCCAGGCGATAGCCACGCACGTCGTTGGGCACCACGTCGCGGTCGGCGGTGATCATCGCCCGCAGATAGTCGCCGAAGGTGGCGTCGACCGGCGGGCAGTAGTCGAGCGCGCGGATGCAGATGTTCAGCAGCTGCTCGGCCAGCTTGGCGGCCACCCGCGCCAGGGCCTTGACCAGGGGCTGGGGCAGCTGGCCCTCGGGCAGCACGCCGCTGCCGCCGGTGGCCAGCACGATCACCTCTTCCTGGCGGGCGGCGTAGAGGGTCAGGAAGGCGTCGAACACCGAGGCCACCAGCATGGCCCCGCGATCGTGCGCCTCCATCGGCAGCTCGGGCGCGGCGCCCTGCAGCTCCGACAGCTTCTCCTTCGACAGGCCGTCGACCGCCTCGCGCAGGGCTTTCTGGAACTGGCCCTCGCGGCTGGTGGCGCGGCCGAACTCGACGGCCAGCTGCACCAGCGGCCCGCCGCCGGTCAGGTCGCCTCGGCTGCGGCCGATCTGGTGCTCCAGCGCCTCGGGCAGGGTGAAGTGCTGGAACAGGGCGACGATGTCGGCGAAGGCCTCGTGCAGGGCCATGGCGTCGGGGTGGGTCGACTCCCGGTAGCGCGGATGCAGGCCGTCGAGCAGGGCGTGCGAGGTCTCGTGGGCGACGATGTCGTGCGACAGGCAGCTGAAGGTCATCTGGCCTGCGGGCGAGCCGCGCCAGTCGCCGCCGGCGGCGGGGAAATAGCCGAACAGCAGCGCCTTGCGGTCGGGGCTGTAATAGGCGTTCGCGCCCCGGAAGGCGTGCGGATAGATGCGCAGGCGCTGGACGTATTCCTCGCGCTCGCGGCGCTTGGGCTTGCCGACGTCGCCCGTGTTTTCGGGGGCGGCCAGGGTCGGCGCATCGCCCTCGTTGAGCTTGCGCGACGACCATTGCGCCGTGCGCCCCAGCGCCCGCTCGAAATGGCCGATGGTCTTCATCGCCACCGCATAGACCATCTGCTGGTGGAAGCGCGGATCCGACGGGCTCGGCGACAGGCCGTCCTGGCTTAGCAGGTGCGGATGGTTGAGGTCGACCGGCGCATAGGCCGCGTCGCTGACCGGATCGACGTCGATGACCTCCAGATATTCACCGATCGGCCCGGGCTTGAGATTGGCGTCCCAGGGCACTTCCAGCCGCGCGACATTGATGCCGGCGGTGTCCTGCGAGGCGCTGAACGACGGGTCGAAGGCGTAGACGCGCAGGCGGCGGCCGGCCGGCTCGCGCACGGTCGGATTCAGGGCGTGGTCCAGATGCAGCCGCTCCATGTCGCCCAAGGCGGGGGCGGGAGCGGGCGCCGGCGTTGCGGGCGCGGCCGGCGGCTGGACGGTGCGGCTGTCGGACCCGCGCAGATAGGCCTTCAGCCGGCGCGAGGCGCGAGGCTGCTCGGCCAGGGCCTCGCGCAGCTTGCGGCGGCCGGTCTCGGTGTCCGGCGGCTGCGCGGGATCGGGCATGATCGCCTCGATCGCGGCCGACTGCGACAGCTGCAGGATCTCCAGCTCGAGCATCCGCTGCACGGCCGGATCGACCGGCGGCCCTCCGGCCGCGCCCAGGCCCGCGGCCAGGCGGATCAGGGCGAAGGCCGCATCGTCGGCGGGCGACTTTCTGAGCGAGCTGGCCGCCGCCGGCTTGACGCCCAGGGCCTTGTCGGCGCGCAGCAGGCCGGCGCCGAAGGTGGTGCGCGCGCCTGGGCGGGCGCTGGAGAACAGCGCCTTGCGCACGGCCTCCACCCGCATCCAGCCTTCGGGATAGGCGTCCAGCTTGGCGCGGTTCTCGGCGATCCACAGCGCCGCGGCCGCGGCAATCTGCGGCGTGGCGCAGGAGGTGCCCTGCCCGCTCCAGTCGACCAGGTCGGCGCAGCCGCCGACGGCCCAGGGCAGGTTGGGCGTGCAGGCGGCCAGGGCCGTGCCCATCTTGCTGTCGGGACCGTAATTGCCGGCCATCCGCCCTTGGCCGAGATCGGCGTAGGGCGAGCCGTCGGCCATCACCCCGCAGGCGGCGACCACGCGGTTGAAGCGGGCCGGATAGACGACGTTGCGGGTCGGAAAGTTGTTGTCGTTGTTGCCCGCCGCCGTGACGATGAAGATGCCGGCCTCGTAGAGCCGGTTGACCGCCTCGGCCCAGGCCTGGGAGGCGAGCCCCCCCATGCTCATGGTGATGACGTCGATGCGGGTCTTGGGGTCGTTGCGCAGGCCGTAAACATAGTCGAGCGCCTGGGCGAAGGTGCTGGAGCGGAACAGCACCACCCGGTCGGCGATGCGGATCGGCACCACCTCGGCGCCCGGCGCGCCGCCGTACTGCTCGCTGGCCAGGATGGCGATGGTGCCCATGCCGTGGCCGTCCTGCACCCACAGACCCTCGGAGCGGTCGCTGGCGTCGCGCGGATGGTCGCGGTCGACGAAGTTGCGCTGCAGGTCCAGCCGCAGGTGCTTGGGCAGATAGCGGTGGGTCGGGTCGTAGCCGGTGTCGATATGGGCGATGCGCGCGCCCGCGCCGGTCTGGTGGCTGGCCGGGCCGAAGCCCGAATGGTCGCCGTTGCGGAACCACAGATTGTCGCTGTCGACATGGGGGAAGTTGCGACGCTGCGGCGTCGGCTGGGACCGGCAGGCCGGAGCCGCGCCCATCGTCACCTCGGGCGCGGGATAGGACCAGCGCTGCTCGAGGTCGGGCTCGGCGAAGACCGGTCCGCCGCCGCCGGCCGCGCCGAGGCCTTCGCCGCCCTGGTTGGCCAGGGCGTGGCAGAGGTCCCACAGATTGCGCTCGTCGCCCTGCTCCAGGCTGAGCTTCTGCCATTCGGCCCCGCCGCCGCCGGCCGCGGCGAAGCCTTCTCCCTCGCCGGCCGGCTGCGAGATGTGCTCGAACAGAGGCTCGGCCTTCAGCCGGATGGGCGCCGCGCCGACGCCCAGGCGCAGGCTCTGCGACTTGAGCGGCGGAGCCTTGATCAGGACGGCGGGCGTGCGATCGGTCGCCATGGCGCGCGCCTCCTTAAGGCCGCGTCATGACGTGGGCGCGGAACAGGCGCAGGTAGAACAGGAATATGATCAGCGCCCAGGCATAGTCGAACAGGGCGAACCACAGGAAGCCGCCGCCGCAGAACACCCAGACCGTGCCCATCCAGATCCGCCCCAGTATGCCGATCAGGTTGGGGGCGCGCTTGTGCACCGGCTCCAGCAGGCCCGGCACGTAGAGGGCCGTGACCAGGATCAGGGTCGCGCCCCAGCCGCGCGTCCAGCCCGCGACGTTCGGCGCGTCCAGGCCCACCGTCTGCGAGACGAAGTTCGGGGCGAACATGCACAGCAGGCCCACGACCAGGTGCAGGAACATGTTGAAGCCGAGCACGCCGCGATAGACGTTGCGCGCGCGCCTGGCCTGCTCATCCGACCAGCCGATGCTGAGGCCGTCGCTCATCGTCGTTCCCCCTTCAGAAAGTCAGCAGATAGGCCAACAGGTCGGCCTTCTGTTCGGGCGTCAGACCCACGCCGTAGAGGTGTCCGCCATTGCCGTTGCCGGGCAGGGCCGTGTCGTAGCAGCTGGTCCCGCGCGGGGTCGGCTGACCGGGCGTGCAGGCCGTGGTCAGGAAGCCGCCGTTGACCGGGTCGATCACGTCCTGGTCGCGACCGCGCAGGAAGGCCTTGGGCCGCTCGGCCGGCGCTTTCAGCAGGTCGGTCAAGGTCGGCACCGAGCCGTTGTGCAGATAGGGTCCGCGCAGCCACAGCCCGTCGAGCGGCTGGTTGGAATAGCCGTCGGTCTTGCGGAAGTAGCGGAACTGGTAGGGCGTGCCGGCGAACATCTTGCTCAGCTGCTGCTCGCGGAACTCCTTGGTGTAGGAGTCCAGCCGCGCGCGGTCGGTGCCGATCAGGGCGATCGGCGTCACCTTGCCCAGCTTTTCTGCCTTGAAGACGTAGCCGCCGGCCTCCTGCCCGCCGTGGCAGGCGAAGCACTCGGCCTTGTAGATCGCCTGGCCGCGCAAGGCCGCCTGGGCGTTCAGCGGATGCGGGCTGACCGGCGCCGGCAAGTCCATCAGCCAGCCCGCCACCCGCCGGAGCGAGGCGTGGTCGACGGTCTTGGGCGTGACGCCCGCGCCGATGGCGGCCGACAGGTTGCGCTCCTGCAGCGAGGTGTTGTTGCCGTCCCAGTGCAGCTCCATGCCCTCGCGCGGGCGCTGGTTGAAGATCGCCGGGAAGTCGGAGACCCCGTGCACCTCGGCCTCGGTCAGGCTGGCGGCCGGCGTGCCGAACTGCAGCAGCTTGTAGGGGTTGAAGGTGTCGACCCGGCCAGCTCCCCAGGGCGACTGCCGCTCCAGCAGCGGCGCCAGGCGGCCGCGCACGCGGATCAGGCCCTCGCGGAAGCGCGGCATGACGGCGGCCTGCCAGACCAGGCGGTCGAACCAGTCCAGACGCGTTCCGGCCTTCTCCATCGGCCCGAACAGGTCGGCCGGCTCCAGCCGCTCGTCGGTGGCCGCGGTGAGCAGCAGCGACACGAAGCGGTGGAAGTCGAGATTGTTGGACGGCATGCCCGGCACGACGTGGACGACGCCGCCGTCCGAGGCCCGCCAGGTGCCGGTGTGGCAGGTGGCGCAGTTCAGCCAGACCACGTCGACGCCGTTGACCTGGCGCTTGGAGACGCCGATCGGCAGCTCCTTGCGCACGCCCTTGTCGTCGGTTTCGTAGATGAAGCCAAAGGCGGTGTAGTCGCTGCGCCCCTCGAACTGCTTGGGATAGAGGGCCGGCAGGGCCTTCCACAACGCATAGGGCACGCCGCTCTGCGGCTCGGAGCCGATCGAACCGTACTTGAAGTGGTCGACGTCGCTGGCGTAGCGCGGCGTGGCCGAGCCCGACAGCCGCAGCGCCGCGCACAGGCCAAGGCCCAGCACCGCCACCCCCAGGGCGATCAGCAGCGCCACCACCGCCACGCCCAGCCGAAGCTGCCAGCGCGTTGCGGCCAGATGGGCCTCGACCGCCGTCACCGCTTTGCGCGCCGCCATCCTACAGCTCCGAAGCCAGGGGAATGCGCATGTCGGCGCGCGGCTTGTAGACGCTCATGATCTCGTCGATCATCGCCTCGCGGGACGGGAAGCGGGCCTCCTCGTAGCAGCCCATCGGGTTCTTGGGCGCGTTGGCCAGGCACTTGTTGCAGTAGGTGCAGGGCTTTTCCGGCAGGTCGTGGCCGGCCGCCCATTGCTGGACCAGATCCTTGTTGGCCATCAGCGAGCGGGCGATCGACACCCCGTCGACCACGCCCCCGGAGATGGCGTCGCGCACGAACGAGGCGGTCTGGAAGCCGCCCGTGCACAGCACCGGCACGCTGACCGCCGCCTTGATCGCCCGGGCCTCCTCCAGGCTGACGCCCTCGATCGGATGGCCCTTCTTCATGCGGAACCAGATCCAGTGGAAGATCGGCCGCAGCAGCGGGTAGCGGAACAGCAGGAAGTTGCGGAAGCCGTAGACGCCCGAGCTGATCATGGCGTCGTAGGTCACCGCCAGGATGTCGATCGGCAGGTCGCCCGGCGGGTTCAGCGGGTGCGGAAACAGCGAGCCGGACGAGACGTGGATGGCGTCGGCGCCGGCCGCCTCGACCCACTGGGCCACCTGCACCGTGTCGGCCAGGGTGTTGCCCTTGTGCTCCCACGGGATGACGTTGTTGCGGTCGATGGCGCTGAGCTTGACCTGCAGGTGGAAGTCGCGCCCGACCCGCGAGCGGATGGCGCTGATCACGTCGAGCAGGAAGCGGGCGCGGTTCTTCAGCGAGCCGCCATATTCGTCGGTGCGGTCGTTGATCCCCGAGCTGAGGAATTGCGTGAACAGGTAGCCGTTGGCCGCGTGCAGCTCGACCCCGTCCAGCCCCGCCTCGCGCGCCCGCCAGGCGCCGGCCGCGAAGGCGTTGATGGTAAGCTCGATGTCGCCCTTGGTCATGGCCCGGCACAGGAAGCCGTGCAGGGTTTCCCTGTTGCTGGTCGAGGTCAGGCTCGGGCGCATCTGGTTGTGCACGCCCGGCAGGTCCATCTGCCGGCCCGAGTGGCTGAGCTGCATGATGTACTTGGCGTCGAAGCTGTGCACCGCCTCGCCCAGCTTGGCCCACAGCGGGATGAACTCGTCGCGGTGGACGGTCGCGTAGCCGGCGATGATCCGGCCTTCCATCAGCACCGGCACGTAGGACGAGATGATCGCCCCCACCCCGCCCTTGGCGAACTTGCTCTCCCAGTTGATCCGCGTCTGGGTCAGCGAGCCGTCCTGGTTGTCGAAGATGCCCGAGATGTTCGAACGGAAGATCCGGTTCTTGACGGTCAGGTTACGGAAATGCAGCGGCTGGAAGATCGGGTCGCCCGCGGCCGCCGCGTCGGCGGGGGTGCGGATGATCGGACCAGTGGCGGCGCGCGGCGGCAGGACGTCGGTCATGACCGGCCTCCCTTCACGGGAGCGCTAGCCTTGGCCTCGCGCCAGACCGCGCCCAGCAGCGAGGCGGTCCAGTGGTGTGCGGGACAGCGGCTCCAGCTGTCGGTCATGAACACGATCTGGTGGCTGGGGCTGCGATAGCGGGCCGCGTCGAGCTGGAAGAGCGTGATGGCGCCAGGCTCGACCTCGCCCCACAGGGTGCTGGCCGGGGCCTTCCACTGGCGCAGCACGTTGGCCGGGGCGACCGCGCACTGGCAGATCACCGCCTCTTCGGTCAGGCTCTCGCGGGCGAAGGGCTGACGCCACAGGCCGCGCATGATCTTCAGGCCGCGCACCAAGTTATGGACCGCGACGCCGGTGGCGTGGACGGCGGCCGGATCGTTGTCGACCGGCGCGGCCAGGGTCTTGCGGGCCCGGTCGACGGCGCCGGTCAGGCCCCACCACAGGATCTGCAGCGGATTGAACGAGCGCGGGGCGGCGTCCAGCGTGCGTGCGGCCTGCCAGCGATCCTTGCGGGCCGCATAGCCGGGGGCGAACAGCTCGCCGACGGCGGCCTGGGCGGTGGGGCCAAGCACCCCCTCCCCCTTCTCGCCGCGCACATAGGCGGCCAGGGTCGCGCGCTGCTCGGGCGTGCCCAGCTGGGCGTTCTGCAAGCGCTGCTCCAGCAGGGCCTGGAGGCGGGCGCGGTCCTCGGCCTCGCGCGGGGCGACGGCCGGCAGCGGGTGCGAACCGACGCGCAGCACCTTGCGGATGCGCCCGGCCAGCAGCCGGTTGATCAGCGGCCCTTCCTTCTTGAAGTCGCGGTCGAGGCGCGGATCGGCGACGATCGAACGAATGGCGGCCGGCTCGTCGAGGCGGATTACGTCGACGAGGCCGGGAATGCGGATCCGGCTGCTCATCCCGCCGTCCCCTTGGCCCAGGGGAAGAACATGCTGCGGGCGTCGGCGAACTGGGCGGCCAGGGCCGGAACGTGGCGCTCCATCACCTGGCGCAGGCCGTTGTCGCGCACCCAGGCGAAGCCGGCCGGGGTGTAGACCTTGGCGTTGAAGTCCTCGCCGTAGAAGCGGTCGCTCTTCAGGCGGCGGGTGGCCATCAGGATGAAGATGCGGAAGGCGGTGTCGGAGAAGCCGAAGCCCGGCGGCGTGCCGTTACGCGTGCACTGGCTTTCGGCGAGGGTGCCGACCAGCAGGTCGACCTTCTCGACGTCGCCGTAGATCTCCTCCAGCTCCTTCTGCCATTCCTTGTTGTCGGTCAGCTCGGCGAAGGTCTTGGGCGCGCGCATGCTCATGTGGCGCCGGAACTCGCAGTAGCGCGGCACGCCCCGCTCGCGGTCGCGCAGGATGTCGGTGGCGGCGAGATCCGTCAGCACGTCGTTTTCGCGCTTGGGCGGCAGGCTGCGCAGGGTGTTGGGGTAGTTGTGCAGGCACAGCGCGCCCGGGTGGCTGGTGGCCAGCGAATAGACCACGTCGTCGAAGCTGGCGTGCTCGTAGACGCTGGAGGCCTGGCCGCGGGCCACGCCGATCAGGTCGCGTTTGAGCAGCTCCCTGTCGTCCACGTGGCTGCGGAACGAATAGTCGTCCGGCATCAGCGGATGCATGCGGTAACAGGCCGCGAATTCCTCGGTCATGGCGTAGGGCGCGTTGTGGTGGTCGACCGGCGAGCCGGCCACCCCGAACAGGATCTCGCTTTCGCCGCGCCGGCCGAAGGCCCGGTGGAAGGTCTCGCCCGCCAGGCCCCACCAGTTGGCGCGCATGGCCAGACGCCCCTCGGGGCTGTTCATCAGGGCCGGCGTCCATTCGACGGTGTGGATCTTGGCCAGCAGGGCCGAGACCACCAGGCGCGCCTTCTGGAACAGCCACTCGCCCGAGGCCTCGGGGAAGTCGATCTTCAGCCGGTCCACGACCGAGTTGTGCTCGCGCACGAAGACCGTGTGCATCACCGACAGGCCGATCCACCAGTTGCCGTTGACCCCGGCCAGCTCCAGGCCCGGGATCTTGCCGGCCTCGTCGATGGGCAGGTGGCCGTTGGGCTGCAAACCGAGCTTGCCGTCGGTCAGGAACTGGCCCGTCGTCGGGTCGGTGCGCACCTTGATCTGCCGGCGCAGCGATGAGCCGTAGATCTGCGAGGCGTCCCACCAGTGGGTCTCGACATTGGTGTAGGCCTGGGGCCGGCCCGCGTCGCCCGGACGGTCGGGATCGCGCAGGGTCTTGAGGATCTCCATCACCCCGCCCGGCCAGCTGTCGCCTTCGGGGATCGGCACGTAGAACTTGTCTTCCGGATCGTTCTCGCCGTGGCTCAGCCAGTCGTGGACCATGAACTGCAGCCAGGCGCCGGCCAGGGCGTTCAGGTGCGGGACCGGCACGAACTCCTTGCGGGCCAGCAGCCGGTTGCTGATCACCCGCGGATTGGGGGTCATCAGGGCCGGCTCTTCCTCGCCGAAGGTGCGCTCGATCGGCATGTTGCGGCCAAAGCGCGCCCCGGTCATGCCCATCCACGGCTTGGACAGGTCGTTGTAGCTGCCGTCGGCCGTGCGGGCCTCGCGCACGTCGATCGAGCCGGGCGCCGGGTCGGGCGCGGCGATCGTCGGCTCCATCTCGGTGTCGAACAGGTTTTCGTGGCGCATGTTGACGCGCAGGCCCGCCAGCGTCGGCACGGCCAGCGTGGTCGGGTACTTGTGCCAGGGTTGGATCCGGCTCAGCACCCGCGCCGCTCCGCCCAGCAGACTCTCCAGTAACGAACCCGCCACTCGTCGCCCTCCCCGCAGATAGGCACGCCCCACGATTGCAACCCGGAGCTAAACACGGATTCGGTGCAACCGCGAGGGGAATATCAATGTTACGCGAAGGGGAATTTCAGGCGCGCCCGCGACCCTGCCGGCGGACGCGCGCGAACGCCGCCGCCGGGCTCTCCGGCGACCGTCCGTGGCCGTTCGAATTGAAGGGACGACGCTTTCGGCGTCAGCCGGCGTAGTGGCCGGCGTACCAGCGGGCGAAGCGCTGCAGGCCCTCGCGAACCCCGACGACGGGCCTGTAGCCCGTCAGGGCCTGAAGCTTGGAGACGTCGGCGAAGGTAGCCGTGACGTCGCCCGGCTGCATGGGCAGGAACACCTTCTCCGCCTCGCGGCCGAGCGCGGCCTCCAGCGCGGCGATCATGTCCATCAGCCCGACCGGATCGTTGTCGCCGATGTTGTAGATCTCGTGGCCGCCCGGGGCCGGCGGGTTGTCGAGCACGCCGACGATGCCGTCGACGATGTCGTCGATATAGGTGAAGTCGCGGGCCATCTTGCCCTCGCCGAACACCTCGATCGGCTCGCCCTTCAGGATCTTCTGGGTGAAGCTGAAATAGGCCATGTCGGGGCGCCCCCAGGGCCCGTAGACCGTGAAGAAGCGCAGGCCCGCCTGCGGGAAGCCGTAGAGCCGGGCGTAGCTCTGGCTGATCAGCTCGCACGAGCGCTTGGTGGCCGCATAGAGCGAGACCGGGGCGTCGACCGGGTCGGTCTCCTTGAAGCCCGAGCCGTTCAGGGGGCGATCGCCGTAGACGCTGCTCGACGAGGCGTAGACCAGGGCCTCGACGCCGCCGTGGCGGCAGGCTTCCAGCACGGCCAGGTGGCCGGCCAGGTTCGAGCGTTCGTAGGCGAAGGGGTTCTCGATCGAGTAGCGCACGCCGGCCTGGGCGGCCAGGTGGACGACCCGCTTGACGCCCGACGACCGGACGAGCTCCAGCAGAGCCTCGTGCTCGGCGATGTCCAGGCGCACCATCGTAAAGCCCGGGCGGCCGTCGAGGCGGGCGGCGCGGGCCGCCTTCAGGGCCGGATCGTAATAGTCGTTGAACACGTCGACGCCGATCACGGTCTCGCCGCGGTCGAGCAGACGCTCGGCCACATGCATGCCGATGAAGCCGGCCGCGCCGGTGACGAGGACAGGGCCTCCGCTCATACCGCAATCCTCGCTCGTCGGCGCCTGGCCCGGCCGACGGTAAAATCATCGGCGCTCGTCATTCGACATTCCGCGTCCAAAGGCAATCTCTAGCCCCCGGCCGCGTCTCCATCGTGGCCGATTTGCAGGAAAAGCGGCGCGAACGGAGGTTTCTCCCCGACAGGCGTCTGGCAGGCGGTCTGGCAGGCGTCCGCCCGCGACACCATCAGGCGAAGCTGCGGCGGCTCAGCCGGAGGGTGCTTGTGCGGGAACAGCGCTGGTTCCAGTCTCATGGCGAAGCTGGATGCCCGCGATGCGTCATTTGTCGACGTCGCTCCCCGCCATCCCCGGCGCCGCCCGTCTCGAAATTCTCAACCGGCGGATGGAGGGCCTGCGCGCCCTGGCCGAGATCCAGTCGCTGCTGGCCAGCAGCGACGTCGGCGTCGATGACTTCATGCAGATCGTGGTCGACAGCGTGCACCGGCTGCTGGCCGGACGCGGGGCCGTGGTCGAGCTCGTCGACGGCGACCAGATGGTCTACCGCGCGGTCAGCGAGGGCTATGCCGAACATCTGGGCCTGCGCCTGCCCCGCGCCGGCAGCCTGTCGGGCCTGTGCGTCGAGCAGGCCGCCATCCTGGTGTGCGAGGACAGCGAGACCGATCCGCGCGTCGACCGCGACGCCTGCCGCCGGGTGGGCCTGCGCTCGATGGTCTGCGCGCCCCTGTTCGACGGCGAGCAGGCGGTGGGCGTGCTGAAGGCCATGGCCGGCGAGGCCGCCGCCTTCAATGTCGAGGAGATCGAGCTGCTGCGCCACATGAGCCAGACGCTCGGCGCGGCCATCGCCACGCGGGCCGGGGTCAGCGACCTGCGCCGGCTGCTGCAGGAGCGGACGGCGGCGCTGGAGCGGGTGGAGCGGCGCAACCAGCGGCTGGCCCAGCTGACCCTCGACCTGGCCGACGCCAAGCACGAGGCCGAGGCCGCCAACCGCGCCAAGTCGGAGTTCCTGGCGGCGATGAGCCACGAGCTGCGCACGCCCCTGAACGGCCTGGTCGGGTTTTCGGAGCTGCTGGCCCGCGACGCCCTGTCCGGCGACGAGCGCGGGCGCTATCGCGGCTTCGTGCGCGACGCGGCCAAGGCCCTGCTGGCCATCGTCGACGACATTCTGGACCTTTCCCGCGTCGAGGCCGGCAAGCTGATGCTGGAAGACGGCGTCGTCGTCCCGGAGCGGCTGGTCGACAGCTGCGCGGCCATGGCCCGTCCCGACGCGCAGGCCAAAGGGCTGGCGCTGCGCCTCGAGATCGCGCCGCAAACGCCGGACGCGATCGCCGGCGACCCGACCCGCCTGCGGCAGGTGCTGCTGAATCTCGTGACCAACGCCGTGAAGTTCACCGCCGGGGGAAGCGTGACCCTGTCGGTCGCGCCCGCCGGAGACGACCGCCTGCGCTTCACGGTCGCCGACACCGGCCCCGGCATCGCCCCCGAGGCGCGGAAACGCCTGTTCCAGCCGTTCGGCCAGGTCGATTCCACCATCCATCGCCGCTATGGCGGCACGGGCCTGGGCCTGGCGATCTGCAAGCGGCTGGTCGAGCTGATGGGCGGAACCATCGGCGTCGACAGCGAGGTCGGCATAGGCTCGACCTTCTGGTTCGAGATCCCCGCCCGTCCCGCCGACCGCGCGGCCGACGAGGATCCGCCAGCGACAGCCGCCGAGGGCGAGGCCCTGCGCATCCTGGTCGTCGACGACGCCGAGATGAACCGCGCCCTGGCCGAGGCCGTGCTGCGCTCGGCCGATCACGCGGTGGACTGCGCCGACGGCGGGGCGGCGGGCGTCGAGGCCGTGCGCGAACGCGCCTATGATGTGGTGCTGATGGACGTGCGGATGCCGGGCATGGACGGCCTGGCGGCGACGCGGGCGATCCGCGCCCTGCCCTTCCCGGCCAGCGCCACGCCGGTCCTGGCCCTGACGGCCAATGCGGTGAAGGCCGAGATCGACGCCTGCCTGGCCGCCGGCATGGACGGCCACGTGGCCAAGCCGATCGACATCGCCACCCTGCTGACCCGGGTGCGCGACGCAGCGAGGCTCAGCCGCACGCGGCGGTGATCGAGCGGATGATCATCACACGCTCGCCTCCAATATCCGTCTCTCCCCGCGAAGGCGGGGACCCAAGCTGACTTTCAGGAGGAGGCTCGGCCTTGGATCATCCGCCGGCTCGGCTTGGATCCCCGCCTTCGCGGGGATGCTCGGTGAGAGGGGGCCCGAGGGGCGGAACCTCCCTCAATCCCCGATGAACCGATATCCCACCCCCGGTTCGGTCAGCAGGATCTTCGGGTGGGCCGGGTCGGCCTCCAGCTTCTGGCGCAGCTGGCCGACGAAGACCCGCAGGTACTGGGTGTCGTGCATGTGGGCCGGGCCCCAGACCGAGGTCAGCAGCTCCTTGTGGGTCAGCACCTTGCCGCGCCCCAAGGCCAGGCGGGCCAGGACCTCGTATTCGCGCGGCGAGACCTTCACCACCGTCCCGTCGCGGGTGACCAGGCGCTTTTCGAGATCCAGCTCGACGGCCCCGGCCCGGATCGGCCCGGCCGGCGCCTGGGTCGCCGCCCGCTGGCGCAGGGCCACCCGCAGGCGGGCCAGCAGTTCGCCCACCCCGAAGGGCTTTTCGACATAGTCGTTGGCGCCCTTGTCCAGGGCGTCGATCTTTTCGATCTCGCGGTCGCGGGCCGACAGGATGAGGATCGGGCCGTCATAGAAGGCGCGGGCCTTTTCCAGCACCTCCTTGCCGTCCATGTCGGGCAAACCGAGGTCCAGCACCACGGCGTCGGGCGACCACAGGGCGATGCCGCGCAGGCCCTCCTGGCCGCCGTCGGCGCGCAGCGGGTCGTAGCCGGCCGCGTCGAGCGCGGGGGCGAGGAACCGGTGGATCTGCGGCTCGTCGTCGATGACCAGGATGCGGGGGCGAAGCGCGCTCATGATCTCGTCATAGCAGATGGTGGGGCGTGGCGACGCCCTTGGGCAGGCTGATCAGCATGCGCGTGCCCTTGCCGTCGTGGATCGGGCTGGCGGCGGCGATGCGCCCGCCCATGGCCTCGACGAAGCCCTTGGCGATGGCCAGGCCCAGCCCCACCCCCTGGCTGGCGCCCGGCGAGCGGTCGCTGGGGTCCTGCAGGCGGCGGAACTTCTCGAACACCCGCTCCAGGTCGGCCGGCGGAATGCCCCGGCCCTCGTCCTCGATGCTGATCACCACGTGGGCGCGGTCCTCGTAGGCGGCGACCTCGATGCGCGCCCCGGGGGGGCTATAGGCGATGGCGTTCTCCAGGATGTTGACCGCCACCTGCTCCAGCAGGTTCGGGTCGGCCTGGACCAGGCTCAGCGTCTCGGGGAAGTCGCGCACCAGCACCCGGCCGTCGAGGCGGCGGGCCACGCGGTCGGCGGCGGCGGCCAGCACGTCGCGGGCGTCGATCCAGTCGGTGCGCAGCTTCAGCCCGCCGCCCTCGATGCGGGTCATGTCCAGCAGGTTGGCGACGTAGCCGTTGAGCCGCTCGGCCTCCTCCTTGATGCCGAGTGCGAGGTCAGCGCGGGCCGGGGGCGCGAGCTTGTCGCCATAGTCGATCAGGGTGGTGGCCGCCCCCAGCACCGTGGTCAGCGGCGTGCGCAGGTCGTGGCTGATGGAGTTCAGCAGCGCGTTGCGGAAGCGGTCGGAGCGGCGCAGGGCCTCGGCCTCCACCGCGCCCGCGGCCAGCTCGGCGCGCTGCAAGGCCACCGCGCCTTGGTCGAGCAGGGCCAGCAGCAGGCGCTCCTCGTCGGAGCCGGAAACCACGGTCCCGGCCTCGATCCCGGCCACGCCGGCGCGGGCGCCCAGGCCCTCCAGCGGCCAGAAGGTCCAGGCGGCCTGGGGAAGCGTGCCGGTGCCGGCCCCGGCCGGTTC
>NZ_QHJY01000257.1 GCF_003185805.1 Caulobacter sp. D5
GCCGCGCAGGTCGATGTTGGCCTGGCCGCCGTTCGACGGGTTGTTCGAGGTCGACGACACCGACGGCACGAACTGGGGCATCTGGTTGAGCAGGGTGTCGACCGTGACCGAACCGGTCTTCTCGATCTGCTCCTGGCCCATGGTCATGATCGGGCTGTTGGAGACGTAGTCGCGGCGCGCGATGCGCGAACCGGTGACGACGACTTCCTCGACGGCGGCCGGCTCGTCGTTCGTCTGGGCCTGCGCCAGGATCGGCGCTGCCGTCACGGCGATGACGAGCGCCGACGCGCTCAGAAGATAGGTATTTCTAGCCATTCATAGTCCCCAGTATTCGCCAAATCGCTTGTCGCGATGACGGCGTTCTGCGAAACAAGGTTCGCGATAGGGAAGACGAATGGCGTCGTTTCTTTTCTGAATTTCGGCGGAAATTCATGGAATGGGGCGAATATGTTGCGCGATATCGTTGTGATGAGAACGAGCTTGCTCACATTGCGTCGTTATCGGCATGGATTGATGAATTTGTGACGATGTAGTGTCGTTCTTGTTTATCGGCGGGTCGCTCAGGTTGAATTGCGGCCCCGGCGTGGCCGAAACCGGCGTGGCATGGCGGCAACAGGGCGGGGATGATCGTATACGGAGCCGCCGCGCTGGACTCCGTTCGGCGCGCCTGCTACATGCGCCGCCTCGCTCCAGGACCCCGTCCCGGGGCGTGTTCGTCGTTATTCGCTCGAATATGACGAGCCAAATCCGTGGAAGGGCCGCCAAGCCCGCACCACGGCTCACCAGCGAGGGCTTCGGCCCTCATGAGAGGATAGTATGGCTAAGAAGATCCTGGGCTACATCAAGCTCCAGGTGAAGGCTGGCTCGGCCACGCCTTCGCCCCCCATCGGCCCGGCTCTGGGTCAGCGCGGCGTCAACATCATGGGCTTCTGTAAGGAGTTCAACGCGCGCACCGAGAACGTCGAAAAGGGCACCCCCCTGCCGACCGTCATCACGGTCTACCAGGACAAGTCGTTCACCTTCGTCACCAAGACGCCCCCGGCGACCCACTACCTGAAGCAGATCACCGGCCTGAAGTCCGGCGCGAAGCTGACTGGTCGTGAGACCGTCGGCGAAGTGACGCGCACCCAGCTGCGCGAAATCGCCGAGAAGAAGATGAAGGATCTGAACGCCAACGATCTCGAGGCCGCCGCCAAGATCATCGAAGGCTCCGCCAAGGCCATGGGCCTGAAGATCGTGGAGGCCTAATCCAATGGCTAAGCAACCCAAGCGCATCAAGGCCTGGACCGGCGACCGTGACGCCACCCTGGCCGTCGCCGACGCCATCGCCCTGGTCAAGGCCAACGCCAAGGCCAAGTTCGACGAGACCATCGAAATCTCGGTGAACCTCGGCGTCGATCCGCGTCACGCCGACCAGCAGGTCCGTGGCGTCGTTCAACTGCCGTCGGGCACCGGCCGTGACGTCCGCGTCGCCGTCTTCGCCAAGGACGCCAAGGCCGCCGAAGCCACCGCGGCCGGCGCCGAAGTGGTTGGCGCCGAAGACCTGGTCGAAAAGATCCAGAACGGCTTCATGGACTTCGATCGCGTCATCGCGACCCCGGACATGATGGCCCTGGTGGGTCGTCTCGGTAAGGTGCTGGGCCCGCGCGGCCTGATGCCGAACCCGAAGGTCGGCACCGTGACCCCGAACGTCGGCCAAGCCGTGAAGGACGCCAAGGGTGGCGCCGTCGAGTTCCGCGTCGAAAAGGCCGGTATCGTTCACGCCGGCATCGGCAAGGCCTCGTTCACCGACGAAGCCCTGCTGGTCAACGTCAAGGCTCTGATCGACGCCCTGAACAAGGCCAAGCCGTCGGGCGCCAAGGGCGTGTTCGTCAAGAAGGTCGGCCTGTCCTCGACGATGGGTCCGGGCGTGAAGGTCGACATCGCCTCGATCACCGCCTAACGGCCGATCGAAGCTTTTGACTTCGGAGACGGGCGCTGGAGCGATCCAGCGCCCGTCTTGCGTTTGGGGGCGTCTTCAGGCGGGTTTGGCGGTTCGGCTAGCCGATGTTATCTTTCGGCTAGACGGAGATTGGTCATGGCCTTCCACATCCGCGACCCCGAAACCGACGCCTTGGTCCGCGAGCTTGCCGACAAAACGCGCCTTGGCATCACCGAGGCCGTGAAGCTGGCCGCTTCGGAAGCCTTGGCGGCGCGCGAGAAGGCGCAGGCGGAAAAGCTGGCGAAGGTCGAAGCCATCCTGGCCGAGTTCGACGCCGTGCCTCGGACGGGTCTCAAGGCGGACAAGGCGTTCTTCGACATGATCAACGGCGACTGATGTTCGTCGACGCCTCGGCCTGGACGGCCGTCTCGCTGAATGAGCCGGAACGGGATCGGCTGGTCGCTGCCTTGGTCGCTGCCGACACCATCCTGACGTCTTCGATCGCCAACTGGGAAACGGTCCGCGCCCTCGTGCGGGAAACCGAGGACGGGGTGAGCGAAGCCAGCGCGCGGTTGTTCAGCTTCCAGGCGAGCCTGAATGTTCGGATCGTCGAGATCGGCGCGGCCGAAGGCGTTCTCGCGCTCGAAGCCCACGCCCGTTTCGGCAAGGGCGTCCATCCCGCCAAGCTCAACATGGGCGACTGCTTCGCCTACGCCTGCGCCAAGGTTCATGGCGTCCCGCTGCTCTACAAGGGCGGCGACTTTTCCCTGACTGACATCGAGGCCGCGTGACGTCTGACGCTCCCAGGATCATCGACGTCGCCGTGGTCGGCGGCGGACCCGCCGGGCTGATCGCCGCTCAGCGCCTGGCCCAGGCCGGCCGCTCGGTCGTGGTGTTCGAGAAGATGCCGACCTTCGGGCGCAAGTTCCTGATGGCCGGCCGCGGCGGGCTGAACCTCACCCATTCGGAAGATTTCGAGCGCTTCGCCGCCCGCTATGGCCCGCGCGAGGCGGTGCTGCGGCCGATGCTCGAGGCCTTCACGCCGACCGATCTGGTCGCCTGGGCCAAGGACCTGGGCCAGGAGACCTTCGTCGGCGCCAGCGGGCGTGTGTTCCCCAAGGCGATGAAGGCCTCGCCGCTGCTGCGCGCCTGGCTGGCGCGGCTGGAGGGCTTGGGCGTCTCCCTGCGGACCCGGTCGGCCTGGGCGGGCTGGAGCGAGGACGGCGCCCTGCTGGTCGAGGGGCCGGACGGTCGCGAGACCTGGCGGCCGCGCGCCACGATCCTGGCCCTGGGCGGCGCCAGCTGGCCCAAGCTAGGCTCCGACGCAGCCTGGACGGAGACCCTGGAAGGGCAGGGCGCCGACGTCGCGCCCTTCGCCCCGGCCAATTGCGGCTTCGAGGTTTCCTGGAGCGAGATCTTCCGCGACCGCTTCGCCGGCGAGCCCTTGAAGAACGTCCGCCTCACCTGTGACGGCCGCCAGGCGCGCGGCGACGCCATGGTCGCCGGCTATGGCATCGAGGGCGGAGCGGTCTACGCCCTTGGCCCGGCCCCGCGCGAGGCCATCGCCCGCGACGGCGCGGCGGTGCTGACCATCGACCTGCGTCCCGACCTGCCGGCCGAGACCCTGGAGCGGCGCCTGTCCGGCGCGCGCGGCGGCCAGTCGCTGGCCAACCACCTGCGCAAGGCCCTGAAGCTGTCGCCGGTGGAGGTGAACCTGCTGCGCGAGGCCCATGGCCTGGACCTGCCGTCTGAACCGGCGGCCCTTGCGGCGGCGATCAAGGCCGGGCCGATCCGCTTGACGGCCGCCCGGCCGCTGGACCGGGCGATCTCGGCCGCCGGCGGCGTGACCTTCGACAGCCTGGACGGCCTGGCGCTGCGGTCGCGGCCCGACGTCTTCCTGGCCGGCGAGATGCTGGATTGGGAGGCCCCCACCGGCGGCTACCTGCTGCAGGCCTGTTTCGCCACGGGCGTGGCGGCAGCGCGGGCGGTGAACGAGCGGCTGGCGGGGTAGGGCGTTGCGCCCTTTTTCGTGACTCGTCACCAACGGGTTGAAACTTCCGAAACCCCCGTGTATACGGCCCGCCTCTCCGCTGGACTCCGGTTCGGCGGCGAACCTGTTTGAGAACTGCGGGGCGCGGGGTCACCAGCGCCATAATCGAGGAAGAGCCCTTCCTCGCCGTCGGGAGACAGGGATAGAGACGCCAAGATCTCCTCTCTCGCGGCTTTGCCCGAGTCAGGTGCGCGGCCGACTTTCCTTGGAACAGGCTGATGCAACTCGCGTGCGGGAGCGATCCCGCTTGTGGCGCGCATCTGGCTGCCGGAATGGTCCGGCCGCCTGCAACTGAGTAGGAGACCGCAATGGACCGCGCTCAAAAGCAGGAATCGATCGAGTCGCTGAAAAGCGTCTTCGCCGATGCCGGCGCTGTCGTCGTGACCCACTATACGGGTCTGACCGTTGCGGAAATGACCGACCTTCGTCTTCGCCTCCGCAAGGAAGGCGCCGCGATCAAGGTTGTGAAGAACACCCTGGCTCTGAAGGCTCTGGACGGCAAGCTCGGTGAAAAGGGCGACACGCTCTTCACCGGTCCGGTCGCCATCGCCTTCGGCCCGGACGCCGTCTCGGCCGCGAAGATCGCGGTGCAGTTCGCCAAAGAAAACGACAAGCTCAAGATTGTCGGCGGCGTTCTGGACCAGACCAACGTGCTCGACGAAGCCGGCGTGCGTGCTCTGGCGACCCTGCCGTCGCTGGACGAACTGCGTGGCAAGCTCATCGGCCTCATCCAGGCTCCGGCGACCAAGATCGCTGGCGTCCTGCAGGCCCCGGCTGCCCAGCTGGCTCGCGTTTTCAACGCCTACGCGACCAAAGACGCCGCGTAACGGTCATCCCCGCAAATCTATCCCAATCTCTCTAAGGAACTGACACATGTCGAAGCTCGAAAAGCTGGTCGAAGAACTGTCCACCCTGTCGGTGCTGGAAGCCGCTGAACTCTCGAAGCTGCTGGAAGAAAAGTGGGGCGTCTCGGCCGCCGCTCCGGTCGCCGTCGCCGCCGTCGGTGGCGCTGCTGCTCCGGTTGAAGCCGCTGAAGAGCAAACCGAATTCACCGTCGTCCTGCTGGACGGTGGCGACAAGAAGATCAACGTCATCAAGGAAGTCCGCGGCGTCCGTCCGGACCTCGGCCTGAAGGAAGCCAAGGACCTGGTCGAAGGCGTTCCGCAGAACGTCGTCGAAAACGTTTCGAAGCAGCAGGCCGACGAAGTCGCCAAGAAGCTGACCGAAGCCGGCGCCAAGGTCCAAGTGAAGTAATCCGGTTCCGCGTCGCCTGACGCGGATCTGGTCTTCATGACCTTACGAGACGGGCCTGGAGGGAAACCTCCGGGCCCGTTTTCGTTTTCCAGACCCTCTCCCTGAAGGGGGAGGTGGCCCGAAGGGCCGGAGGGGGAAGTCTCAGCTGACGTTGAGGCGGTTGCTGGTTCACAGGCCACATCCCCCTCCGTCGGCTTCGCCGACGCCTCCCCCTTCAGGGGGAGGGTCTTCCAATCCATTCCTCCCATCAATCACACCCTTGCCTTGACCTTCGCCGCGCCCGCCACTACGCCAGCACCAGGAAATGATAGCGGTAACTTAGTGGAGGAAATCGCATGGCTTGGCTGAACGGAGCGCGTCGACGCGCCCTGGCTTCTGGTCTGGTTTCGGGTCTGGCGCTGAGCGCCGCCGCCGGCCTCGCGGTCGCCGCCCCGACCACCACGGTCGATCGCAACGGCTCCTACGTCTCGGTCGAAACCTACGCCCCCAACGTCATCCGCGTGACCATCAGCCAGGACAAGGACCTGGCCAAGGCCGCCCCCGGCTACGGGATCAACGGTCAGCCCAGCGACAAGGGCTGGCGCCACGACCAGAAGGCCGGCGCCGACGTCTTCACCTCTTCGGAGCTGTCGCTGGAAGTCGTCGCCCAGCCCTGGCCGGGCGCCCCCAGCCTGCAGGAGCGCTATTTCGCCCCGTCGCTGCCGCCGGTGTCGATCAAGGTCCGCAAGGCCGACGGGACTTCGCTGGTCGATATGAACGGCTGGGAGCTGTCGCCCCACGTCGTCAGCGGCGAGAAGACCTACCGCGCCGGCGCCACCTTCTCGACCACGGCCGACGAGCACTTCTACGGCCTGGGCCAGAACCAGGAGTCGGAAGGCGCGCTCGACCTGCGCGGCCGCACCATCGACTGCAAGCACGACTACGACGCCCCGCACGGCGAGACGGTCTGCGTGCCGTTCCTGGTGACCAGCAAGGGCTACGGCATCCTCTGGGACAACCCGTCGGCCACCAAGATCTATCCGGGCGTCAACGGCCGCACCCTGTGGCAGTCCAACGTCGGCGAGCGCGTGTCGTTCTTCGTCATCACCGGCAAGACCACCGACGAGATCTACGCCGGCTACCGCGCCCTGACCGGCGTCACCCCGCTGCCGCCCAAGGCCGCCTTCGGCTACATCCAGTCCAAGGCCCGCTACGAGACCCAGGCCGAGTTCATGGCCGTGGCCGACGGCTACCAGAAGCGCGGCCTGCCGCTCGACATCATGGTGCTCGACTGGTTCCACTGGACGCGGATGGGCCAGATCGACATCGATCCGACCGCCTTCCCAGACCCCAAGGGCATGAACAAGACGCTGCACGACCGCGGCGTGCAGACCATCATCAGCGTGTGGCCCCGCTTCGAGCAGGAAGGCCGCTACTTCAACTACATGGCCGACAAGGGCTATTTCCTGAAGGACGCCGACGGCAAGGTCGTCGACGGCCTGCCGTTCCGCAGCGACCGCACCGGCGCCCTGATCGACACCACCAACCCCGAGGCCCGCGACTGGTTCTGGGACAAGATCCGCGACAACATCCTCTCGCAGGGCTTCGACTGGCTGTGGCTGGACGAGACCGAGCCTGACCTGGTGCCGTCGGGCTACTACTTCCACGCCGGCACGGGCGACCGCGTCCGCAACGCCTTCCCGCTGATGCACACCCAGCTGGCCGCAGACGGCTCGCGCCGCGACCGTCCGGACAAGCGCAACCTGATCCTGGCCCGCGCCGCCTATACCGGCGCCCAGCGCAACGGCAGCCTGTTCTGGTCGTCCGACATCTCGCCGACCTGGGAAGTGCTCAAGCGCCAGGTGCCGACCGGCCTGAACTTCACCGCCTCGGGCCTCGCGTATTGGGGTAACGACATCGGCGGCTGGCAGTGGCTGCCGCAGACCACGACGGCGACCAAGCCGCCGCTGCTCGACCCGTCGGACGCCCGCGCCGTGGTCGGCCAGAACAACGACTATCCCGAGCTCTTCACCCGCTGGTTCCAGTACGGCGTCTTCACCCCGACCCTGCGCGTGCACGGCATGCGCAAGGAGACCGAGCTGTGGTCGTTCGGCAAGGAGGCCGAAACGGTCCTGACCAAGTACGTCCGCCTGCGCTACGCGCTGATGCCGTACCTCTACTCGATGGGCAAGACGACCTACGACACCGGCGCGCCCTTCATGCGCGGCCTGTTCATGGACTTCCCGAACGACCCGAAGGTGGCCAACATCGGCGACCAGTACATGTTCGGCCCGGCCTTCCTGGTGGCCCCGGTCACCGACCAGGGCGTCACCGAGCGCGACGTCTACCTGCCGGCCGGCGCCGACTGGTACGACTACTGGACCAACCAGAAGTACACGGGCGGCCAGACGATCCGGGTGAAGGCCCCGATCGACACCATCCCGCTGTTCGTCCGCGCCGGTTCGATCGTGCCGATGGGCGCGCCGATCCTCAACACCAGCCAGCCCCAGGCCATCAGCGCCGTGAAGGTCTGGCCGGGCGCCGACGCCGAGTTCTCGCTCTATGACGACGACGGCGTCACCAACGCCTACGAGAAGGGCGTCGGCAAGACGGTCAAGCTGCGCTGGGACGACAAGGCCGGCAAGCTGACCGCCACCGGCGACAAGGCCCTGGCGGCCCAGGCCCAGGCCGCGGTCCAGGTGGTGAAGTAGGAGACGAAGAGGGGAGGGCGGAAACGTCCTCCCCTCTTTTGCATAAGTCTCCCAAGTTTGGTTGGGGCTAACTCGCTAGCGAAAATCTCGCCTGTAGAATTTCTCCTGCTCGGCGGAAATTTGCGATTGCGGAGGGTTCCAACCAAAATGATCGAATAATTCTAAGAGCAGGCTGTTTGCGACATTTGCGGCGCCTTCGCTCCATTCGTCAGGGTGAACAGTCCTTTTCAATTTTATAGTTTCTGCTTTGGTGGTTTTGAGGTCCCAAAAAGGCATGCGGCCAGGTCCCGTTTGGAGGTTTCGATCGCGCGTGTTGTTGAGATCTATAAAAACCACTGTTCCGTTTGAATGTGCGCCGTGAATGAAGAGGCGATGCGCGAATTCCAAAAATTCCGTAACTGCAAATATTGAATCTGTAATAAATAGGCTTTTGCCCTGCGTGTAGAACATGGAATTTGGAACTTCGTAGTGTAGCGCCTTGTATGCTAAAAACTGACCGCTGCGATACATGCGCCAGAACTCGATCTGTCCATCCCAGTCACACCAGTTTTCGACATAGTTTTCGCCTCGCTCGGCTGCTCCGCTAGCGCCGTTGTGACGTTGGATGTGGGGAAAGTCCCAGCCGCGTACCGCCACTCGATTTTCGTCTACAATTTTGGCCGCTTGCTCGAATGAAAGCGGATGCGTTAGCGTGCCGAGGGGGCGAAGATTGACCCGCCAGTGTCCAAACGATCTAATGCGCTCAATTAGCTGCGGCTCCATCACAGGCCTCCCAGCTCAGCGTCATAATCTTGGTCGCCTTGTTCCGCGACAAAGCCCAGTCGGCGAAGTCGCCGTGCGGCTAGTGCCGCGGCGCGTTCAATAATATCGCGCATATCTGCGCTATTATCGACGCGTGCACTTTGAGGGCGTCTGGTACGACTCCGAAAATAGATCGTTCCAGCGTTTACCTCGGTGCCATCACGTTTGCAGATGACTGGCCCCTCATCGAACGGGGAAACATCTATAATCACAAACTGAAGACCTTGCCGATCAGCAGCGACGATGCGTCGAAATACAACGCGCGGATCGGCGAAAGGCGCGATTTGATCCCGCATTACTTCTGCGTCGAATGTCGCGATTTGTTCTGGAGTTAAGCCCTGGCGAGCATAGGTGTTGTCTTCAACGCCGATAACGATGCGACCACCATCGATTACGTTGGCCAAGGCCAGGATATCGCGAACAAGCGACTGGCGATCCCAAGCCATCGCTCCCTTGAATTCAAGGGTGTCGGTTTCCTCTGCGCCATTGAGTAGCGCTTCAAGTTCGTCCGTGTTCACGGTTCAGCCCCCGAGCCAGGGCCATTTCTATGCAACTGCGCTTATGATGCAAGGATTACGCGTGCATTCGCCCTCTCGGCCTTGGCTAGCGATTGGGCGTTGTTCAACTACATATGCTGGTCGATCTCGAACCTATTAAGGTGTTGGTATCGGCATTTGCTGTCAGGCGTCGTTTCCTGGCGCCTACGCTGCTCGCTCCGCCAACGCCTTCGCCACTTCTTCCAGCCTCAGGCCCCAGTCATCCGCCCCCTCCGGCGCGAAGGCGCGCACGTTGGGGTACCAGGGGCAGCCGCCGGTCCCCAGCAACGGCCAGAGCGGGTTGGAGGCGAGGATCCAGGTTTCGACGCCGCAGGCCGCCGCCAGATTGCTGGTGGCGGTCATCGGGCCGATCATCATGTCGAGCGCGCAGGTCAGGGCCGTGACGCCCTCCAGGTCCTGCATCAGGTCCAGGCCCGGCGGCTCGTGGATCTCCAGCCCCTGCGCGGCGGCCTGGGCCAGCTCCGGTCCGGGCTCGCCGTACTGCAGATTGACGAACACCGCGCCCGGCGTGCGCAGCACCGGCGGCCAGGCCTCGAACGGGGCGAAGCGGCGGTTGCGCAGGCCGCCCATCAACCGGCTGCGCCACATGAAGCCGACCTTGCGGCCGGGGCCCAGGCTCGCCAGCCAGTCCTTCCAGTGCGCCAGCCGGTCCGGATCGGGCGACAGGAAGGCGCGGCGGGCGAAACGGTCGGTCGTCGGCCGCAGCAGCGGCAGCAGGGCGCCCATCGGGGCCCAGGCGTGGTGCTCGTCGCCAGCGTCCGGGACGTGGCGGGTCACGCGGCCGGCCAGGCTGGTGCCGACGTGGGGGACCACCCGCACGCCGGGGAAGGCGCGGGCGAACAGCGAAACCAGGCGAGGCTCCACCGCCAGGGTCAGGCGGCCGGCGGGGCCAAGCGCGGTCAGCAGGTCCGGCAGCATCGAGCCGAACAGCACCTCGTCGCCCAGGCCCTGCTCGCCGACCAGCAGCAGCGAAAGGCCGCGCAACGGGCGGGCCGGCGTCCAGCGCTCGCCGGGAATGTCGAAGGCCATGGCCTCGCGGCGTTCGGGCAGCAGGCGGGCGGCATAGTCGGCCCAGCCGCCGGCCAGGTCGCCCAGGCACAGCTGGGCGAAAGCGCGGGTCATGCGCACCGAGGCGGCCTGGGGCGGGGTCGGGGCGGCGGCCAGGGCCGCATCGCAGGCGGCCAGGGCG
>NZ_QHJY01000258.1 GCF_003185805.1 Caulobacter sp. D5
TTGAGCAGCCACACGTTTCAGAAAAAGCCTGGGTCCCCGCTTTCGCGGGGATTTTACGGGAAGGGGCGTGCGCCGCCCCCCCCCCTTTCCTCTCAACCTGGAACCGAAATCAGGCCGCCCGGATGATGGCCAGGAAGTCCGCGGCCTTCAGCGAGGCGCCGCCGACCAGGGCGCCGCCGACTTCCTCGGTGGCCAGGATCTCGGCGGCGTTGTCGGGCTTCACCGAGCCGCCGTAGAGGATCGGCACGCTTGCGCCCTGGTCGCCGAAGCGCTCGACCAGGATGGCGCGGATGGCCTTGTGGATGGCGGTGATGTCGGCCGGGGTCGGGGTCAGGCCCGTGCCGATGGCCCAGACCGGCTCGTAGGCGACCGCGAAGGCCTGGCCGGCAAGACCGGCCGGCAGCGAATTGCGGATCTGGCCAGTGACGATCGACTCGGCGTCGCCGGCCTCGCGCTGGGCCAGGGTCTCGCCGCAGCAGATGATCGGCTCCAGGCCCACGGCCAGGGCGGCATCGACCTTGGCCGAGACCAGTTCACAGGTTTCGCCGTAGCCGCCGCGCCGCTCGGAGTGGCCGAGAATCACCAGCCGGGCGCCGGCGTCGACCAGCATCGCGGCCGAGACGTCGCCGGTGTAGGCGCCCTGCGCGGCCGGATGGCAGTCCTGGCCGCCGACGATCACCGGCTCACCGGAAAGCGTTTGCGCCATGCGGTGCAGCAGCGTGGCGGGCGGACAGATGGCGACTCGGGCGGCCGGAGGAGCCTCGGCGACCGCCGCGGCCACGGCCCTGGCCTCGTCCAGCGAGGCCTCGAGGCCGAACATCTTCCAATTTCCGGCGATCAACGGCCGGGGCGTCGTCAGAGAAACGGTCATGAGAGTGGCTTTGGGGACGTGGTCCCTTCGGAAGTCAAGTCCGCTTCGGCTTGCTCACTCGCCTTGGCCTCTACTATACCCGCTTGCTCGCATCGAGTGCGTCGCCGTGGCGGCCGTCCGTGCGAACGACATCGGGCGAAACTCAGAAGGTAGTTCCAACGTCATGCTCGCCGGTTTTCGCTCCCTCGCCAAATCGCCCTTCGCGGTCGTCCTGTTCGGCCTGCTGATCGTCAGCTTCGCCGTCTTCGGCATCAGCGACGTCTTCAAGCGCTCGCCCGCCGCCGACGTGGTCGATGTCGGCGCGCGCAAGGTCACGCCCGAGGACTTCAAGAGCCGCTTCGACACCTATCGCCGCCAGCTCGAGAGCCAGGGCCAGAGCCTGACGCCCGACGAGGCCGTCTCGCGCGGCGTCGATCGCCAGATGGTCCAGGAACTGGCCCTGCAGGAATCGATGGCCGAGCTGATCGCCAAGATGGGCGTGCGCCCGTCCGAGACGCTGATCGCCACCACCCTGCACAAGCAGATGAGCGAGCTGCCGGCCGGCCAGCGCCCGTTCAACCCGATCACCGGCCAGTTCGACAAGGACGCCTACCAGCGCCTGCTGGCCGAAAACAACCTGACCCCGGCCCGCTTCGAGGCCTCGCTGCGTGACGACATCGCCCAGTCGCAGTTCTACGCCAGCGTCGCCAACGGCCTGCGCACCCCGCGCATCTATTCGGCCCTGCAGGCCGTCTACGGCCTGGAAAGCCGCGACCTGGCCGCCTTCGCCGTCAACCCGGCCAGCGTGCCCCAGCCGGCCGCGCCGACCGACGCCCAGCTGCAGGCCTTCATGAAGGAAAACGCCGCCGCCCTGACGCGTCCCGAGACGCGCCAGCTGGCGATCGTGCGCTTCAGCGCCAAGGCCCTGGAGCCGACCGTGACCGTCGACCCGGCCGAGGTTCAGAAGACCTTCGACTTCCGCAAGGACACCCTGGCCGCGCCGGAAACCCGCTCGCTGATCCAGATCGTCGCCCCGGACGCCAAGGCCGCCGCCGCCATCGCCGAGCGCCTGCGCAAGGGCGAGGACCCGGCCGCAGTCGCCAAGGCCTACGGCAAGACCCCGGTGGTCATCGCCGACAAGCCCAAGACCGCCCTGCCCGACCGCAAGGTCGCCGACGCCGCCTTCTCGCTGGCCGAGGGCCAGGTCAGCCCGCCGATCGCCGGCGAGCTGGGCCAGTCGGTGATCAAGCTGACCAAGATCACCCCGGCCAAGGCCGCTTCGCTGGAAGCCGCCCGCCCGAAGATCGAGGCCGACCTGCGCGTCCAGAACGCCCAGGCCAAGGCCTATGAGCAGACCCAGACCTATCAGGACGCCCGCGACGCCGGCGCGGCCATCCCCGCCGCGGCCGCCAAGGCCGGCGCCGTGGTCGTCACCAGCGCGCCGATCACCGCCCAGGGCACGGACCTGGCCGGCCAGCCCTTCCCGGGCCTGACCCCGGACGTGCTGAAGACCGCCTTCGCCCTGCCGACCGGCGGCGAGAGCGACCTGATCGAGGCCGAGAAGGGCGAGTACTTCGCCGTCCGCGTCGAGAAGGTCATCCCCGCCGCCCTGCCCCCGCTAGCCGAGATCAAGGGCCCGCTGGCCAACCAGTGGATGCTGCAGGAGCTGTCCAAGCGCCTGAAGGCCAAGGCCGACGAACTGGCCGCGCGCGTCCGCAAGGGCGAGTCGCTGGACAGCGTCGCCGCCGCCGCCGGCTCGAAGGTGCAGAAGGTGGCCGGCCTGTCGCGCGAGAACGCCCGCCAGTACCAGGCCCTGGGCCGCGACCTGCTGATCGGCGCCTTCAACGCCAAGCCGGGCGAGGTGTTCACCGCCCGCGCCCCGGCCGCGCCGAACGCGCCGCAGCTGACCTATGTGGTCGGCCGCATCGAGGGCGTGCACACCGGCGAGGCCGCCGAGATCGCCCGCGCCACCGAGACCCTGCGCCCGCAGACCAGCATGGCCTACATGCGCGACGTCGGTCAGGCCAGCCGCGTGGCCGCCATGGCCAAGCTGAAGCCGAAGACCAACCTGACCCTGGCCCGCCAGGCCCTCGGCGTCGACACCGACGCCCTGGCCAAGAGCGGCAAGGACACGGCCACGAAGCCGGGCGCGGCTCAATGAGCCTCGAGCCGGGCTTCGACGCCTTCGCGGCCGGCTACGACGCCGGCCTCCCGCAGCTGGTCTGGACGCGGCTGATCGACGACCTGGAGACCCCGGTCTCGGCCTATCTGAAGATCGGCCACGGCCGGCCCTACGCCTTTCTGTTCGAGAGCGTCGAGGGCGGCGCCTGGCGCGGCCGCTATTCGATCGTGGCGATGAAGCCGGACGTCGTGTGGCGCTGCCGCGGCGACCAGGCCGAGATCGCCCGCGACGGCGACATCGCCGCCGGCCGCTTCACGCCGCTGGAAGGCGGCGCGCTGGACAGCCTGCGCGACCTGATCGCCCAGTCGAAGATGGAGTTGCCGGCCGGCCTGCCGCCGATGGCGGCGGGGATCTTCGGCGCGCTGGGCTACGACACCGTGCGCCTGGTCGAGAAGCTGCCGGACATCAATCCCGACGCCCTGGGCCTGCCCGACGGCATCATGACCCGGCCCTCGATCGTGGCCGTGTTCGACGCCATCGCCCAGGAGATCGTGCTGACCACGACCGCGCGCCCGACGCCCGGCGTGTCGGCCAAGGACGCCTATGCGGCGGCCCGCGAGCGCATCGAGACGGTGATGGCGGACCTTCGCCGTCCGCTGGCCCACGACGCCCCGCGCGTGCCTCAGGGTCCGATGGAGTTCACCACCCCGGTCAGCCGCGAGGACTATCGCGAGGTGGTCGAGAAGGCCAAGGAGTACATCCGGGCCGGCGACATCTTCCAGGTGGTGCCCAGCCACCGGTTCCGCGCCCCCTTCGGCCTGGACGCCTTCGCCCTCTACCGCTCGCTGCGCCGAACCAACCCGTCGCCGTTCCTGTTTTTCCTGGACCTGGACGGCTTCAACCTGGTGGGTTCCAGCCCCGAGATCCTGGTCCGCCTGCGCGACGGCAAGATCACCATCCGCCCGATCGCCGGCACCCGTCCGCGCGGCGCGACGCCGGAAGAGGATCTGGCGCTGGAGAAGGAACTGCTGGCCGATCCCAAGGAGCGGTCCGAGCACCTGATGCTGCTGGACCTGGGCCGCAACGACGTGGGCCGCGTGGCCATGCTGGGCCAGGCCGGCAGCAACGGCGGCTCCAAGGCCAAGCACGCCAATGTGCGCGTCACCGACAGCTTCACGATCGAGCGCTACAGCCACGTGATGCACATCGTCTCGAACGTCGAGGGCGATGCGCCGCAGAATGTCGATCCGGTCGACGTGCTGATGGCCGCCCTGCCCGCCGGCACGCTGTCGGGCGCGCCCAAGGTGCGGGCGATGGAGATCATCGACGAGCTGGAAGTCGAGAAGCGCGGCATCGGCTACGCCGGCGCGGTGGGCTATATCGGCGCCGACGGCTCGGTGGACACCTGCATCGTGCTGCGCACGGCCCTGGTCAAGGACGGCATGATGTACGTCCAGGCCGGCGGCGGCGTGGTCGCCGACAGCGACGCCGACGCCGAGTACGACGAGACCCTGCACAAGTCCCGCGCCCTCAAGCGCGCCGCCGAGGAAGCCTGGCGCTTCGCCTGACGTCCCCGAGGGGCCTGACGGACTTCGGACATCGAACGAATGAAGGGGGCGGCCGCAGGGTCGCCCCCTTTTTTCGTCAGTGGTCCATATGGCCCGGCGGACGGGCCGCGCCTTCCGGCCCGGCGACGTCGGTGAGGCCATGGCCCAGGGCGATCGGCTTGCCGTCGGGACCGCGATCGGCCACGCGGACCATCTCCATCATGCCTTTGTCCTCGTGGTTGAGGATGTGGCAGTGCAGGACGAAGTCGCCGATGTAGCGGGCGTAGTGGCTGCGCACCTTCACCACGACGCCCGGCTCGACGAACAGGGTGTCCTTGAAGACGCCCGTCAGGCCGAAATATTCCGAGTTCGGATCCTTGGTCAGGTCGACGCCGTCCTTGGTGGCCGATTCCAGCTCGAACGGATTGACGTGGATGTGGAACGGGTGGCCGACCTTGGGGTCGCCCGTCTTGACCGACAGCGTCCAGCGGTCGGTGTCGCCCAGCACCAGGGTGCGCGAGAAGTCGTTGGGATCGAAGCGCTTGACGTCGGCGTCGGTGCGGCCGATGCCCGGGCCCGACTTGCCGCCCGGCTTGGACGGCGGCGCCGACAGCGAGAAGACCAGGGTCTGCTCGTTGTCGATCTTGTCGGCCAGCAGGGTCGGGTGCGGCGAGAACGACGCCAGGGTCAGGTCGCGGCGCAGGTCGGCGACGACCTGCTCCTTCAGCGTCGCGTCGGTGATCGGCAGGTTGCTGGCGGCGTTGACCAGCAGCGTCTTGACCTGGTCGGCCGGCGGCGCGACCGGGCCGGCGCCGGGCGCGACCTCGACCACGAACAGCAGCTGGCGACGCTCGGCGCTGCCCTCGACGCCCGACTGCTGGACGTTCACCAGCTCGTCGATGACGCAGTAGGAGCCGGGCTCGGCGAAGGCCACCAGCAGGTCGCTGCGATAGCCGGGCTGCATGACCGTGGACTTGCGCTCCAGCACCTTCTGGCGGGTCAGGCCGTCGGCGGCGATCTCGAACTGCGACACCGCCTCGCTGGAGGGCGCGCATTCCTTGGCGATCAGGGCGTCCTGGCCCAGCGGGCCGACCTTGGCCAGGGCGGCCAGCGGGCTGGTTCCGATGCGCTTGCGGATCGAGATCTTGACCGTGTCGGACACCCCGCCGTGGATGAACCGCCAGCGCTCGGGCGCGCCGGCCACGGCCTTCTGGTTCAGGGTCTCCAGCGTGGCGCCGTTGACGGTGGTGAAGCGGCCGGAATTGGACCAGTTGCCGCCGCCGATGATGTCGTAGCTGTCGAGCACGCCGGTCTCGCCGGCGTCGCAGTACCAGTTCTTGCGCGAGGTCCCGGCGATGATCCGGGCCTTGGGTTTGCCCTCGGCGTCACGGCAGGCGTACTGGATCTGCTGCAGCACGAAGACGTGGTCCGGCGACTTGGCCAGCAGCACGTCGATGTCGCCCGGAACCACCTTGCGGGCCGGCAGGTCGCCGCCGGCCTCGACCACGCGCGGCAGCCGGTCGCCCTTGATCACCAGCGCGCCGACCAGGCCGCTGGAAACCTGGATCGCCGTCGAGCCGTGGACGTGCGGATGGTACCAGAAGGTGCCGGCCGGGTGGTCGCCGGGGATGTTGTATTCGTACTCGTAGGTGAAGGTCGGATTGGGCGGCAGCTGGCGCAGGACGTTGTCGCTGATCCCCGCGGGGCTGACCCACAGGCCGTGGCTGTGCAGGTTGGTGGTGTTGAAGCAGTGCGGCTCGTTGATGTCCTCGGGGTGGCCGGGACAGTTGGCTTCGGCCGGCAGCAGGTTGCGGATCTTGACCCGCACCGTCTGGCCCGGACGCGACACCAGGGCCGGCGCGACGTAGGGCCGGCCGGGCTGCGACGGATGCAGGCGGTCCTGGTAGGCCCGCAGCTCGACGTCGTCGAAGGCGCCCTCGTACTTGTCCTTGCCGATCGGCTTGCCGCTGTTGGGGTTCCAGATCTTGGCCTTCAGCAAGACGATGTCGAGATTGGCCTCGACCTCGTCGCCCTTCGGCGGCGGGGCCGGCACGGCGCCGAACAGCTTCAGCGGCGATTCGGGCGGGGCTTCGCCTGGCGCGACCATGGTGAGGATCGGCGGATCGGAGACCGGAGGCGCCTGGCGGGCCAGGGCCGTTCCGGCCGGCAGGGCGAGGGCCAGCGCCGCTCCGCCCAAGAGTCCGAGTTGTCGCATGTGCACCCCCGTGCATCCCAAAGATGCGGGAGGGTGAGAGCATCGCTTCGGTAGATCAAGCTGGATTCACAACCTTGGGAACCCATTTTGAGCAGCCGAGGCCTTTAGTCGCCCAGGCGCTCCTTGGGCAGGTGCTGGGTGACGGCCGGCGGCGCCAGGACCATCACGGCCGCGAAGCTGACGGCGGCGCTGGCCGCGAAGGCGGCGGCCATCAGGACCGGCATGATCCGCTGACGCCGACGCGGCGCGCGCAGCAGGGCGCGGGCGTAGGACAGGGCGGCGGTGTCGAGGGCGGAATCAGCGACGGACATGCGGGAAATCATGCCCGATCGCGCCCCGGTGGCAACGGCCCGGCGGCGCGGCTGTTCGCCGCTGGGCCCCGAAACAGAAAAACTCTCTCCGTAAAGGGATGACGCGCCGCCCCTGCCCGGACTAGAAGCGAGGCCTGAAAGGCGGCGTCATGATCCTGGTCATCGATAACTACGACAGCTTCACCTACAACCTCGTGCATTACCTGAACGAGCTGGGGGCCGAGACCGTCGTCCATCGCAACGACGACCTGACGGTGCAGGAGGCCCTGGGCCTGAAGCCGCAGGCGGTTCTGCTGTCGCCGGGGCCCAAGGCCCCCGACCAGGCCGGCATCTGCCTGCCGCTGCTGCGCGGCGCGCCCGACGATCTGGCGATCCTGGGCGTCTGCCTGGGCCACCAGGCCATTGGGCAAGCGTATGGCGGCGAAGTGGTGCGGGCCAAGGAGGTCATGCACGGCAAGACCAGCCCGATCCGCCACGCCAACAAGGGCATCTTCAAGGACCTGCCCGACCCGTTCACCGCCACCCGCTATCACAGCCTGGCCGTGCGCCGCGAAGACCTGCCGGCCGAGCTGGAGGTCACCGCCTGGACCGCCGACGGCGAGATCATGGGCGTGCAGCACCGCACCCGCCCGGTGCACGGCGTGCAGTTCCACCCCGAATCCATCGCCACCGAGGGCGGCCACCAGCTGCTGGCCAACTTCCTCGACCTGGCCGGCGTGCGCCGCGACGCCCAGATCTGGGTCTAGGACGGGGCGAAACAGATGTCCGACGCCTTCAAGCCCCTGCTGGCCAAGCTGGCCGACGGCCAGACCCTTTCGGAAGACGACGCCGAGGTCTTCTTCAGCGCCTGCCTGCGCGGCGAGCCGACCCCGGCCCAGGTGGCCGCGGCGGTGACCGCCATGCGGCTGCGCGGCGAGACCGTGGGCGAGATCGCCGCCTGCGCCCGCGCCATGCGCCGCGCCGCCGTGCACCTGGAACACCCCTATGACGTGGTCGACGTCTGCGGCACCGGCGGCGACGGCCTGCACACCCTGAACATCTCCACCGCCGTGGGCTTCGTCGCCGCTGGCGGCGGCCTCAAGGTGGCCAAGCACGGCAACCGCGCGGTGACGAGCAAGTCGGGCACCGCCGACGTTCTGGCGGCCCTGGGCGTCAATATCGACGCCACGCTGACCCAGCAGCGCGCCGCGCTGGACAGCGCCGGCATCTGCTTCCTGTTCGCCCAGTCGCACCACGGGGCGATGAAGCACGTAGCCCCGATCCGTCAGCAGCTGGGCTTCCGCACGATCTTCAACCTGCTGGGCCCGCTGACCAATCCGGCCGGCGCCAAGCGGCAGGTGGTGGGCGTCTCGGCCCCGCGCTTCGTCGAACCGATCGCCCGCGCCCTGGGAGCCCTGGGCGCCGAGCGCGCCTGGTCGGTGCACGGTGGCGGCATGGACGAGCTGACCATCACCGGCGAGACCGAGGTGGCCGAATGGCGCGAGGGGGCGATCCGCCTCTTCACCATCACGCCCGAGGCCGTGGGCCTGCAGCGCGCCTCGCTGGCCGAAATCACCGGCGGGGACCCCGCTTTCAACGCCGCGGCCCTGACCCGCCTGCTCGACGGCGAGACCGGCGCCTATCGCGACATCGTGCTGCTCAACGCCGCCGCCGCCTTCCTGGTGGCCGACAAGGTCGAGACCCTGCGCGAAGGCGTGGAGCTGGCCGGGGCCGTGCTCGACGACGGCCGCGCCAAGGCCGCCCTCGCCGGCCTCGTGGCCGCCACCAACGCCGAACCTGTGACCGCATGACCGACATTCTCGCCAAGATCGCCGACTACAAGCGCGAGGACGTCGCCGGTCGGAAGACCGTGCGCTCGCAAGGCCAGGTCGAGGCCGCCGCCAAGACCGCTTCGGCGCCGCGCGGCTTCAAGGCGGCGCTGGAGGCCAAGCACGCGCCAGGCAAGCTGTCGCTGATCGCCGAGATCAAGAAGGCCTCGCCGTCCAAGGGCCTGATCCGCGCCGACTTCGATCCGCCGGTGCTGGCGAAGGCCTATGAGGACGGCGGCGCGGCCTGCCTTTCCGTGCTTACGGACGGCCCGAGCTTCCAGGGCGCTGACGAGTACCTGGTGGCCGCCCGGGCGGCGACCGCCCTGCCCTGCATCCGCAAGGATTTCCTGGTCGATCCCTGGCAGGTGGCCGAAAGCCGCGCCCTGGGCGCCGACGCCATACTGGTGATCCTGGCGATGATCGACGACGCCCTGGCGGGCGAGTTGATGGCCGAGGCCGCGCGCCTGGGCATGGACGCCCTGGTCGAGGTGCACGACGAGGCCGAGACCGAGCGCGCCGGCAAGCTGGGCGCGACGCTGTTCGGGGTCAACAACCGCGACCTCAAGAGCTTCGTCGTCGACCTGGCCGTCACCGAGCGCCTGGCCAAGCTGGCCCCGGCCGGCTCGCTGCTGGTCACCGAAAGCGGCCTCTTCACTCATGCCGACGTGGTGCGGATGGAGGCGTGCGGGGCCACCGCCATGCTGGTCGGTGAAAGCCTGATGCGCCAGGCCGACGTCACGGCCGCGACGCGCGAGCTGATCGGCTAGGGCCGTCAGAGACTAGTAGATCCGTTCTTCCCCGCGAAGGCGGGGATCCAAGCAGACTCTCATGCTGGGGCGCGCTCGTCGATTGGCCCGCCGCCTCAGCTTGGATCCCCGCCTTCGCGGGGATGCTCGGAATTGAGAGCGCAGATCAGAGATCACGGCCCCGCACTCACATAACGCCGCTCGGCCACGTTTCGGCCAAGCTGTCGCGGATCATCACCCCTGAACACCGATCGAGGGGCTTTTCGCATGACCGCCGGCAAGACGTCGCTTCGCTCGAAACTGGGCTCGAAACTGGGCGCGCACCTGATCGACTGGGCCAGGACCCTGGCGCTGACGGCGGCCATCGTGCTCGTGCCGCGCACCGTGCTGTGCCAGCCGTTCGTGATCCCGTCGGGCTCGATGGAGCCGACCCTGCTGGTCGGCGACCGCATCCTCGTGAACAAGTTCGCCTATGGCTGGAGCCGCCATTCGGCGCCGTTCAGCCCGCAGATCGGCCACGGCCGCCTGATGGGGCGCGAGCCCCAGCGCGGCGACGTGGTGGTGTTCAAGAAGCCGGGCGATGGCCGCACCGACGTCATCAAGCGCCTGGTCGGCCTGCCCGGCGACGAACTGCAGGTGGTGGACGGGGTGCTGCGCATCAACGGTGCGCCGGTCGAGCAACAGCCGCTGGGGACGCGGATGGAGGACACCCCGTTCGGGGTGCTGCCGGCCGAGCGCTTCGTCGAGACCCTCCCGGGCGGCAAGACCCATCTGGCCAACAGCTACGGCCCGCGTACGGCGGCCGGCAACACGGCGGTCTATCGCGTGCCCGAGGGCTGCTACTTCATGATGGGCGACAATCGCGACAACTCGCTCGACAGCCGCTTCGACCCGGGCCCGATCCCCGCCGGCCAGGCCCGCTGCGCCTGGAACCCGGCGGTGGACGCCCGCCTGCCCGCTCAGATCGGCATGGGCTTCGTGCCGTTCGAGAACCTGGTCGGCCGCGCCGAGATGGTGGTGTTCTCGTGGGAAAGCGGCGCCGGCCCGCGATGGAATCGGTCGTTCCAGCGGCTGTGAATCGGCGGTTGGGGTCCGGGAATCGCCGTCTCGGCGGCGATATTCTCGGAGCTTCGGGCGCGGCGCGATCGCACCGTCTACGGAAAATCGCGGCTCGGTTCGCCTTCGCGGCCCAGCACGGCCGACTGAGAACGGCGGACTTATCCGACGTAAAATCAGTCATTTAGGACCCGGGTCCTGACATGAGCGCTGCAAGCGAATTGGCAGAACGTCGGTCGCCGTAATTCACTTGACCTTAACCAAGAACACCTAGAGAACATTCGCAAGGTTTGCGGTTTGTTCCGCGACGACTTGCGAGGCCGTCATGCTCACCCGCAAGCAGCACGAGCTGCTGATGTTCATCCACGAACGGATCAAGGAGACCGGCGTCTCCCCCTCCTTCGACGAGATGAAGGAGGCCCTGGACCTGGCGTCGAAGTCGGGCATCCACCGGCTGATCACCGCCCTGGAAGAGCGCGGCTTCATCCGCCGCCTGGCCCACCGGGCCCGGGCGCTGGAGGTGGTGAAGCTGCCGCAGCAGGCCACGACGGCCGCTCCGCCCAAGGGCCGCGGCGCGTTCCGTCCGCAGGTGCTGGAAGGCGGCGGTCCCGCCCCTTCGGCGCCCGCCCCGACCCTGCCGGTCGCCAATGACAGCCGCGAGCTGCCGATCCTGGGCCGCATCGCCGCCGGCACGCCGATCGACGCCATCCAGCACGAACGCGACCGCCTGCCGGTGCCCGAGAGCATGCTGGGAGGCGGCGAGCACTACGTTCTCGAGGTGCAGGGCGACTCGATGATCGAGGCCGGCATCCTGGACGGCGACTATGTGATCATCAAGAAGGGCGACACGGCCAACAGCGGCGAGATCGTCGTGGCCCTGGTCGGCGAGGAAGCCACGCTGAAGCGCCTGCGCAAGAAGGGCGGCTCGATCGCCCTGGAAGCAGCCAACCCCAAGTACGAAACCCGCATCTTCGGCCCCGACCAGGTCGAGGTGCAGGGCAAGCTGGTGGGCCTGATCCGCCGCTATCACTGACGGCCTGGGCCGGCACGACGGTTCGAGGGCGCGATCGCAAGGTCGCGCCCTTTTCCGTTTCGGGGAAGCGGCGATGGCGCCACCTAGGCCAGTGTTGACTCAGTCAATAAATCTCCAATATTGACGCAATCAACATTGGAGGCAGCATGACCGATCGCCACGACACCGACGTCGCCACCCTGCGCGCCTTCAACCGCGTCTACACCAGCCGCCTGGGCCTGCTGGACGCCAGCTATGACGGCAGCCCGTTCACGCTGAGCGAGGCGCGGGTTCTCTACGAGCTGGCCAACCGGACCGACCCGATGGCCGCCGAGATCGCCCGCGCCCTGCGCCTGGATCCGGCCCAGGTCAGCCGCACGATCAAGCGCTTCTCCGAGCGGGGCCTGGTCACGGCGCGCGAGAACCCGGCGCACGGCCGCCACCAGCTGCTGACCCTCACCGACGAGGGCCGCGCGACCTTCGCCGCCCTAGAGAACAACACCCGCGCCAGCGTCGGCGCCCTGATCGAGGGGCTGCATCCGCTGCAGCGGGCGCGCCTGCTCGAGGCGGCCGGCGCCATCAACGAGGTGTTCGAGGGCGGCGCGCCCGAGGTCGTGCTGCGGCCTCTGCGCCCCGGCGACCTGGGCCTGGTCGCCTCTCGCCAGGCGATGCTCTATGCGAGCGAATACGGCTGGAACGGCGACTACGAGGCGCTGGTGGCCGGCATCCTGGCCGACTTCCACCGCAACTTCGATCCCGCCCGGGACGACGCCTGGATTGCGCAGGCCGGCGGCCGGATGGTCGGCTCGATCTTCCTGGTGCGCGGCGATGCACCCGGCGTGGCCAAGCTGCGCCTGCTCTATGTGGAGGCGCAGGCGCGCGGCCTGGGCGTCGGCCGGCGGCTGGTCGAGACCTGCGTCGCGCGCGCCCGGGCCCTGGGCTATGCGCGGCTGGACCTCTGGACCGTCAGCGTCCTGACTGCCGCGCGCCGGCTCTACGAGCAGGCTGGCTTCACCCTGACCCACGAGGCGCCCGGCCGCCAGTTCGGCCACGAGCTGGTGGACCAGACCTGGTCGCTGGACCTGTAGGGCGTCGGCCTGGCCGGCTTGCGCCTCCAAGGCCAAGCTGACAGCCTGCGCCACCCGCAAGCACGACCGCGAAGGCTGCATGGACCACCCGGACTGGTATCCCGACTGGCGACATGAGGCCGTCCACGAGCTTCAGGAAAAGAACGCGCGGCTGCGGGCTGAATTCAGGCTCGGGGACTGGCCGCGCTTCGACTACGACGTCGATGCGGGAACCCTGACCTTCTCGGAGAACGGCGTCGCCAAGGTGGTCGCCGAGATCCAGGTCGCCGGCACCACCAGCCTCAAGGCCGGCAACTGGCTGTGGTCGTGGGCCAACAGCCACTGGCCGGAGGGCGTGACGGCCGAGGCCGAACGCGTCCGCGCCTTCGGCGAGGAGCACGGCGTCTGCGAACTGACCCACGACTATGTCGACGACGACGACCTCAACACCCTGGGTTGGGAACTGACCGCCGTCATGGCCCGCGTCACGGGCGCCCTGGGCGCCTATCGGCCGCCGGACGACGACGGCGGCCTGTTCCTGACCTATACCCGTGTAGCCTGGGCGAGCTGACCTAGAGCCCAGCCCCTTCCGCCAGGTCCTTGGCCGCCGCATCGAAGCCGGCCCAGGCGGCCGCGGCCAGGGCCGCGCCGGTGCTGGCGCGACGCACGCCCAGGCCCGGCAGGTCGGCGAGCTTCATGTCCGGCCCCCACAGCAGCACGTTGACCGGCTTGGGCGCCACGGCCGCGACGATGGCGGCGATGTCGTCGTACTTGGTCACGCCCGGCGCATAGAGGCAGTCGGCGCCGGCCTCGGCGTAGGCCTTGAGGCGCTCGATGGTCGGAGCGAGGTCGTCGCGGCCGATCAGGAAGCCCTCGGTGCGGCCGACCAGGATCACGTCCTGGCCCGAGGCGTCGATGGCGGCGCGGGCGGCGGCGATGCGGGCGACGGCGTCTGGCAGGTCGTAGAGGTCCTTGCCGGTGCGGTCCTCGACCGACAGGCCGGCGACCCCGGTCTCGACCGCGCGGGCGACATTGGCGGCGACGCCTTGGGAGGTGTCGGCGAAACCGGCCTCGAAGTCTGCGTTGACCGGCAGGTCGGTGGCCGCGACCAGCCCGCGCAGATGCTCCAGCACCTCGTCGACGCTGACCTCGCCGTCGGCGCGGCCCCAGGACCAGGCCATGCCGGCGCTGGTCGAGGCCAGGGCCTTGAAGCCGAGCTTCTGGAGCCGGACCGCGCCACCGGCGTCCCACGGATTGGGCAGGGCGAAGAAGCCATCGGCGTGCAGGGCGCGGAAGGCGGCGCGGCGGGCAGCGAACTTGGCGGTGAACTCAGCGGCGTCGGTCATCGGGTCTTCCTTCAGTACGGGGCGCGAGTCCTTACGGCGGCCGGCCGCGACTATCCGCCCGGTTCTTGCGCATTCCTGTCAGCAGTCGCCACCCAGGGTCGCGCGCCGCGCAGGGGCTGGGCCCAGACGATCCACCAGCCGTCGCGGCGACGCCAGAGCTCGGCCGACCCGCCGGCCGCGAAATCCTCGCCCGCCAGCACGACGGCGTCATGACAGGCAGCCGGCAGGACAGCGGGGCGGGGTCCGCGCAGCACCACCACCTGGGCGCCGGCGCAGAGCCGCTGCAAGCTCGCGAAGTCAGGCGCGCGGCGGGTCCAGGACAGGCTGACGGCGACCGGGGCCGACGGCAGCGGCGCGCAGGA
>NZ_QHJY01000259.1 GCF_003185805.1 Caulobacter sp. D5
GTACGAAGAGGGCGCGCCAGGCCGGCAGCGGGCCGGCGAACTGGAAGAGCACGGCGCCGACCGCCGTCAGCAGGGCGGCGAGCGCGAAGGGGCGGCCGTCGCGTCCGGCGCGGAGGGCGACGACCAGGGCGATGGCGGCGGTGACCGCGTTGGCCAGCTGGAAGCCGACGCCGAGCTTCCAGAAGTCCTGCGGGCCGGCGATGGCCAGGGGCGGCAGGATCGGCGCCAGGCGGCCCAGGATCGGCGGCAGCAGGAAGATGCTGGTGGCCAGCATGTAGCCGGCGTGCGGGCCGATCGTGCGCCGGCGGGCGAGGGCCTGGTGGTAGAACCAGGCGAAGCTGGCGACGGCGACGATGTCGAGCCAGGCCAGGCGCGCGGCGTAGAGGTCGTAGAACGGCGAGACGTTGGCGACCAGGCGGCGGGCCATGCCCAGGAAGATCCCCGAGCCGCCGGCCAGGAACAGCGGGAAGAGGGCCAGGCTGCAGAAGCCGAGCGTGCGGTGCGTGGCGCGATTGCCGCCATGGATCAGGGCGCTCTGGGCGACCAGCAGGCACAGCCACAAGGTGGCGGTGATCCCGTGGGCGTGGAGATCGATC
Organism: Caulobacter sp. D5; assembly: GCF_003185805.1. Taxonomy (GTDB): domain Bacteria; phylum Pseudomonadota; class Alphaproteobacteria; order Caulobacterales; family Caulobacteraceae; genus Caulobacter. The sequence continues at coordinate 597 of NZ_QHJY01000259.1, forward strand.
GAGGCCGTGGAGACCTGCGACAGGTAGGCCGGCCAGAAGGCCAGCACCGCCAGCGGGAAGATCGCCAGGACGTAGAAGTGCGCGCGCCGATACGGCATCGAAAGCCCCCTTCCGAACCTGCAAGCGAGGCTATTCGGAAACCGACGTTCTGCCAATATTGCAGACCTGCAAAAAAGAAGGCCGCCCCGGTAATCCGGAGCGGCCCCTTTGCGCGCGATTGGCGCCAAGTATCAGTACTTGTAGGAGGCGCCGACGAAGAAGCGGCGGCCCGAGTAGTTGCTGTTGATCAGGCGGGTGTCGCCGGCCCAGCTGGATTCGTCTTCCTTGGTCAGGTTCTTGCCCTCGACGAACAGCGACAGGCCCTGCGGGCCCGGACGCCAGGTGAACTTGCCGTCGAGATAGCCCGTGGCGTCCTTGAACACCGGCTGGCCGAGGGTGTCGGAGGCGGTGAGCAGGTAGCCCGAGCGGTAGTTGTAGGCGAGGCGGGCGCTGATCGGGCCCTTCTCGTACCACAGGGTGGCGTTGTAGCTGCTCTTCGACAGGCCCGGATAGGGCAGGGCCGAGCCGTCGACGCCGCTGTAGACGCCCACGTCAGAGGCCTTCTGGTAGGTGTAGTTGACGTCGGCGCCGAGGCCCGACAGCAGGCCAGGCAGCCAGGTGAAGGCGGTCTTGGCCGTCAGTTCGACGCCCGAGATCTTGGCGCCGTCGCCGTTCACGTAGGTGTTGTAGAAGTACAGGGTGCCGTCGCCGAACACGTCTTGCTGGCCCAGGTTCGAGCGCGAGGACAGGTAGAACGAACGGATGTCCTTGTAGAAGAAGCCGGCCGACAGCTGGGTGTCGCTGTCGGGGTACCATTCGAACGACAGGTCGTACTGGTTGGCGCGATAGGGCTTCAGCGCCGGGTTGCCGGCGTCGCAGCTGTCGGGACCGTCGTCGGAGGTGCCGTCGTTGGTGTAGTTGATGGTGCAGGTCATGCTGGGCATCAGGTAGTTGACCAGCGGGCGGGCCATCAACTGGGCGAAGCCGAAGCGCGCGCTCAGACGGTTGTCGATCAGCCAGCCCTGGATGTTGAAGCTGGGCAGATAGACCGTGTAGTCCTTGGTCATCGACGTCAGGGTGTTGGCCACCACGGCGGTCGAGGCCACGCCGTTGACCAGGCGGGTCTCGCGACGGGTGTACTGGCCGGCGGCCGTCGTCTGGGTGTGGACGCGGCGGACGCCGAAGTTGCCGATGATGTCGCGGCCCAGCAGCGGGAAGCCGTAGTCCAGACGGATGTACTGGGCGTCGCTCTTCTCGGTGACGGCGTACGGGATCTGGTTGTACTGCTTACCGTCGTTGCCGGTGGTCGTGTACAGGTTGTCCAGGTTGAAGTGCGACGTATCCAGGTACTGGGAGATCGCGTTGAACGACGGATACTTCCAGCTGTTCGGCAGGCCAGAGCCGCCATAGTAGAAGTTGTCGGGCAGATCGACCATGGCCTGGGCGAACAGGGCGTTCGAGAAGGCGCGCGACCAGGTCTCGGTCGAGTTCCAGTAGGTGGTCTGGTAGGCGTTGCCCAGGATCGCGGCGGTCTGGTCGACGGCCTGGCCGTTGACCACGGTGGCGGTCGAGTTGACCGAGTTGGCGTAGATCACCGTGTCGTCGAGAGCGCTGGCCAGGTTGGCGCCGCCGCTGACGATGAAGCCGCCGTAGCCGTAGCCGCCCGTCTCGGCGTTCGAATAGCGGCCGCCGAACTTGACGCTCTTCAGGAACGGCAGGTCGGCGCGGTATTCGAAGTCGATCTTGTACTGGTCCTCGGAATTCTTGGAGTCCGACGGACGGTACTGGATCTGCCACTGGTTGACAGCGGCGGCGTCGGCCGGGCTGAAGCCCTGGGCGAAGGTGAAGACCGGGGCCGAGCCGTTCTCCGGATCGATGGTGACCTTCAGGCCCGGGGTGTTGAACGACACCGAGGCGTTGTTGGTCAGGTTGAGGGTCTTGGTCTTGCCGCGGGCGCCGACGAAATCGATCTTCCAGCGGTCGTTCTGGAAGTTGGCGCCGAAGGTGATGTAGTCGGAATCGTTGGTCTGCTTGAAGTCGCGCGACGAGATGCTGAAGGCGTTGTTGCCGCCGCGGTTGGCCGTCGTGAGGCAGTCGCCGACGATGTATTCGGTGACGTTGTGGTTGGCGTCGACCTTCACGCCCGGCACGCTCTGGGCCGTGGCCGCGGTGACGCGGGCGCAAGCGTTGGCCGAACGGTTCAGCGGGTCGAGGTTGGTCAGGCCCGTGCCGTAGTTGATGTCGTTGAGGACCTGTTCGCGCTTGTTCTTCTGGTAGGTGACAAAGGCGCTCAGATTGTCGGTGAACTTGTACTGGGCCGTAAACTCGGCCGAGGTGCGGGTGTCGTCACGGGTCCAGACGCGGTAGCGCGGCACGCGCGGGCTGTAGTCGTACCACTGGCTTTCGCAGGCGGTGCGGGTCTGGGCGGTGGTCAGCAGCGAGGAGTCGGGCGTGACGGCCGTGGCGCAGCTGGCCTCGGTGTCGAAGCCGGCGATGTAGTCGCTGACCGCCTTACCGTAGGTCTGGCTGTAGTAGTCGAGGGTCTTTTCGGCCGAGTTGTCGAAGTCGCCGAGCAGGGCCCAGGCGTTGTTGTCGACGAAGTCGCCGCGGGTCAGGACGCGGTCGTAGTTGACGTTGCCCATCAGGCCCAGGCGACCGTCGAACAGCTGGGTGGCGCCGAAGACGCTGGTGCGCGGCTTCCAGCCGGGCAGGGTGTCGAGGTTCTGCGCCGAGGCGGTGAACGACAGGGTCGGCTTCTTGAAGTCCAGCGGCTTGCGGGTGGTCACCGAGACCGTGCCGCC
>NZ_QHJY01000260.1 GCF_003185805.1 Caulobacter sp. D5
CCCTCTCCCCCTGGGAGAGGTTTGAGAAAAGCGGCGCGCCCCCTACGCATCGGCCGCCCGCCGCCTCACATCCTCGACCGCCGTCAGCACCGCCTCCGGCGTCGCCGGCGCATCCAGGTCCGGCATCACCCGATGATCCCCTACCGCCGCCACCGCGCGGGTGATCGCGCTGAACACCGAGATCGCCAGCATCAGCGGCGGCTCGCCCACGGCCTTGGAGCGGTGGACGGTCGGCTCGGCGTTGCGGCCGGGCTCCCAGAGCCTGACGTTCAGCACGCGCGGCCGATCGCTCGCCGTCGGGATCTTGTAGGTCGAGGGGGCATGGGTCTTCAGCACGCCCTTGGCGTCGTAGACCAGTTCCTCGGTCGTCAGCCAGCCCATGCCCTGGATGAACCCGCCCTCCACCTGGCCAAGGTCGATGGCCGGGTTCAGCGAGCGGCCCACGTCGTGCAGGATGTCGGCGCGCAGCACCTTGCTCTCGCCGGTCAGGGTGTCGATCACCACCTCGCTGCAGGCCGCCCCATAGGCGAAGTAGTAGAACGGCCGCCCGCGATGGGTCTTGCGGTCGTAGGTGATCTTCGGCGTGGCGTAGAAGCCCGTGGCCGACAGCGAGATCCGCGCGAGGTAAGCCTGCCGACAGAGATCCGGGAAACTCACCGTCTCGCCGCCGATCCGCACGCCGTCGGGCGTGAAGGCCACCTGCGAGGGATCGACGCCCCACTTCTCGGCCGCGAAGGCCGTGAGCCGCCCCTTCAGCTTGCCCGCCGCGTCCAGCACCGCCATGCCGTTGAGGTCCGCCCCCGACGAGGCCGCCGTGGCCGAGGTGTTGGGCACCTTGTCGGTGGTGGTCGAGGTGATCTTCACCCGCTCCAGAGGAACCTGGAACGCCTGCGCCGCCACCTGCGCCATCTTCAGATAGAGCCCCTGCCCCATCTCCGTCCCGCCGTGGTTCAGCATGATCGAACCGTCGGCGTAGATGTGGATCAGGGCGCCTGCCTGGTTCAGGTGGGTGGTGGTGAACGAGACGCCGAACTTCACCGGCGTCAGGGCCAGTCCCTTCTTGAGGATCGGATTGGCGGCGTTGAAGTCCGCCACCGCCTGCTGCCGGGCGGCGTAGTCGCAGGACTGCGCCAGCTCCTCGATCAGCTCCGGCGCGACGTTGTCCTCCACCACCTGGTAGTAGGGCGTCAGATTCCGGCTTCCGCCATAGAGGTTGCGCCGGCGCACCTCCAACGGGTCCAGGCCCGTGGCCTGGGCCACCGCGTCCATCACCCGCTCGATCGCCGCCATGCCCTGCGGCCCGCCGAAGCCCCGGAAGGCGGTGTTGGAGACGGTGTGGGTGCGATAGCGGTGCGAGACGATCTCGACCGCCGGCAGGTAGTAGGCGTTGTCGGCGTGGAACATCGCCCGGTCGTTGATGGCCGGCGAAAGATCCGTCGTCGCCCCGCAGCGCGAGGCCAGCTCCAGCCGGATCCCCAGCAGCCGCCCCTCGTCGTCGAAGCCGACGTCGTATTCCACCTCGAAGTCATGCCGCTTGCCGGTCATGACCATGTCCTCGTCGCGGTCGGGCCGGCACTTGGCCGGGCGGCCGGTCTTCACGGCCACGAGCGCGGCGGCCGCCGCAAACAGCGAGGCCTGGGTTTCCTTGCCGCCGAAGCCGCCGCCCATGCGCCGCACCTCGACGGTCACCGCATGATCCGGCCGGCCCAGCACGCGGGCGATCAGGTGCTGCACCTCGGTCGGATGCTGGGTCGAGCACCAGACGTGGACGTCGCCCTCCTCGCGCGGCGTCGCCAGCGAGGCCTGGCCTTCCAGATAGAAGTGGTCCTGGCCGCCGATGGCGTGGCGGCCCTGGAGGCGGTTGGGCGCGGCGACCAGGGCCGCCTCCGCATCGCCCCGCGCCATCCGCTGGCTGGCCTCGATCTTCAGGTCCAGCCCCTCGGCCTCGCCGATCGTGATCGCCGCCGGCAGGTCTTCGTACTCCACCACGGCCTTGGCCGCCGCCGCCCGCGCGGCCCCGATCGAGGTCGCGGCCACCGCGAACAGGCTCTGGCCGACGCAATAGACCTCGCCCTGCGCAAAGAGCCTGTCGTCGTGGATCACCGGGCTGACGTCGTTCTCGCCGGGAATGTCGGCGGCGCTCAGCACGCAGACCACGCCGGGCGAGGCGCGCACGGCGTCCAGATTCATCGAGACGATCCGCGCATGGGCCCTGGTGCTCATGCCCAGATGCACCTGCAGCAGGCCGGCCGGTTCGGGCAGGTCGTCGACATAGATCGCCGTCCCGGTCACGTGGCGCAGGGCGCTGTCGTGCGGGACCGAGGCGTGCACGCCCACGAAGGGCGTGACTTTCAGGGAAGCGCCGGAATCAGCCATGGGCCGCCTCCGCCAGCACGCTGGTCGCCACGCCCGGCTCGGCGCTTTCCAGATAGGCCCGGACCAGCAGGTTGCGCGCCGTCCTGGCGCGATAGGCGGCCGAGGCCCGCATGTCCGACAGCGGCGTGTAGTCCTCGTCCAGCTTGGCGGCGGCGGCGTCGACCGTCTCGGGCGTCCACGGCTCGCCGACCAGGGCCGCCTCGCAGGCGCTGGCCCGCCTGGGCGTACCGGCCATGCCGCCGAACGCCACCCGCGCCTCGACCACCACGCCGTCCACCACCGTGATCGCGAAGGCCGCGCAGACGGCCGAGATGTCCTGGTCGAAGCGCTTGGAGAGCTTGTAGACCTTGAAGATCTGCCCCGCCGGCCCGCGCGGCACGATCACCGCCTCGACGAACTCGCCCGGCTGGCGGTCCTGCTGGCCGTAGGCGACGAAGAAGTCTTCCAGCGGGATCTCGCGTGTCTGCTCGCCCCGGCGCAGCACCAGGGTGGCGCCCAGCGCGATCAGGGCCGGCGGCATGTCGCCGATCGGCGAGCCGTTGGCGATGTTGCCGCCGATCGTGCCGCTGTTGCGCACCTGGGTCGAGCCCAGCCGCCGCATCATCTCGCCCAGGCTGGGATAGCGGCCGGCCAGGGTCTCGATCGCCTCGACATAGCGGACGCCCGCGCCGATGCGCAGGGCGTCGCCCACCCGGGTGATGGTCTTCAGTTCGGGCACGCGACCAATGTCGATCAGGGTCTGGGGCGGCTTGCGCAGCTTGGTGACCCACAGCCCCACGTCGGTCGCCCCGGCTACGAAGGCCGCATCCAGATTGGCCTCGGCCGCGGCCGCCAGCTCGGACAGGCCGCGCGGCGCCAGCCAGCGGCGGGTGACGCCCCGCACCGGATCCTCGTGCGCCAGGCTCAGCATGGTCTCGCGCTGAATCGCCTTCAGCGGACCGGCGACGTCGGGCGCCTCTTCGCGCACCACCTCGCGCGCCGCCTCCAGGATCGGGCCATAGCCGGTGCAGCGGCAGAGGTTGCCCGCCAGCACGTCCTCGACCGGCGCCCCCGCCCCGCAGGCCCCGACCGCGCGGCCGTACAGCGACATCACGATCCCCGGCGTGCAGAAGCCGCACTGCGAGCCGTGCTTGTCGATCATCGCCTGCTGCACCGGATGCGGCTCGCCGGCGCAGGCGCCCGCACTTCCGGCGGCCAGGCTCTCGACGGTCATCACCGCCTTGCCGTCCAGCATCGGCAGGAACTGGATGCAGGCATTGACCGCCCGCCAGCGCACCGGCGCCAGATCATCGCCCGTGGTCAGTTCGCCGACCAGCACGGTGCACGAGCCGCAGTCGCCCTCGGCGCAGCCTTCCTTGGTCCCGGTCTTGCGCAGCGGCCCGCGCAGGTGCTCCAGCAGGGTCGTGGTCGGATCGACGCCCGCCGCCTCCTGCGCCTCGCCGTTCAGCAGGAACCGGATCGTCCCGCCCATCTCAGCTGCCCCGGTAGGTCGAATAGCCGAACGGCGACACCAGCAGCGGCACGTGATGGTGCTGGGCCGGATCGGCCACCGCGAAATCGATGGTCACCACGTCGAGGAACGGCGGGTCGGAGACCTTGGCCCCGCTGGCGGCGAAATAGGCGGCGATCTCGAATTCCAGGCGATAGCCGCCGACCGCCAGGTCCTCGCCCTCGAGCAGCCGCGCGCGGCCGTCGGCGTCGGTGGCGCTCGCCAGCAGGAGCGTCGGCGGGCCTTCCACCCGGCGATAGACGCGCACCGCCACCCCGGCGGCCGGGCGGCCGGCGGCGGTGTCGAGGATGTGGGTCGTCAGGCCGCTCATGCTTGGTCCTGCGGGATCTTGGTCATCATACGCTCTTTCGACCTCGCTTAAGAGGTTGATGCACAGAGGCTGAGACCGCGCGCGCCCGCTGTCCAGCCTCGCCGCCGCCGAACCGCCCGCCCGTGGCAGGTTCGCGGCCGGTTCGCCCAGCCAGGCGGCGACGGGCGCCCGCCGATTGAGCGTATATAAGTCTTTTATTACTTACCAGCCGCGCCCGTTGCGCCGCCCGACCGGCCCCGCCCGAAGCCAAACGGACGCAGAATCGCAAAAAATGGTCGGCGGACGCTGCGTAAGGTTGGAAAAGCGCGGCCAACCCCGGTAGCAACACCGGCAGACGGGCCGCGTGCGTAATCCCAACCCCGGGAGCGCGACAAAGAGACGGCCCGCGCCACGCGCTGCGCAGAACAGGACCGATCGATGGACGAGGATTTCCGTAAAGCCGCCCTGGATTACCACCGGCTGCCGCGGCCCGGAAAGCTGGCCATCGAGGCCACCAAGCGCATGGCCACCCAGCGCGACCTGGCCCTGGCCTACTCCCCCGGCGTCGCCGCCCCGTGCGTCGCCATCGCCGAGGATCCCGACCTCGCCCGCGACTACACCGCCCGCGGCAACCTCGTCGCCGTGATCTCCAACGGCACCGCCGTGCTGGGCCTGGGCGACATCGGCCCGCTGGCCTCCAAGCCGGTGATGGAAGGCAAGGCCGTCCTCTTCAAGAAGTTCGCCGGCATCGACGTCTTCGACATCGAGGTCGACGCCAAGGATCCCGACCGCTTCATCGAGGTCGTCGCGGCCCTGGAGCCCACCTTCGGCGGCATCAATCTCGAAGACATCAAGGCCCCCGAGTGCTTCATCATCGAGCGCAAGCTGCGCGAGCGGATGAACATCCCGGTCTTCCACGACGACCAGCACGGCACCGCCATCGTCTGCGCCGCCGCCGTCCGCAACGCCCTGCTCGTCCAGGGCAAGCAGCTGAAGGACGTCAAGCTGGTCACCTCGGGCGCCGGCGCCGCCGCCCTGGCCTGCGTCGACCTGCTGGTCTCCATGGGCCTGCCCGTCGAGAACGTCACCCTCACCGACATCAAGGGCGTGGTCCACGCCGGCCGCGATCCGGACATGCCGGACAACATGGCCCGCTACGCCCGTCCGACCGACGCGCGCACCCTGCCCGACGTGCTGCCCGGCGCCGACATCTTCCTGGGCCTCTCGGCTCCGCGCGTCTTCAAGCCCGAGTGGCTGCCGCTGCTGGCCGAAAAGCCGCTGATCCTGGCCATGGCCAATCCGGATCCGGAGATCCTGCCGGAACTGGTCTACGCCCAGCGCCCCGACGCCATCATGGCCACCGGCCGCAGCGACTACGCCAACCAGGTCAACAACGTCCTCTGCTTCCCGTTCATCTTCCGCGGCGCGCTCGACGTCGGCGCGTCCGAGATCAACGAGGCCATGAAGGTGGCGGCCGTCGAGGCCATCGCCGAGCTGGCCCGCGCCGAGGCTTCGGAAGTCGTCGCCTCGGCCTATGGCGGCGCGGCCCCGATGTTCGGCCCGCAGTACATCATCCCCAAGCCGTTCGACCCGCGCCTGATCCTGCAGATCGCCCCGGCCGTGGCCCGCGCGGCCATGGAGTCGGGCGTCGCCACCCGGCCGATCGCCGACTTCGACGCCTACCGCGCCGAGCTCGAGCTCTTCGTCTACCGCTCGGGCCAGCTGATGCGCCCGGTGTTCGAGCGCGCCCGCAAGGCGACCAAGGCCGCCAAGGTCCGCGTCGCCTATGCCGAGGCCGAGGACGAGCGCGTCCTGCGCGCCGTGCAGACCGTGGTCGACGAGGGCCTCGCCGCCCCCGTGCTGATCGGCCGCCGCGAGGTGATCAAGGCCAAGGCCGCCGAGATGGGCCTGCGCCTCGACCTGGGCGGCGCCGTCGAGATCCTCGACCCGCAGGCCGACCGCGAGCTGTTCGAGCCGATCATCGGCCAGTACCAGGACCTGGTCGGCCGCCGCGGCGTGCCGCCGATGGCCGCCAAGCGCCGCGTCGAGGGCCGCCGCACGGTGGCCGCCTCGATGCTGCTGCAGACCGGCCAGGTCGACGCCGCCCTCGTCGGCGGCAGCGGCGACTGGTGGCAGCACATGACCTACGTCCTGCCGATCATCCCCAAGCGCGAGAACGTCGGCCGGGTCTACGCCATGTCGTCGCTGATCCTCGACAACGGCACGCTGTTCTTCTGCGACACCCACGTCAATGTCGACCCGACCGCCGAGCAGGTGGCCGAGATGACGCTGCTGGCCGCCGAATCGGTGCGCCGCTTCGGCCTGACGCCCAAGGCCGCCCTGCTCTCGCACTCCTCGTTCGGGGCCTCCAACTCGCCGACCGCCCGCAAGATGCGCGAGGCCCTGGCCCTGGTCCGCGCCGGCGCGCCCGAGCTCGAGGTCGACGGCGAGATGCACGCCGACGCCGCCCTCTCCCAGGCCCTGCGCGACCGCCTGGTCGGCGACAGCACCCTGAAGGGCTCGGCCAACCTGCTGGTCATGCCGACCCTGGACGCGGCCAATATCGCGCTGACCCTGCTGACGGCCGCCACCGAGGCCCTGCTGGTCGGTCCGATCCTGCTGGGCATGAGCCGGCCGGTGCACGTGCTGACGCCCAGCGTCACCGCCCGCGGCATCGTCAACATGACCGCCCTGGCCGTGAACCAGGCGGCCGCCGAGCGGGCTGCCAAGGCGGGCTGATCAGGCCTCCGCCGGCTTTCGGGCCGGCGATCTTGCGATCTGGATGGCGGCCTCTCGCAAGGGAGGCCGCCATTCTTTTTGCGCGCCGTCCGGAGGCCGCTTGAGGCCCGGATCGCGCGCACGAAAAAGCCCCGCCGGAACCCGCCCCTGTCGCAGCGACAGAAGCCAGGTCCCGACGGGGCCTAATTCGCCAGGTCGGCAGTCGGCCAGGCGCTCCGCGCCCAGCCGAAAGACCGATCCCTTAGAGGATGCGCAGGTTGCCGGCCGAGGTCTTGCCCGAGCGGCGGTCCTGTTCGAGTTCGTAACCGACTTGCTGGCCTTCGTTCAGGCCGCGCAGGCCGGCGCGCTCGACGGCCGAGATGTGCACGAAGATGTCGCCACCGCCGTTGTCCGGCTGGATGAAGCCGAAGCCCTTGGTGCTGTTGAACCACTTCACGACGCCCGTACCGGCTTCGCCGGTGCCGCCGCCACCGCCGCCGCCACCGTAGCCACCGCCACGGGGAGCGTCGAAGCTGCGCTGCGGACGACGCGGCGCGCCGCCGGCCGGAACGGCGCCATGGCCGGTCACGCGCAGATTGCCGGCCGAGGTCTTGCCCGAACGGCGGTCCTCTTCCAGCTCGTAAGCCACCTGATCGCCTTCATTCAGGCCCGACAGGCCCGAACGTTCAACCGCGGCGATGTGGACGAACACGTCCTGGCCGCCGTCCTCGGGCTGAATGAAGCCAAAGCCCTTGGCCGGGTTGAACCACTTAACGACACCGTTCGCCATCTTATCCTCAAAACCTCAATCGACGGGCCAATTGCCGGCCCGCGTCCTTCCACAGCAACTCATGACGCAAAACTGCGGCACGCGCTACGCCCTTTGCACGGAGATTATGGGTGGGAAGCGGCCGCTGGCCAGAAAAATTCGCGCGCGGAGGCTCAGCTGTCGCCAAAATACCACTATGAGTGGTAAACGGAGGCGTCAAAAAAGGCCGACGCCGGACGACATCGACCTTGCTGGTCTATCAGGAAAGTGGGTGCGGGGACAGGATTTGAACCTGTGACCTTCAGGTTATGAGCCTGACGAGCTACCG